>DGGY01000019.1 GCA_002392405.1 Treponema sp. UBA3862 | reverse complement strand
TCATTGTTCCAAAGGCAGGAGCAAGCGTACGGCGTGCTTTCCATACTGAAGTCAGGACAGGGGCAATGTCTGCAATATTCTGGTCTGCACGGTGTTCCCAGAGTAAGAGGAGGGAAGTGCCGAGCTGACGGCGGAAATCTATTGCAAGTGTTTCGTCTTTTACAAGATTTAAGTATACGTCTTCTACCAGGAGAAGGAACATCATTGAAACTGTTTCGTCTTTAAATGCCTGAATCAGTTTACTTGAAATTTTTGACAGGGAGTTTTCGTCAGGTTCCTCTGTCCACGCTTCAGGTTCCAGGGCAATTTCTGCTGCTGTTTTAAGGTCCATATTGCGGTTAACCTGCTGTGCCAGTTTTGCCAGGGAAGAAAAAGTATGGAGTTTTGCTGTTAAAAAGCCTTTACCTAAAGTTGCTTTACTCGGAAGCTGAATAAAAGTCCGTCCGTAATCTGAAGCAGGATTGATTAAAAGTTCAACAATATCCTGTGGAGTTCTTGTTTCTGAAGTAAGGGTGGCACGGGTAAGCAGTGAAGGAAATTCTGCAATTGAAGCGGCAAGCCGTTTTAAGTCAGCCATACGCTTGTTGTAGATGTCCTGGTGCTGGGGCGAATAAAGTGCAATTCGTGAACTTAATTCATCGCAGAGGACTTTCTGGTTCGGAGTGAGGATAACGATTCCGTCTTCTGAAGTGTCCTGTTCTTCTGCTTCAGGATCTATAAATTCGCTTAAATCTACTGATGTAAAATCATTATTATTTGAATCGCTGCTCATAGTTTTACTTGATTTTTAAGTATATCATAGTTTGTTCTAAATTCAACACGTCTTAATGCCGATAAGAAAGTATGAAAAAGTATTTAATTTCTTTTGCTGTAATGATTTGCGCTGTTCAGGCCATTTTTTCACAAAGCCTGTCTGATTCTCTTTTTATTGGCGGAAATGATCTTCGTCTTGTTTATGAAGAAGGAAGTGATTTTTCGACTGTCAGAGGCTATCACCTTTATATCCGCAAGAAGAGCGGCATTGAATCTGTAATGCTTACCGAAACGACAAAGGATCCTGAAGGCAGCAAAGACAATTATGCTTACAGGGCCGGTGAGTACAATTCTGTAAATGGAGATGAAAAACGTTTCCTTAACGGAAAACTCCTTGAATCGCAGCTTTCTAAATATTCCCTTATTGATTCAACGCCTGAAGTTGACAGGGAATTCGGGCTTGCCTTTCATATTTATATTCCGTCAGAAATATATTTCGGTTATGAGTGGAGCAGACACGGAACAGTAAAAATCGGAAAAGGAACTTTTATAAATATACGCAGTTTTGAAAAAAAATACGGAGATTACAGCGGAAACTATTCTGATAATCCTTTTATGTTTGATCTTGGAAAGGCTCAGTCAAAGCCGGCTGAAAAAGTAAAAACTGTAAAAAACGTTGAAAAGAAAACTGAAAAAAAGGCTGAGGCTGAAGTTTTTGAAGAGCCTATTGTCCTGACTGATGACTATAACCCTGTTGCGGCTGCCGTTTTCAGTGATATTGCTAATTTTAACGGTGGTGAAATGGTTTATTCTAAAGGACCTGATACAATTGTTGATGACATTATGGCCAGTCTTGAGAGAATAAATCCAAAAGAAAAGGCTGATGTAATTTTTGCTGTGGATGCAACCGGCAGTATGAAAGATGACGTTCAGAAACTCCGTGATGAATGGATTCCGCGGCTGATTGAAGCACTTAAAGGTTTTGGAAATGTAAGGCTTGGACTTTTACTTTACAGGGATTACAACGACACTTTCCGTCTGATGGGACTTCCTGTCAAAAAATTTGAGTTTACTGATAAGGTTGAAGTTTTTAATAAAAATCTTAATGCCTTTGTAATTCACGGCAATGAAGGCGGGGATGTTCCTGAAGCAGTTTATGAAGCTCTGTACGCGGGACTTACTTTCTATAACTGGCGCAATGATGCGTACAGAAAAATAATTCTTATAGGGGATGCTGAACCTCATCCGTCTCCGCGGGGAACCGGGCGCTATACAAAAAAACTTGTTGCAGATACAGCAGTGGCGCGCAATGTAATAATTGATGCAATTATTGTACCTGACAACAAGACTGACCGCGGCAGATAGAACGGCAGTTAAGCCGTCTTCGGGCTGAAGTTTTATTTGATTTTTGCCAGTTCGATTTCAGCGAGCTTTTTGTAGGCAGCCGGAAGAGAGCCAGGTGTTGAATTTTTATAGATTTCGATAATTTCGTTAAAAACGGCCTGCGCTTTAGTGTATTTTTTCTGTTTCATGTATACATGGCCTATTTCATAGCGGGCTTCAATGTAAACATTAGGCCAGTCACTGAACCTTTCAATTGCAGTTTCATACCATACTAATGCAGCCTTGTAATTTCCTGCTTCGTAATTTGTCTGTCCGTTCTGGATAAGTTCCTGAGAAGTCATTTCCGGGATTTCTTTTGGAGTTGAACTGCAGGAAAAAAAGGCAGAAGTGAATGCAAAAAGTAAAACAATAAAAAGTGATTTTTTCATAATGAGCCTACTATATCATTTTTTGTACTGATTTGGAACAGGAAAACTGCCGGAAAAGGGCTGTATCCTTAAAATCTGTCTGAACTAAAACTTTTCAGATACAACCAGCCTGTTTTTTCCGTTCTGCTTGCCGATATACAGATTTTCGTCAGCATCATTTAAAACATCAACAGGTTCTGTAAAGTTACGGGAAGAGCTCAGCCCGAAAGTTGCCGTAACGCTGATTTCGTTTCCTTCGTAGATTACCGGCTTTTCTGAGAAAGATTTTCTGGCGTTTTCAAGTTCGTAGATAGTGTTCTCGTCTATTTCCGGGAAGACGATTAAAAACTCTTCACCGCCCCATCTTCCGATCCTTACAGGTTCTTTAAAATAATCCCAGACAGTTTTTGAATATGTTTTCAGAATGAAGTCACCTGCATCGTGTCCCCAGCTGTCATTTATCTTTTTAAAATCATCTATATCAAAAATAGCGATTGCGTAATCTGTTCCTGAGGAGAGTTTTTCGTATTTAACGTCATCAAAAATTTCCATCGTGCGGCGGCGGTTCATCAGGCCTGTCAGATAATCGTGTTTTGCAAGATAATCCATTTTTTTCTGAAGGAACACACGCTTGTTTTTTAATCTTCTCATTGTAATGTCTGTTGCAAGACAGCCGTAGACAAGCAGGGCCATGATTGTAACTGTATAGAAAACCTGGCTTGAAACATAAAACCACTGTCTTTTTTCATCAAAAATATCTTCAGGAGGAAGAGCTGCCAGCTTTAAGTATGTAATGAATGCTACTGAAAGAATCAGTATGAAATTCATGGTGATGACGTAAGTTCTTGAGGTCTTTTCATCTTTTGAAAGGAGAAATAGCCCGGGAATGCAGGCAATCAGTACATATTCCATGCCGCAGACCAGTCTTGTCGTAAGCGCCTGGGTCAGACAGAAGAAAGATACACACAGAAGAAAGATTGTTATTGAAACAATTTTTTTGATTTTTGAGTGGTAGAGGATGAGGGTAAGTTCAATCAGAATCGTTACGCTGTCAGCAATGATAGAGCCCAGAAAATCTTTTCCTGAAAGATATATAAAGACAGGCAGCCAGAGGGTGTGGAGAATTACAGAGCCTGTCAGGACTGTAAGGTATCTGTCTGTACTGAATGAATGAAGGGCGTGCTTTACAGAATCATGCATTTTTTTAGTATCCTTTTGAGACAACGACTCTGTTTTTGCCGTTTTTCTTGCCGTACATCAGCTGGTTGTCTGCGTCTATTATTATTTTGTCTGCGTTGTCATTTTCACGGGATGAACTTACTCCGAAGGTAAGTGTAATTTTTATCTGTTTATCCTTGCAGACTGTAACTGTATTTTCAATTGCGCTGCGGATTTTTTCGAGTACATCAAGCACTTCCTGCCCGTAATTTTCAAAAAGGATGATGAACTCTTCACCGCCCCAGCGTGCAAGCCAGGAAGATTTTGGGAGCAGGGCTGAAACTTCAGAAGAAATGTTTTTAAGGACTGCGTCTCCGTATTCATGGCCGTATATGTCGTTCACAGATTTAAAACTGTCAATGTCAAAAATAGTGATGGCATAATCACCTGTTCCGCTGAGTTTTTTCTCCTGACATTTTTTTACATGCTGATAAAATTTACGGCGGTTCATGAGTCCTGTCAGCGGATCGTGATTAACAATGTATTCGAGTTCTTTTTCATGGCGTTTTGTTTTAAGGGCAGCGCGCTGAAGATTAATCTGGGTTGTTACTGCCAGATATAAAAGTATGAGTACAGAAATTACTGTTGTCAGAATCAGATGGTACCTGTAAAGATCCGGCTTTGCGCTTATTACAGGAATAAAAAAGTCTGTCAGGGCATGAGGTCTTGCATACTCAAACCAGATCATAAAAATAGTTACCGCCGCTGCAAAACTTGAGAGGATTACATGATAGAGGAGCCTTGTTTTTGCTGAATAAATAAAAAAGAAAAGCGACGGGATTACACAGATGTTGTAAAGAGT
Source organism: Treponema sp. UBA3862 (assembly GCA_002392405.1). Lineage (GTDB taxonomy): Bacteria > Spirochaetota > Spirochaetia > Treponematales > Treponemataceae > Treponema_D. The sequence goes on along the minus strand of DGGY01000019.1, from coordinate 64,304 downwards.
TGTTCCAAAGTCACAGCCGGTTATGAAAGTTACAAAAAGTGAATAAAACAGAATCTCAGTGTAGGCCAGGTTTATGAAAAACTGTTTGTGCCTGTTCGAACACAAAAGAATGAAAACACCGTAAAACAGAACGACACCCATGTTGTATTTTGCAATAAACGTAAATCCGTAATGAAGATTTAAGAAAATGCAGATGGCGTGGGAGAGAAGGCAGACTGCATAAAGAATATGTTCCTTGTGTTTTAAGAGTGTGTAATACCTGAGGTTCATTTTGTTCTTTCTGTTTTGTAATAATTTAAAGGCGTTCCCTTTTAATGACGCAGATTTTTATGTCTGTAAGGTTAAAAACCTTTATCTTTTAATTATATCATTACATTTTTATAACGCTAATAAATAATGATTATTTTTAAAGTGTGCGGCGGAAAATTCGGGTAATACAGAAGAAAACCGCTCTAATTGATAAAAACTGCAATTTTTTGTATTATCTATTCAACTATTTTTTTAGGAGTGCCCTATGGCTTCACCATTAGAAAATTATTTATCTTCATGCAACTCAAAACCAAATGTTGCAATGACTGCTTACGTTGCAAACCTTCAGCAGGTTGCTTCCGTAAATCCATCAATCGCTGCTGATATTGTTAACGAAATCGAAAATCAGCGCAGTCACCTTAAACTGATTGCTTCAGAAAACTACAGTTCACTTGCTGTACAGGCTGCTATGGGCAACCTTCTGACAGATAAATATGCTGAAGGGTATCCGGAACACAGATATTACGGCGGATGTGTGAATGTTGACTCTGTAGAAAGCACAGCTGCCCGCGAAGCAGAAGCTCTTTTCGGTGCTGATTATGCTTATGTTCAGCCGCATTCCGGTGCAGATACAAACCTTGTTGCATACTGGGCTATCCTTTCTGCGAAAGTAGAAACTCCGACTCTTGAAGAACTCGGTGTAAAATCACTCAACGACCTTACTGAAGAACAGCTTGACCAGCTCCGCAAGCGTTTCGGTAACCAGAAACTGATGGGTCTTGATTATTCATGCGGCGGTCATCTTACACACGGTTACAAAATGAACATTTCTGCCCGTATGTTTGAATCTCATCCGTACGGAGTTGATGAAAAAACAGGTCTTCTTGATTATGATGCAATTGAAAAGCAGGCAATGGAAGTAAAACCTCTCATCCTTCTGACAGGTTATTCTGCTTATCCTCGTGCAATTAACTTTAAGCGTTTCCGCGAAATTGCTGATAAGTGCGGAGCTGTTCTCATGGTTGATATGGCTCATTTTGCAGGCCTTGTTGCCGGAAAGGTATTCCAGGGTGATTATGATCCGGTAAAATGGGCAGATGTAGTAACAACTACAACTCATAAAACTCTCCGTGGACCTCGCGGTGCCATGATTCTCTGTAAAAAAGAATTTGAAGACTATGTAAACAAGGGCTGTCCGATGGTACTCGGCGGACCTCTTCCACATGTAATGGCTGCAAAAGCACTTGCATTCAAGGAAGCAAATACAAAAGAATATCAGGAATATGCACATCAGGTTGTTAAAAATGCACAGGCTCTTGCAAAAGAACTTCAGGCACTTAATGTTCCTCTCCAGACAAACGGAACTGACAACCACCTCATGCTTGCAAACGTTTATGAAGCATACGGCCTTACAGGAAAACAGGCAGAAGCTGCTCTCTTCCAGGCTGGTGTAACAGTAAATGCCAATGCCCTTCCTTACGATAAGAACGGTGCATGGTATACATCAGGTCTCCGCCTTGGAACTCCGGCCCTTACAACACTCGGCATGAAAGAAGCAGAAATGAAAGAAGTTGCTGCAATCATTGACCTTGTCCTTAAGGGAACAAAACCTGGCGTAACAAAAGACGGAAAACCGGCAAAACTTAAGATTGAACTCGATGAAGGCGTTAAGGCAGCTGCATCTAAGAGAGTTCAGGCTCTCTTAGGAAAGTTTGTTCTTTATCCGGACCTCGATCTTGATTTCCTGAAGAAGAACTTTTGCAAATAAAAACACTTCCTGTGTTTTTATTTGCGACAGAAAACTTTGTTTTCTGTCCTTAGTGTTCGAGGCCGTCCCTGGCCTCGTTTTTTATTTTAAATAGAGTATTTTCCGGCTGTTAAAGGCCGTGTTTTTTTATTTTAAATAGGAGTAATTTCGAGTTTTATTATTAAGTGACTTAAATCAGGCGGAGGCAGGGTTCGACCCTGAATCCACTTAAGCTTGTTTCGAAGAAACAAACTTCGTGGATTCTAAGGGGCGGTTCCTGCCGGGAGCATGATTTATTTTAATTAAAATTGAAACTCGAAATTCACTTCGATTAGTGAATTAACTTTTAATTTTTAATATAATACTATTTATGATAAAAGCTGAAATTACTGATAAAGAATTATTAAAACATCTTGATTCAATTCATAAGGACGAAATGACAATTTTTGTCATGGCGGACGGTCAGGTGCGCGGTGCCTTTTTGAACGGGACGCGCCTTGTAAACCAGATGAGGGCAAACCATAATCTTGGAATTTTAGAAACATACATTTTAGGTCAGGCTGAACTTTGCGCCGCCCTTATGATTCCGACAATGAAGGGCAGGGAGCATCTTACTCTCCGCTATGAGACTAACGGACCTGCCGTAGGCTTTGGTGTTGAGGCAGATTCTACCGGTTATGTACGCGGTCATCTTCTTCAGAATCCAATTCCTGTGGATAAGCCTCTTGAAAGCTGGGATTTAGCTCCGTTTTTTGGCGAGGGAACTTTAAGTGTCAGCCGTATGGGCGAGGGGATGAAAACTCCTCAGACAGGTGTTACACCAATAGTCTATAAGAATATTTCTCAGGATCTTGCCTGTTATTTTGAGCAGAGTGAACAGATTCATACTGCCTTTAATACTTCAATTCAGTTTGACAGTCAGGGGCGTGTAACCGGGGCAGGGGGAATGTTCCTTCAGGTAATGCCTAAAGCAGGCGGAAAGTCTTCTGTAAAAACTGAGCAGGTTGAAAACGAACTTGAAAACCGCAGTGAAGAAAGCGAGAAACTTTTAATCCGTGTAGAAAATGCTTTTAAGGCAATGCCTTCAATCGGAAAATGGTTCAGTGACGGAGGCGATATGGAAGACGTTGTTTACGGACTTTTCCGTGAATTTAAGCCGTCCGTAGTGCTTAACCGTGACATTATTTTTGACTGTCCCTGCAGTACTGAGTATTATGCACAGCAGATAAAGCATCTTCCGCCGGCAGAACTTGAAGACATCATTCAAAGAGATCCTGAACCTCTTGAAATAATCTGCCATAACTGCGGATCAGTTTATAAAATTACAAAAGACATGCTGAAATAATAAATGGAATGCGCATCTGTTTGATTCCTTATGTTTCGGAACAATACTGCCGATACTGTTAATGGAAAACTTTAAATATTAAAAAACGGGGTTTTTATGTTAAAGGCACGAAGGCGATTTTATTTTATTTTAGTTTATATCTTTGTAACGCTGATTTTTCTTTCTCTGGCTGTTTATCTTGTTCCTCAGACAAAAATCAATGACTTTATAGATTATTCAAATACATTCCCTACTGCAGTAACTGCTGTACTTTTCTGTATTCTCGTTCTTGTTGCCAGTACGGTTTTTGGAATGATACGCATTACCCTTGAACGTAATGTCATGCGTACGGGTGCCACGGCCTTTCTGACTGAATTTATGGAAAAACTCCGTCTGTGCTACTCAATGGAGGATTTTTACACACTCATAGCAGCTCTTCTTGAGCAGAAAGCAGACTGTTCTGTCCTTTATGTAAACCGTTCGACTAATTATGTTCTTTATAACTCCCCCAACAGAATTACTAATGACCAGGCTGTAATGGATAAACTTGCAAGAAACTATCCTTTAGACTGGGGAGACGGAACTTTCTTCCTCGGTGATGATTTAGGTATTGTTTCTAAATCCAAAAAGGCCCGGGGCTTTTTCATTTCAACTTACGGACATCATTTTTACGTTTTCTGCCGCTATACACGCCGCTTTGACCTTGCGATTTTTCCGAAACTCCTTGAAGAACTTGAACGCTTCCAGCTCAGGGCAGAGACAATTACAAGTCTTTCTGAAATTTCAGAACTTTCCAAGGAATGGGAACAGCTTGCTGAAACCCAGCGTTCCTTCCTGCCTCAGAGAATGCCTGAGCCTGAGCGCTTGAAACTTGCCGCATATTTCAGACCGCTTATTAACGTATCAGGTGACTATTACACTGTTCTTCCCATTGATGAACACAAGACTCTTGTAATGCTTGGTGACGTTTCCGGTAAAGGTCTTGCCGCTGCCTTAGTTATGGGACTCGTAATGAATACTGTTAAGATTAAGGAAAATAAGGAAGATCTTCCTGGAATGATTATGGCAATTGATAAAGCCATAAAAGGCATGCATCTTCAGGATAAATATACGGTACTTTTTATCGGAATTATCGATACTCAGAAAATGACAATCCGCTATGTTAACGCTTCAATGTCAGACCCGATTATTGTTACACGTTCTCCGGATGGTTACAGAATCAAATCCCTTACTTCGAACTGTTCAATTGTCGGTATTATTCCTATTGATGAAGTTGAAGTAAGCGAACAGCGCCTTTTCTCAGGTGACCTTATAATGATGGCCAGTGACGGTGTTTCTGAAGTAATGAATGAAGATAAGGTTGAACTTGGTGACACTGAACTCTTTACAGATACAATTAAAAAGAGTGCTGCAAAAGAGCCAAGGGAATTCATTAAGGATATTACAGATCTTGTATTCAGTTATAATGCGGATACCAGACTTCATGATGACTTGACTATGCTGGTTGCTAAAGTTCAGGGCTAGGGGAGGAAAAAATGATTTACGTTGTATTGAACCTTGTAATGGCTCTCTTTGCCGTCGGACTTGCTTTTTACATTGACAGGCAGACCTCTGAAAATGTCGATAATCCCCTCATTTCCATGAGTGTTTTTCTTGCAGGTGCCTTTGCCTTCATGGCTTTAATGCTCTGGGCCAATATTTATTCTCCTGACAGACTTACCCTGCTGTTCTTCCGTCTTTCGCTTATCTGTTCAGCGGTTTACGCCATAGACCTTTGTATTTACTGTATTTTGTTCCCGTCCTATAAGCGAAGCGCACCGGTCAGGGCTGTTAAATGGATTTTAGCGGGAGTTTCTGTTTGGTTTGCCTTCACAATGGTAACATCAATAACAATTACAGACTTCCTTGGTATCAGCGTTGATTCTTATCCTCTTTTCAGGGGACGCCTGACAAACTACTTCCCTGTTACCTGGTATGAAATGTTCCGTGCTTTAATTCAGGTCGGACTTCCAGGTCTTTCAATCCTCATTATGATTCTCCGTGCTGAAAACCGTGAAGACCGCCTTAACATGCAGAAATCGGTTTTCAATGCAGCAGCAATTATTTTCGGATGGTTTGCAATCTGGGTTATCGGAAAGGCCCGCGGCCGTGTTCCGATGTTTTCTTCACTTACCCTTACGGGGCTCGGTTTTACTCAGGTAATTCTTTCCTATAACTCAAGGCAGAATTTCCTCTATGACATTAAATATGCTGTCGGTGTTATTGTTACCTTCCTTGTAAGTTATCTTATTCCTGCTTACATCGTAGGTTTTTTCTTCCCGAGGCTGTGGCCTGAGTTTGCAAAATCTCATGCATTCTTTGTATTTGAAATTTCAATTGTCGTAACTGTTGCAATTACAATTTCTTATCAGGTGTCAAAATTCCTTGAAAAAAAACAGTATTTCCGTTCGTTCCAGTATGCTGATGTTTTTGAAGAGCAGCTTTCTAAACTCGATTATTCCGGTGAACCTGAAGATATTGTCCGCAATATGCAGAATATCTTTATCCATAATCTTGGTCTTTCAGAAATTCATATTCTTGTAGAAAGTGAAAATATCCTCAATTCTATTTTTGACCAGGAAGGAAAAAATCCTGTTACCCTCGAAATTAAAAATCCTGTCTTTGATTCAATGCTCAACCAGGGACGAATGGTAATCCTTAAGAGTGAAGTTGAAAACGGACATTCTTTTGAATCAATTAAGAGCGATGTACTTAAACTCTTTAATAAAACAAACTCAGAAGCACTGATTCTTCTTGCAGAAGGTCGCCGTGTTATCGGTGCAATGACCCTCGGTGCAAAGGCCGGCGGTAACATTTATGCTGATTATGACTATAACACCTTTACAAAACTGTATTCTTACCTTTTTGTATTCGGTTACTACATGCGCAATATTGCCAACCAGTCAATTGTCGGTACTGTAAACCGCGAAATCCGCATGTCCAGCCAGATTATCACTTCAATTCAGGAAAATATGGATCCGGTAAAAAATCCTAAATATGATACCGGCTACATCATGGAACATGCACACAACATCGGCGGTGAGTTCGTCGATCTTATCCGCCTTACAGAAAACCGTCACATTTTTGTAATGGGCGATCTGAGCGGAAAGGGTATTTCTGCTTCCATGAGTATGGTTATTATCAAGTCCATCATCCGTACCTACCTGCAGGAAACAAGGGACTTTAAGCTTCTGGTTGAAAAAGTCAATCAGTTCATCCGCTTTAATCTTCCTAAGGGAACCTTCTTTGAAGGCGTGTTTGGTCTTATTGATTACACAGATGATACCATGTATTACATTAACTGCGGTGTTCCGGCCCTTTTCCTTTATACCCGTTCATACAACAACGTTATTGAAATTCAGGGTGAAGGAAGGGTACTTGGTTTTGTAAAGGATATCGGACACCTGATTAAAGTAAAGAAAGTTAAGCTTAATCCGGGAGATATTGTTGTTACTGTAACTGACGGTCTTATTGACTCTAAATCGCTCCGCGGTGAAATGTACGGCAAAGAGCGCATTCAGAAATCAATTACAGAAAGCACTGCCTATTCAGGTGACGTTATGGCCCGTTCAATGTATCAGACTGCGTCAAACTTCCTTTCAAAGGAATTTGATGATGACGTTTCAATTCTCGTAATCAAGCGTCTTGCTAATAAGGCATAGATGGAGGCGTAAAAGATGGACGCGTTTAAAATTGTTGAAAAATTCGGTTCAAACTACACTCTTTATGAGCTTTCAGGAGTAATCAATTCCTATACTCTTGATGAACTTAAAAACAAAGTATACAGCATTGTAATTGATTCTAACCTTGTCCTTGACCTTTCTCTTGTTGAAGCAATCGATTCTGCGGGAGTGGGGCTTATTATGGCTGGCTTTAACGATGCTGAAGATAACGGTCACCGCCTTTATATTATGAATCCTTCTCCCCAGGTAAGACAGGCGATTGAAGATACGGGTTTTGCTGATACTTTCTATTTTATTCATTCTGTAACTGAGGTTGTCTGACAAATGAAAAAGCTTCTCTTATTTTTGTCTTTTGTTCTGCTTGTAACTTCCTGCCGTACAAAAAAAACACAGGTACAATCAGAGGATTTAATGGCTGTTAAGGAAACTCAGCCGTTGAATTATGCAGTAGAAAATCCTGAGCTTGAAAAACTTTCCCGTGTAATAAAAAGCATGAGCAGCCGCTGTCAGGAAGGAATTATAAACGGTAATGCAGCTGAGTTTTTAAGTGATTTAAGGGAAGTTTTGGAAGATGAAAAAAACTTTTCTGAAAACGATTTAAGCCCTTTTTTTCTTATAGATAAAAAACATACCGTGGGCTCAGATTATGAGCCGCATGATCTTGTTCATTTAGAATCGAACAGCGCTTTTCTTGTAAATAAAAATTCCCTCAGTCTCCGCCGTGAAGCATATGATGCATTAAAAGAAATGGGAGAGGCTGCAAAGAAGGATGGAGTAACTCTGACTGTAAGTTCAACTTACCGCTCTTATGAATATCAGAAAAATCTTTTTGCTTACTGGGTAAAAGTAGACGGTCTTGAAGAAGCTGAAAGAGAAAGTGCGCGGGAAGGAACCAGCCAGCATCAGCTTGGACTTGCACTTGATTTTGCACCGGTTGACGATGCTTTTGCAGGTACGGCTGAAGGGCAGTGGGTGTATAAAAATGCAGCAGATTTTGGCTGGAGTTTAAGTTTTCCTGAAGGCTATGAAGATGTTACAGGTTACCGCTGGGAAAGCTGGCATTTCCGCTACATAGGTAAAAAGGCTGTGGCATTCCAGAAAAAGTGGTTCAGTAATGTCCAGCAGTTTATGATTGAATTTATTGATGAATGGAAAAAAAACTGACAACAGAATTTGAAAAATAAAGTATTCAATGTTATGATTTAAAGACAGGGGATATTTTATTTAACTATGGGTGTCGTAGACGGAATAATCATAGACATATTTAACAGAACTTCTTATCCGGGTACTGTCTGCTTTGAAAACGGTGTGATTACACAGATAAAAAAAGCGGATTTGAACCAGCTCCTTTCACTCAGATTTTCAAAGAAACTTCCGTACATTCTTCCCCCGTTTATTGATTCTCATCTTCATATAGATATGACTTTTATCTGCCCGTCACAGTACGCTAAACTTGCTTTAAGCAGGGGTGTTGCTGGTGCTCTTGTTGAGTCACATGACATTACTGCAGTGCTCGGCCGAAAAGGTGTAGAAGGTCTTATAGAAAATTCAAAAGGTGTGCCGTTTTATTTTGGTTTTGGAGCGCCTTCAGACACTGTTCCGGGAATTTATTCTTTTGATGATATTGAAAGGCTTTTAAAACGTGATGAAGTTACTCATCTTGGTGAACTTAAAGATTTCCCTTCGGTGATTCTTCATGAAGAAAAGGCAGAAGCATTATTTGCCCTTGCAAAAAAATATAATAAAGCAGTTGACGGTCATGCGCCGGGTTTAACCGGAAATAATTTAAAAGAATACTGTAATTCATCAGTTTCTGCAGATCACGAAGTCCGCTCCTATGAAGAAGGCTATGAAAAAATTAAAGCGGGCTTAAATGTTCAGATCCAGACCCGTGATGCCGTTGATTTTTTGAGCATGAAGGATTTAATCGAAAACTTTCCTGAAAAAACAATGCTCTGTTCTGAAATTGTATTCGGACCTAATATCAAAAAGAAAGGCTATATCAATGATGCTGCGGCAAAACTGGTTAATTTTGGCTGCGATGTTTTTAATGTTCTTGAAGCTGCCTGTGTAAATCCTGTTAAACACTATGGCTTGAAATCAGGGCTTTTAAGGCCTGGTGACAGTGCTGATTTTATTGTTGTTGACAGTGCGGTTAATTTTAACGTGCTTCAGACCTGGGTAAAAGGTGAATGTGTTTTTGATATAGAAAACCTTAATGCTAAAACCATTGAAGATAAGCTGTTAAAGCCTTCTTTTGGAAATATAAAGGCTCAGAAAATTACAGCTGATGACCTTAAGATTTCCTGCCCGGAAGAAGAAGTAAAGTTAAATGTAATTGATGCTAACACTGATGAGTATAATACGGTAAAAACTGTTTTTAACGTAAAAAGCAGAAACGGATATCTTGAAAGCGATATTGAAAAAGATATTTTAAAAGTTATTCTTGTCAGCCGTACTAAAGAAAAAGAGCGGTCCGTTGCGTTTATTCATGGGTTTGGAATGAAGCAGGGGGCCTTTGCAATGTCGATTACCCACGATGAGCATAATTTTACATGTGTAGGTGCAGATGATGAAGATATGGCAGTGGCCGTAAATCATCTTATTGATATAAAAGGCGGTTTTGTATATGCTTCAGGCGGTAAAGTTATCTGTGAAGTTCCTCTCTCATACGGAGGAATAGTCAGTACAAAAACTTCAGATGAGCTCAGTGAAGAATACGGAAAAACTCACGAAGTAATGCGCATTAAGCTCGGCTGTACAATCCGTCATCCTATCAGAACACTTTCCTATCTTTTTGACACGACAATTCCAAGTTTAAAGATGAACCTGAAAGGCCTGTTCAGTGTAGCAGAGCAGGAACAGATTCCTCTGTGGACTTAAACAAAAAAAATTGCCGTGTCTGACACGGCATATATAGTTTTTTAGCATCCCTGCAGTGAAATCTGACAGGGATGTTTTGTTTTACGCACTGATGCGCATTTTAGCCGGAGCTTAATGACTCAGGCTTATTTAACTACAATGTTTACAAGCTTGTTCGGTACAACGATTACCTTGACAATTTCTTTGCCTTCGCTGAACTTCCTGAAGCCCTCTGTTTCTTTTGCAAGTTTTTCGAGTTCTTCTTTTGGTGTGTCAGTTGCTGCTTCGAACTTGTCGCGTACCTTACCGTTTACGCTTACTACGATTTCTTTTGTGTCTTCAACGCAGTATTTTTCGTCGAAGACAGGCCATTTTTCGTATGCGTTTGACTTGTCGTGACCGAGTTTCTGCCAGAGTTCTTCTCCAAGATGCGGAGCGTATGGAGAAAGAAGAAGTACAAATCCTTCCCACATTGCTTTAGGAAGTTTCTCGAATTTTGAAGCCTCGTTGATAAAAATCATCATCTGGCTGATGGCTACGTTAAAGTCCAGGTTGTTTGTATCTTCAGTTACCTTTTTGACAGTTTTTGCATATGTTTTACGCAGGGATGCAAGGTCCTTGTCCAGCTTTCCTGTAATATCGATCTCTTCCATCGGCTTTTCTGAAATATTCCAGATTTTGTCCAGGAAGCGGTTTACGCCGATTAAGCCCTGGGTATTCCATGGTTTTGAAACTGTGAGCGGTCCCATGAACATTTCGTACATGCGCACTGAGTCAGCGCCGTAGTTTTTAATCATTTCATCAGGATTTACGACGTTTTTAAGTGATTTGGACATTTTTGCGATTACGCGTTCAAGTTCTTCACCGTCTTCTGTTGAATAGAATTTTCCGTTCTTTTCTTCGACCATATCAACTGCAACGAGGGACTTGTTCTTTCTCTGGAAAGCGAAAGAGGTAATCATTCCCTGGTTAATCAGGCGCTGGAAAGGTTCTTTTGTTGAGACAACTCCTAAATCATAGAGAACCTTGTGCCAGAAGCGTGCGTACAGGAGGTGTAAAACTGCATGTTCAGCACCACCTACATAAAGGTCTACAGGCATCCAGTATGATTCTTTGTTTTTGTCGCAGAATGAAAGTTCGTTTGACGGATCGATGTAGCGGAGGTAATACCAGCAGCTTCCTGCCCACTGAGGCATTGTGTTGGTTTCGCGGCGGGCAGCTTTTCCGCATTTCGGGCACTTACAGTTTACCCAGGCATCGATTCCTGCAAGCGGAGATTCGCCTGTACCTGTCGGCTGGTAAGTCTTAACATCCGGCAGTTCAAGCGGAAGTTCTTCTTCCGGAATCGGGACGATGCCGCAGTCAGGACAGTGAACCAGAGGAATCGGTTCGCCCCAGTATCTCTGGCGGCTGAATACCCAGTCGCGGAGCTTGTAGTTTACAGCCTTTTTTCCGATTTTTTTAGATTCAAGGAACTCAAGCATTTTAGCGATAGCGTCTTTTTTGTTGAGGCCGTTTAAGAATTCTGAGTTTACGTGGATTCCGTCTTCTGTCCAGGCCTGTTCCTGAACATCAACTTCGCTTTTCAATACTTCAATAATCGGAAGACCGAATTTTTTTGCAAAATCCCAGTCGCGGGTATCGTGTGCAGGAACTGCCATGATAGCACCAGTTCCGTAAGAAATTAAAACGTAGTCAGCAACCCAGACTGGAATAAGTTTTCCGTTTACAGGGTTTATTGCATAACTTCCTGAGAATACACCTGTCTTTGTTTTTGCAAGATCAGTGCGTTCAAGGTCAGATTTTTTAGAAGCTTCTTCAACATATTTTTCAACAGCGTCTTTCTGCTGTGCTGTTGTGAGTTCTTTGATAAGAGGATGTTCCGGAGAAACTACCATGTATGTAGCACCGAAAAGTGTGTCGCAGCGGGTAGTGTAAACTGTGAGTTTTTTGTCTGTCGGTTTTCCGTCTTTGTCAGCGATTGTAAAGTCAACTTCTGCACCTTCAGAGCGGCCGATCCAGTTTCTCTGCATTGATTTTACGCTTTCAGGCCAGTCCAGCCCCTCAAGGTCTTCAAGAAGGCGGTCAGCGTATGCTGTGATTTTTAAAATCCACTGACGGATTACTTTGTGTGTTACCTGAGCGCCGCAGCGGTCACAGTGACCTTCCTTTACTTCTTCGTTTGCAAGCCCGGTAAGACAGCTCGGACACCAGTTGATTGGAGTCTGTGCTTCATAGGCAAGACCGCGTTTGTAAAGCTGGAGGAAAATCCACTGAGTCCATTTGTAGTAATCAGGTGTACAGGTGCGGATTTCCCGGTCCCAGTCATAAGAGAAGCCGAGGGCTTTAATCTGCTGTGTAAAATGTTCGATGTTTGCGTTTGTTGTAGTTGCAGGATGAGTTCCTGTTTTGATTGCGTAGTTTTCTGCAGGAAGACCGAAAGCGTCGTATCCCATGGGATGAAGGACATTGTATCCGTTCATGCGCAGAAAGCGGCAGTAAATATCTGTTGCAGTGTAACCTTCAGGGTGACCTACATGAAGGCCTGCTCCGGAAGGATAGGGGAACATATCAAGAACATAGCGCCTTTTGTCTTTAGAAAAAGATTCGTCTTCCACAGACTTAAAGGTTTTGTTCTCGTCCCAGTATTTCTGCCACTTGGGTTCTATGTTTTTAAATGGATACATTTAATAATCCTCCGGAAAATTTAATTTTTTTCTTATTATACAGTTTTGCAAAAATAAAGAAAATACGGGCGTCTCCCGCGTGCGCGGGCCGGGCTTTTCAGCCTTCGCCGTCAAGGCGGCTCATCCCCCTTCCGGGGGACTTCGGGCTTACAATCCCTGACGCTAAGGGGAGGCTTTCTTGAGTAAAATTGAATTTTTCCCCTCTTAAGGCTATTATTCACACATGTCTTTTACAAAATCCTTTGCAGATGATTATCATAAAATTCTTTGCCCTGATTATCCTGAGTGGTTAAATGAATATATAAGTCTTCCTGTTTTGCAGCATCTTGACGGGATCGGGCTTTTGTGCGGAACTGACTGGACTTCCCTTTATTCCAACAGATTTTTTTACAGCCGTCTTGACCACAGCATCGGTACGGCTTTGATTACCTGGCATTTTACAAAAGATAAAAAACAGACTCTTGCAAGCCTTTTTCATGATGCTGCCACCTGTGCATTTTCTCATGTAAATGATTTTCGTAAAGGTGATGCCTTAAAACAGGAAGAAAGTGAGGCCCAGACTTCTGAACTTTTGACTTTTGATCCTGAACTGGCTTTTCTTTTAGCGCGGGACAGTATTAATGTCTGTGAAATCCGTAATTATCATATTTATTCTCTGTGTGACAGTCCTATTCCCCAGCTCTGCGCTGACAGACTTGAATATATGTTTCCCAGCAATATGGCTTTAGGAAATATGATTGAAGGTCATGTGTGGACACTTGATGAAGTTAAGGAAATGTATAATTCAATTTCAGTCGTAAAAAATGAGTCGGGGAAGGACGAGTTTGCCTTTAATGATTTAATAGCGGCTGAACTTTACACGGAAGGTTTTATTGACTGTGCCTTTCTGCTTCAGAAAAACGAAAATAAACTTGCCCTTAACATGCTCGGTAAAATCGTAAATCTTGCACTGAAAGAAAAGATTATAAGTGAACACGACTGTTTTACTTTTTCTGAGAAGAGGCTTACCGCTGTCTTTGATGACTATGCTTTAAAAAATGACAATTATCTTTCTGCACTCATTAAAAAATGGCGTACTATGACTTCTATCGAACATCTTGAAAGTGAACCGGGGCCTGAGTGGTATTCTGTAAATATTGAGGTAAAAAAGCGCTGGATTGACCCGCTTGTAAAAAGTTCTGACGGCAGTTTCGTCCGCCTTTCTAAAGTCAGTGCCCGTGCATATAAAAAAATTGAATCTTATCTTTCTTTTAAAGATACGCCTTTTGGAGCCGTAAAAATATTATAACGGGTTTTAAAGTCTTGGCGGTTTGCTAAAATCCCGTTATAATGATAGTTATGGGTGGAACAACAGATTCAAAAAAAGCAGTTTCGTCTTTAAAAAAGACTGCTTCTAAGACTAGTGCAGCAGCTTCAAAGGCTCCTGCAAAAACGGCTTTAAAGCCTGCTTCAAAGCCTGCTGCAAAATCGGCTATAAAGCCTGCTTCAAAGCCTGCAGAAAAACCGGCTTCAAAGCCTGAGACCAAAGCATCTTCAGTAAAGACTGCCGCTTCAAAAGCTCCGGCAAAAACAGCCGCTTCTTCAAAAGCAAAAAAGCCTGTTGCAGGAATTGATGAAAACGGAACTTTCCGTGCCTGGGATAATGCCAAGACAAAGGCAGCCGTAAAGAAAACCGAAGAAAAGACTGCCGTTAAACGCGGTACAACTGCCGAGCAGTCTGCAAAAAATCTTGCTGCGGCAAAAGCTGCCGATCCTTCCCTCAAAAACGAAGGAAAAAAACTTGCTTCCTACGATGATTCTCAGATTAAGCATCTTGATGCCCTTGAACACATCCGCCTTCGTTCAGGTATGTATATCGGACGCCTGGGGGACGGTTCAAATCAGAATGACGGTATCTATGTCCTCTTAAAGGAAATTATCGATAACTCGATTGATGAATTTATCGTAGGTTTCGGTAACAGAATCGATATTCAGATTGCAGATAACCGTGTTAAGGTGCGTGACTACGGCCGCGGTATTCCGCTTGGTAAAGTTGTTGAATGTGTAAGCCAGATTAACACGGGTGCAAAATACAATGATGATGTTTTCCAGTTTTCTGTGGGTATGAACGGTGTAGGTACAAAAGCCGTAAATGCCCTTTCTTCATATTTTAAGGTAATTGCCATCCGTGACGGTTATGCAACTGAAGCTGTTTTTGAACAGGGAAAACTTAAATCAGAAAAGAAGAATGTAAAGCTTGCAAAGCCGATGAAGAACGGAACATATTTTGAATTTGTTCCTGATGAGACAATTTTCGGTAAGTACAGTTTCAATATGGAATTTGTTGAAAAACGCCTCTGGAATTATGCTTACTTAAATGCAGGGCTTACAATCACCCTTAACGGCCAGCCTTTTACCAGTCAGAACGGCCTTTTAGACCTTCTGCAGAAAGAACTTGAATCTGACACAATTTATCCTATCGGAAGTTATGACGGACTTCATTTAAAGTTTGCCTTTACACATACAAATTCCTACGGTGAAAATTATTTTTCATTCGTAAACGGTCAGTATACTTCAGACGGCGGTACACACCTTCAGGCCTTTAAGGAAGGCTTTATCAAAGGTGTAAATGAGTTCTTCCAGGAAAACTATAAGTCTGAAGATATCCGTGAAGGAATTACTGCCGCAGTTCTTGTAAAAGTCAAGGATCCTGTTTTTGAAAGCCAGACAAAAAACAAGCTGGGCAATACTGACATCCGTCAGTGGGTAGTGGGGGAAGTTCAGTCAGGTCTTGATGACTGGCTTCATAAAAATCCTAAGGCTGCCGACATGCTTCAGAAAAAAATCGAAGCAAACGAAAAACTCCGTACAGAACTTTCTGCAGTTAAAAAAGAAGCTAAAGAGGCTGCTAAAAAAGTCAGCATCCGTATTCCTAAACTTGATGACTGCCGCTTCCATGTAGAAGACGGACCTAAGGGTGAAAATTCAATGATTTTTATTACGGAAGGAGACTCTGCGGCAGGTGTAATGACACACAGTCGTGATCCGAATACACAGGCAATTTTCCGTCTGCGCGGTAAACCTGAAAATATGTACGGCAAAAAACAGACAGATATCTATAAAAATGATGAACTTTTTCAGCTCATGCGCGCCCTTGGAATTGAAAACTCTGTAGAAGACCTGCGTTACTCAAAAATCGTAATTGCAACCGATGCCGATAACGACGGATTCCACATCAGAAACCTTCTGCTTACCTTCTTCCTGGGCTATTTTGAGGAACTTGTAACAAGCGGAAGAGTGTGCATCCTTGAAACACCTTTGTTCCGCGTGCGCACTAAAAAAGATAACGTATACTGCTATTCAGAGGATGAAAGGGATAAGGCCCAGCTTAAAATGGGTAAAAACTGCGAAACAAGCCGCTTTAAAGGTCTTGGTGAAATCAACCCCAGTGAGTTCCGTCAGTTTATTGATCCTGCAACAATGCGTCTTACACCGATTGAAGTAAGTCAGTTAAAAATCATTCCGCAGCTTCTGTCGTTCTATATGGGCAAAAATACCCCTGAACGCAGAACCTTTATTGAACAGCATCTGCTGAGTAATGCAGAAATTGACGTATAGGAAAAGAATATGGCCTTTGTTAAAAACTTATTCGACAAAAACTTTATTGAATATGCTTCTTATGTAATCCGTGACAGGGCTATTCCTGATCTTGAAGACGGACTTAAGCCGGTACAGCGCCGCATCATGCATACTTTATTTGAAGTAGATGACGGTTATTTTCAGAAGGTAAGCTTTGTTGTCGGACGTACGATGAAGTATCACCCGCATGGAGACGCTTCAATTTACGGAGCTCTTGTAAATCTTGCAAACAAAGAAATTTTTATTGAAAAACAGGGAAACTTCGGTAATAAATACACCGGAGACGGTGCATCTGCCGGACGTTACATTGAGTGCCGTATTCATCCCCTGGCAAAAGATTTTCTTGTAACAAATCACAATATTACTCACTATGTACCAAATTATGACGGACGCGACGAAGAGCCTGAAGTTTACCGTGCAAAAATTCCTCTTGCGCTGATTATGGGCGCTGAAGGTATTGCTGTCGGCATGAGTACAAAGATTCTGCCTTACAATCTTAAGGAAGTAATTGATGCAGAAATCAAGTGCCTTAAAGGAGAAAAATTTAAGATTTATCCTGATGTTTCTACAGGCGGCCTTATTGATGTAAGCAATTACAACGACGGCAACGGAAAAATCGTTACCCGCGCTAAGTTTGATACTTCTGACGAGAAAAAAATCGTAATTACAGAACTCCCTCTTGATACAAACGCAAAGAGCCTTCTTGAATCAATTGACTCTGCGTATAAGGCAGGAAAAATTAAAATCAGTTCGGTTGATAACTTTACAACCGATCACTGCTGTATTGAAATCCGTCTTCCGCGGGGAGTTTATACAAAGGATGTTATAGACAGTCTTTACGCCTATACTGACTGTGAAAAATCCATTTCCTGTCAGATGCTTGTCATTAAAGACAATATGCCGGTTGCCATGTCTGCAACAGAAATAATAAAGTATTACGCACAGAAACTTACCGGCATCATCAAGGAAGAACTTGAGTATGAGCGCGGCCAGCTTATGGATAAGCTTCATATCCGCACCCTTGAGAGAATCTTTATTGAAGAGCGTATTTACAAGGCAATCGAAACAAAAAAGACTCAGGAAGATGTAATCAAGGCTGTTTACAAGGGCTTTGTTCCCTTCAAGGCAGAACTTATCCGCCCTATAACAGATGAAGATGTAGATCATCTCTTACAGATTCCTATCCGCCGCATCTCTCTTTACGACATCAATAAAAACCGTGAAGAAGTTGCAGCAATCAATGCCCGCTTAAAGGAAATTGCAAAACTCTTAAAGAACCTTACAGGCTGTGCAATTGATTACCTGGGCGGCATGCTTGAAAAATTCAAGAAACTTTCTCCTGAAATGCTTGTAAGAAAAACTACAGTTACAAGTTTTTCTGCCGTTGACGTTAAGGCTGTTGCAAAATCAGACCAGAGCCTGCGCTATGATGAAAAGGGTTACCTTGGAATCAATGTTTCAGGCGGTCAGGAACTTAAAAAAGTGTCACCATACGACAGAATCCTTGTTATGCGCAGAAGCGGCGTTTACTCAGTCTGCGATGTTCCTCAGAAGATGTTCGTAGACAAAGGAATGTGGTTCTGTGAAATTGCTGAAAAGGAAATCATCAACAATATTCTCTTTACGGTTATTTTCCGTGACCCTAAAACAAAATACTGTTTTATAAAAAGATGCCGTATTCCAAGCTGGATTATGAACCGTGACTATTTTATTGCTCCTGACGGAATGGAAGTTCTTCATGTAGATACAAGGGAAAAATTCAGTTTTACCCTCAACTATGAAAAAAAGCCCCGCGTAAAAGTGCTTGAAGAAGCTTTCAAGGCTCAGGACTTTGAAGAGAAGGGAATTAAAACTCTTGGTGTAAGGCTTGCCGCAAAGGAAGTTGAGTCAATTAAGGTTGACGGTGCACAGATGGAGCTGTTTAATTAATTGAAAAATCCTGCAATGTTACAAAAACTCAAAGATGTTTCTCATAAAAATCTGACCAAGGCCTTTGTCTCGCTGTTTGTGCTTGTTATGCTTCAGTCAGGAATTTCTGCTTTTTTCGGCGGCGGTGCTCTGCTTCTTGCAGCTAAAAAGTCTGAAGTTCTTCATTTTGTTTTTCTTGTTTACCTGATTTTATTTGCAGGGATATTTTTGTGGTTCCTGCTTTTAAATGGCTTTCTTGTAATGCTTTACCGTATGGTAAAAGATGAGTTCGTAACTTTTGGATTTCTTTTCTACGGTTTCAGGAGATTCCGTCAGTTTGCACCTCCTGCAGCCCTCTGTACTGTCCTAACTGCAGCGGCAAGCGGACTTATGGTATTAATAATCAATATAGCAGAAAGCTTAAACCCGGGAATAATTAATACTCTGAGTGAAAAAGTTTCTTCCTCCATGCTTTATCTTATTGCAGGCGGAAGTGTACTGGTTTTAATGCTGCTTTTTCTGTTTCCTCAGATTTTTCTTGTTTTTGTAAGATATTCAAATCCAGCCTGGTCTGTTTTTAAGGCAGCCTTTGTAAGTGCAAAACTTTCTCTTTCTAATTTTTTCAGTTTAATTCTTTTTATTTTGAGGGCAGGCGGACGCAATATGGTGCTTGCTTCCTTTTATTTTGGCGTCGGACTTACATTTTCTGATGACGGTACGTCTTTTATCCTTAAAGTTTTGAGCACGGTTTTCGCTCTTCTGTATTTTATTAACATTTATAAAGCAGTTACGCTCATGTTCCTTTCTGTGCCTGTTTTTTATGATGAACTTGTTAAGCCTAAAATCGAAATCATCGTGAGCCTTAAAAAAGATTCAGATGATGATTTAAATGAACAGGAAAGACAGTAAATGCTTGTTCCTGTAAAGACTTCTGAGGCGCAGCTTGTAATAAAAGGTTCACGCTTTCTTGCCCAGTCCTTTATAATCAGTTCACAGAATGAAGTCCGTACAATTATAAAAAGCCAGAAAACTAAATATGCCGATGCAACTCATGTCTGTCATGCTTTTATTGCAGGCAAAGATGCTGAAGTTATGGGAATGAGCGATGACGGTGAGCCCGGTGGAACTGCCGGAAGACCCATGCTTGATGTCTTAAAGGGCAGGGGTGTAACAAATGTTCTTGTAACTGTTACCCGCTGGTTCGGCGGAACTCTTTTAGGGACAGGGGGTCTTGTTCATGCCTATGGAGAGAGTGTTAAGGCTGTTCTTGAGACAACTGTTTTTGAAGAATTTGTAGAAAAAACTGATTTTGAAATCAAAGCAGATTATCAGACTTATCAGGCAGTAAAAAAAATACTTTCAGATTACACGCTTTACGATGTTGAAGAAGACTTTGGTGAACTTGTAACGGTAAAAGGAAATATTGCCATAGAGAAAAAAGAAGAGTTCACTTCAAAAATTTTTGACCTTACAAACGGAAAAACTGTAATCCGCTGAAATATTCTTAAGTTTTTACCTGGTACTCAAAATCCCTTATGAATTAATGTTTTGATGCTCTAAATAGAAACACAAATTTGACCTATCCTGAAAAGGACTTTATAATTTATTTTATGCACTTTTTATAAGTGAGTTTTCATTAAAAAGGAGATATAAAAAATGAAAAAAATTGCTGCTGTAATGACTGCAATTGCTGTTGCAGGTCTTGCACTTTCCGGCTGTTCAAAGAAACCTTCTTCGGACAAAGTATTTAAAATCGGTATTATCCAGCTTGTTGAACACCCAGCCCTCGACAGTAACTGCAAGGGATTTATCGATGGTCTTGCTGAAGCAGGACTTGTTGACGGAAAAACTATTTCAATTGACATGCACAACGCTCAGGGAGACCAGGGCAACTGTGTTACAATCGCAAACAAACTTGTAAACGACAAAGATGACCTTATCTTTGCTATTGCAACTCCTGCTGCTCAGGCTGTTGCAAACCTTACATCAGAAATCCCTATTCTTGTTTCTTCAGTTACAGATCCTGAATCTGCAAAACTCGTAAAGTCAAATGCAAAACCAGAAACAAATGTTTCCGGTACATCAGACCTTACACCTGTTTCTCAGCAGATTAAGCTTCTTAAAAAGATTGTTCCGGAAGCAAAAAATGTAGGACTTCTTTTCTGCTCAAGCGAACAGAACTCACTCTTCCAGATTGAACTTGCAAAAGCTGCATGTACAGACGAAGGTCTTGCTTATACTCTCGGTTCAGTTTCTAACTCAAATGAAATCCAGCAGGTAGTTCAGAGCCTTGTTGGAAAAGTAGACGCAATTTATGTTCCTACAGACAACATGCTCGCTGCAGGTATGGCTACAGTTGCTATGGTTGCTACAGAAAACAAGATTCCTGTAATCTGTGGTGAAGACGGAATGGTTCAGTCAGGCGGTCTTTGTACATACGGTATCAACTACTATGAACTTGGAAAACAGACTGCTGCAATGGCTGTTGAAATCTTAAAGAAGGGTGCTAACCCTGCAGACATGCCGATTCAGTACATTGAAAAATGTGACTTCTCTAAGAACGAAGAAACTGAAAAGGCTCTTGGAATTACTCTTCCAGCTGATCTTTAATAAACTATAAGCAGAATTTAATTCTGCAAAAAAATGGACCTGCTTTGTATGAGGTTTTATTCTTTCATACGGCAGGTCCTTTTTTTTTATAGCAGTGTATTTTTTTTAGAAGAGTGCCCTTTATCTTTGAAGCTGCGGATAGAGCACTGTAATTTCTTTGTAGAAATAATCCCATGCCTGTTCTTCAGTCATGTAGCCTTCAAAATAAGGCGCAAAGCAGAGCTGAAGTTTTTCGCTTATTCCCTGGTCATAAGGACTTGCGCAGTCTTTTCTGATTGAAAGTGCGTTTTCAAGGAAGGGCTGGATGTGATTCTGTCCGCCGAGGAAGGGATTCTGGTAATCACTTGAGGCGATGTTTTTCATTGCATCAGTGTTGTTTGTAAAATCGCCTGCTTCTTTTGCAATTGCTTCCATTACGTCCTGCTTACAGGTGAGGGTGAACATAATGTCGTGGATAAGGCGCGGGTTATCAGTTCCGGCTGCGGCACAAATCCAGGTTCCGCCCCATGAGAAAGGTTTTGGACCTTTACAGAATGCCCAGTCGCCGTAAGTTCCGTTGCCTTTTTCTTTTACGCCGTCAGGGTAGGCAAGGGAGGCATCAGCAAGTACATAGTCAATAAACCAGGCAGGTCCGAAGTAGCCGAATACTTTTCCTTCAGGGCCGGCACCTTTTTTGCTTTCTTCAGACCAGAGGTTTGCCCTGTTGTTGTATCCGTTGTCTGTGTATTTTTTTGTCTGGCTTATCCATCTTAAAATAGAGGGAGAAATATTAATTTTGTTGTTCTTTACAAGCGGTTCTGTAATGTTGTCGCTGAATACACGGAAAGCATCATCATAACCTGAAAGCATAAAATAACCGGCTGCCTTTGCTTTTTCTGCCACATGGTCAAAACGTTCCCATGAGCGTAAAGACTGCTGTACAACTTTAGGATCGTCATCACCGAGTACAGCCTTTGCTATTGAACGGCGGTAAATAAACCCGCCCGGACAGGCCTGCCATGAAACGCCTTTGAGGGCTCCGTTTGAGTCTGTCATTATATCTTTTGTGTACTGGTACTGCTGTTTTAATTCTTCATCCTTTAATCCGATGTCTTTTCGTACATCAAGAGTGTAAGGTGTATCTACGTATTTTAAAGCATAGTCCGCTTCAACAAGAAAAAGGTCAATTTTTTTGTCAGCAGGAAGATCTTTCTGTTTAACAAGGAGTTCGTCGAGCATGTTCTGATAAACTCCGTTTTCGTTTGCAACCTGAATCCAGTTTACCTGAACATCAGAAGGTAAAAGGCCTTTTGTTACAAAAAAGTCTGTAAAACGTTCCTTAAACTCATCATTCCAGCAGGCAATGTTTAATACTTTTCCCTCTGCCTGTTTAGTTTTTGTCTGACCGCAGCTCATAAGCACAAAAAGTGAAGCGGCTGCCGTCAGAAGCATTGCAGATTTTTTCATTAATTTCTCCGTGTTTTCTGCGCTTGTTTAATGCGTGTTTTATAATATTTTAATTTTAATGCGTTCTTTTGTTTTGTCAAACTCCTTAAGGGTAAATTAAGTTTTTGTCCCTGTATTTTTAGGATTGTGATAATCATCATATTCAAATACAATTAAAGTATGAAAAAAATAATTCTTTCTTTAGTTTCATTACTCTCTCTGGTTCCGCTGTTTTGTGTAGAGTTTGTAAAATCAGCAGAACCAAAAAATAACGCTTATGTTCTTTATATAACTCCTTATGATTTTGCAGGCTGTACGGATAAAATCGTCTTAAACGCCGGAAAGGATATTTTAGATTCAATGGTAAGGGCCTCTGACTTTATCGTGCAGGTATATAATTCTTCTTCAAATCTTATCGGTAATGATGCAGGAATAATCCGTACAGAAAGAAAAGTTGTAAAAGCCTATCTGTCTGACGGGGCAGGGCTTCCGAGCGTGTCGACTACATCAAAGTTTATTACCTTAAAGCTTGAAGTTTCTCCTGATGATGAGTATTCAAGTCCTTTTACGAATGCAAAAATCCTCAATGTGGACGAGCTTTACGGCTACAGAATCCTGAATAAAAACCTTAACATTACAATTAACAGAAGAAGTGCGGTTGTAAGCCCTGAAGCTGCAATGTGTAAAACTTCTTCTTTTACCTGGGAAGATGATTCGTCAGAGATAAAAATGGAATATGCACAGTATGTTCCGCCTAAGTCAGGAGATAAAAAAATTCCTTTAATCGTTTTCTTTCATGGAATTGCAGAAAGCGGAAGAAATATATCAAAACCTCTGTTCGGTATAAAAAGTACTGCCTTATTCCAGAAAAAGATTCAGGGATATTTTGGAAAGGACGGTGCTGCAGTTCTTCTTCCTCAGTGCCCGACAGGCTGGCTTGAACTTACAGAACTGGATCCTTTCGGTAACCGTCTGTGGGTAATGGCTGACATCCGCGGGCCGGTGAATAAGTTTTCTCGTTCGATTTCAAGTTTCTTTTCTAAAGCATTTGCAGTTCCTGAGGCAGAAATTGATGTTGAAACTCCTGTTTCTTATTACACTCTGGCAGTAAAAGAACTCATTGATAAAATGATTGAAGAAAATCCTCAGATTGATACTTCCCGCATTTACGTCGGAGGCTGTTCTGCAGGCGGATTTATGACCGTGAACATGATGATTCAGTACCCTGACTTTTTTGCGGCCGCTTTCCCGATATGTGAAGCCTTCCCTGATGCAAGAATCAGCACTAAAGATATAGAAAAACTTGCTAAAAAGCCGATGTGGTTTACTCTTGCAAAAACTGACGAAGCGATTAAACCTGAAAAATACACAATGCCGACTGTAGAGCGTCTTGAAAAAGCGGGTGCTGAAAATCTTCATCACGTTTATTTTGACAAAGTTACTGATACTAGCGGCCGGTATAAGAATGCAGAAGGAACTGAACCTTACGAATATAACGGACATGATTCGTGGATTTATGTGTTCAATGACGAGGTTTTTGACGGAAACTTAAATCTTTTTGACTGGCTTTCTAAGCAGGTAAACGGACAGTAATTACAGCTCCGCCTTCAACTGAATTAGAGGCTTCGACAGTTCCGTTTAAGGTCTGTGCAAGGGCTTTTGTGATGCTTAAGCCCAGTCCGCTTCCGCCTGAAGCCCTGTTGTGGCTTTTATCTCCGCGCCAGAACCGTTCAAATACATGTGGAATGTCTTCCTCGCGGAACCCGGGACCCTTGTCTTTTACTGTAAAACTGATTTCGTCCTGAGTTTTTGTAAAGCCCAGCGTGATTACAGGATTTTCTGTGCTGAATTTTATGCTGTTTGATATTACCGCCGTAAAAATCTGGTGAAGCAGTTCAGGATCGGAGGTTACAGATGTGTCGTTATCTTTATCAAATAC
The DNA here is from genome assembly GCA_002392405.1 of Treponema sp. UBA3862. Lineage (GTDB taxonomy): Bacteria > Spirochaetota > Spirochaetia > Treponematales > Treponemataceae > Treponema_D. The sequence continues at coordinate 40,213 of DGGY01000019.1, read as the reverse complement.
TATTTTTACATCTTCTCTGATTGAAGAAAACTCTCCGCTGAGCCTTTCAAAAAGGGAAAGAACTGAAAACTCCTGGTTTTCTACTGAGATTTTTGAGTTTTCAAGTCTTGTAAGTTCAAGCATGCCTGTTATTATGGCTTCAATTGATTTTGTTTCCTGCATGATTATTTCAAGGCTTTTGTCGAGCTGGGCAGGATCGTTTTTTCCCCAGCGCCTTAAAAGATTTGTCTGACCTGAAATAACTGCAACAGGGGTTTTTAATTCGTGGCTGACATTGCCTGTAAAACTTCTTTCCCTGTCAAAGTCTTTTTTTAAGCGACCAAAGAGTTTGTTGAAGGTTTTTGCAAGATTATCAAGCTCGTCGTTTTTTCCTGTTTCAGGAAGGGATTTATCAAGGTTTGAGGAACTTATGTTTTCTGCCGTTTTTGTAATTTTTACGACAGGCTCCATTGTTTTTTTTGTAAAGTAAATTGATAGCAGGAAAGAAAGTAAAAGAACCGGAAGTGAACCCGCCGCAATCCATAAAAGCACCTGTCTTATAAAATGATTTCCTGCTTCAGTGTTTGCGTTCTGTGCAAGCTGGATTGTAAAAACCTGTCCCGTTCTTATCTGACAGCGGCTGGTCATGTAAACTATTGTAAGTGAGTCTTCCCCTGAAGTGCGTTTTGTATTGAGATGAACAGTTTTTCCGTTTGTTTCAGGAAGTATATCTATCCTTCCGTTGCGCTGTGTAAAAATCTGATTAGTATTGCTGTCGTAAATTAAATATGAAATAAAGAAGGGGAGTTCTGAAAGTTTTTTTTCCAGGAACATCGGGTCACCTGAATTTAAGGCCCTTGCAATTACGTTTGCCGTTCTTTTAAAACTTCTCGTTTCCTGCTGCCGGCTCATGTGGCGGAGAGTCATAAAAAAAACATAGATAATCGACAGAACTGCTATGGTAAGTATGGCTGAGAATTTAATCGAAAGTTTAAGGACTACGGAAGGCTTGTGTTTCATTTTTATTTTACCGTCAGCATCATGTATCCGGCGCCGCGCATTGTCTTGATGTATTCTGTACCTGCGTTCTGGTCAATCTTTGAACGGAGATAGCCGACATAAACATCTACAGTGTTTTCGTCAATGTAGTGTCCTTCTCCCCAGATTGCATCAATAATCTGAGAACGGCTCATTACTTTTTCCTGATTTTCGAGGAAGAGTTTGAGCATAAGATATTCTGTTTTTGAAAGGTTTAATTCCTGAGCCTGAAGGACTACCTTCATGCTGTCAGTGTTAAGTTCAAGCTGCCCGTTTTTGAGGACAACCTGTTTTGAATTCTGCGGTACGGCACGGCGCAGGACTGCACTCATTCTTGCAAGCAGTTCTTCAATTTCAAAAGGTTTTGGAATATAGTCGTCAGCGCCTGCATTGAGTCCGTTTACTTTGTCGTAAGTTTCGCCGCGGGCTGTAACTATTATGACAGGAACGTTTGAAGTTTTTCTGATTCTTCTTAATACTTCAAGTCCGCTTAATTCCGGAAGCATTACATCCAGAAGAATCAGGTCAGGCTTTTCTTTTTCAAAAACTTCAAGAGCTTCACGTCCGTTAAAAGCCGTACAGGTTGAGTAGCCTTCGTGAATAAGTTCTGAGTTTACAAAATCTGAAATACCTGCGTCATCTTCAATAATCAGTATTTTTTCCATTTATTTTTTATCCTGATTTCCTGTTTTTTCTATACTCAGTCCGTTAGGATTTGTCTGCTTTAATTTCTGCTTGTCGAGATACATGTTTTTGTCAGCTGTTTTTATTACTTCTTCGTAATCTGAAGAATCTTCAGGACAGCGTGCAAAACCTGCGCTTGAGGTAATCTGCAGACGGGCATTGCGAAGAACTGTTTCACGTTTAATTGATTCTTTTATGCGCTCAATTACAGCCTCGACAAAAGGTCCTTCGTGTTTTCCCGGCAGAATTACAGTAAATTCGTCACCGCCGATTCTGAATGCACGGTCGCCTTCGCGTATGCAGTTGGATATTTTTCTTGCGGCGATTACGAGAACCTGGTCACCTGTGTCATGCCCGAGATTGTCGTTAATTCGTTTAAAATCGTTAATATCGAGATAGATGATTGAATAAGGTTCTCCTGATTTAGCGTATTCTTTGAGGGTATTCATGAATTTACGGGTATTGTAGAGGTTTGTAAGGCTGTCCCTGAAAGAAAGCCGCTCAAGAGCTTCATCACGGTTTTTAAGCGATACTAAAAATGCTATTGTAAATGATGCAAGCAGGCTGAAAGTCAGGGCAGAGATTATCTCAATAATGAGGATACCTGTATTGAACCAGCCTTCCTGCGGCTGAGTGTAAACTGTCCAGAGAGAATTTGCTATGCCGAAAATATTTGTACAGGGGTTTGAGAGGGGAAGTGTTGTATTTTCGTAAAAAACGAAGGGATCTTCGTTAACAGGTTCCGGCTTCCAGATGCGGAATCTGTAGCCTGCGTTATTAAGGAAATCAAGATGCTCTTTGCCAAAAAGATTTGAGGTAGACAGGCTCAGGATAATAAAGCCCCAGAAAGATTCATTTCCATCACTGTCTGTAATAAATACAGGATGCTGAATCAGAAGTTCTGAAGTATTGTTTTCACCGAGCAGCGGGCCTGTAAGGTATGTATTTTTTGTCTTTAAGGCGTAACTTGAGGAAATCTTTGTTTCTGAATAATCAAAAAGATTAATCTGTTTATCTGAATATGATTTAGGATAGTTTTGTGTGATCAGTCCTTTTGGAGCAAGATGAATTGATTGAATTGACGGGTAACGATTTATCAGTTTTCTTGCGACGGCTTTAAAATTGTTTACCCGGCCGTTATTTTCGAGTATCAGCGCTTCAAGAATCTGGTTTGCCGTAAGATTTTTTTCAATATCATCCTGAAAAAGATGAGAAGCGGTTTCGCCCATAAGCATGCAGCGTTCCTGTTTATAGGTGAAATACTGTTTCTGCGTATAAGAAATTACAATAACTGAAACAAACAGACAGAAAATAAATGTTATTTTAACTGAAAACCTGATTTTGCCGTCACTTATGAGAATCATGATATTTATATTTTAATGCAAAAAAAATCTTAGTGCTATGTTTTTTACAAATTCTAACAGTTATTTTGAACTTGGAAAGAGATGGTTAAATCTATATAATGTATCATTATGATTTTAGGTATTTTGATGGCTATGCAGGGGGCTGTTGCTCAGGGCGTCCTGTGGGGTGTAATGACACTGGGCGTTTATCTTACATTCAGAATCCTTAACATTGCGGATATGACCTGTGACGGAACATTCGCACTCGGCGGTTCTATCTGTGCTGTTCTTGTTGTAAATAATTATAATCCGTATGCGGCACTTCTTTTTGCTTTTTTAGCAGGACTTGCTGCAGGAGGAGTTACAGGCTTCCTTCACACAAAATTGAAGATTCAGGAACTGCTTGCAGGTATTCTTTCAATGACAGCCCTTTACTCGGTAAATATCCGCATTATGGGACGTTCAAATACACCGCTTTTAGGCGCTGAAACAGTAATGAATCAGCTCAGGGCATTTTTTAAGGGAATGTCACCGAACATGGCTTCCCTTATTACAGGTATCATTATCTGCTGTGTGCTTGTAACCATTTTATACTGGTTCTGCGGTACAGAAATCGGCTCTTCTCTCCGTGCAACCGGAAACAACGGAAACATGGTTCGTGCCATGGGCGTTGATACAGACAAAATGAAGATTTTAGGCCTCATGATTTCAAACGGCCTTATTGCACTCAGCGGTGCTCTTGTTGCTCAGTCTCAGGGCTACGGTGATGTGGGAATGGGAACAGGAACTTTAGTAATAGGTCTTGCTTCAATAGTTTTAGGAGAAGCAATTTTCGGCTGGTTCAGTAAAAAACTTCCGTTCTGGTTTACTCTTATTACAGTAATACTCGGTTCAATCATTTACCGTATTGTAATTGCAATTGTTCTTCAGATGGGCTTAAAGTCAAGCGACCTTAAACTTTTAACTTCAGTAATCATTACGATTGCCCTTGCAATTCCAATTATAAAACAGCACAGTGCAAGACTTTCAGGTAAAATTCACTCCAGACAGGAAGGGTTAAAAGATGCTTAAGATTTCAAATGTAACAAAAACTTTTAATCCCGGAACAATAACAGAAAAAAAAGCGCTCTGCGGGATTGATCTTGAATTAAATGACGGTGACTTTGTAACTGTAATCGGCGGAAACGGGGCTGGAAAATCAACCCTGCTTAATCTTATTGCCGGTGTACATACCTGCGATACAGGTTCCATTGAACTAAATGGAATTAATCTTACTGATATGCCTGAGTACCGCCGTGCCCGCTATTTAGGAAGGGTTTTCCAGGATCCGATGATGGGTACTGCTGCAAACATGGAAATTGAAGAAAACCTTGCAATGGCTTTTCGCCGCGGCAAAAAGCGCACTCTTGCCTGGGGTATTAAAAACTCAGAGCGTGATCTTTATCATGAAAAACTTTCTCTGCTGGATCTTGGACTTGAAGACCGCATGAAAAGCAAAGTTGGTCTTCTTTCAGGCGGACAGAGACAGGCTCTTACTCTTCTGATGGCAACTCTGCAGAAACCGGATCTTCTGCTTCTTGATGAACATACTGCAGCCCTTGATCCTAAAACTGCTGCCAGAGTTCTTGAACTGACTGAACAGTTTGTTGAACAGGATCACCTGACAACTTTCATGGTTACTCACAACATGCGCCATGCAATCCAGTACGGTAACCGCCTTATCATGATGATGAAAGGCAGAATCATTTATGACGTACGCGGAGAAGAAAAAAAGAACCTTAAAGTTGAACAGCTTCTTGAAAAGTTCGGTGCAGCCGGTGAATTAAACGACCGCATGGTTTTAGGAAGTTAAAAAATAATCAGGGCACATTTAAGACTGTATCCTGATTATATGAGAAAGATATCCGGCGCCTGAGTGCCGGGGAACAGAAATGCCTGCGTTAAAAAGTATGATTTACTTTGTAAACGCAGGTATTTTTTTTATTTATCGATATAGGTGTTAAGCCAGTTCATGGACAATTGCGGCCAGTCGCGGGCTGTTCCTGAGGCGCCCATAACTCCAAAGCCGTGGCCGCTTGCAGGGAAAATATGAAGTTCAGCGCGGACTCCTGCATTTTTGAGTGCTGCCCAGTAGGAAAGTACATTTGTTTCCGGCAATACTGATTTATCGTTGACTGCTGCACACAGCCAGGCAGGTGCTGTATCAGCCGTTACATTTTTCTCGCATGACCAGTAATCTTTGTCTGCCTGAGAGGCCTGCGGTCCAATGAGGTTTGTCCTGCTTCCTTCATGACACATATTGTCCTGCATTGTAATTACAGGGTAGAGGAGAATCTGAAAGGCAGGACGGGCACTTGTCCATTTTCCGTCCGGGCCCTTATCAGCCTTGTCTTTTTGTTTATAAACTTCTTTTGCGTGGTATTCTGCAAGGCTTGCTGCAACATGTCCTCCTGCAGAAGAGCCTAAGACACCAGTTTTTTCCGGATCAAGTCCGTACTTCTGGGCATTTGAGCGTATAATACGCATTGCGCGCTGTGCGTCAGCAAGGGAAACGTTTGATTTGTCTTTATGGGCGTCATTCGGGGTTCTGTAGGCAAGTACAAAGCAGGTATAGCCGGCTTCTGTATAAAGCTTAACGTAATGAAGTCCTTCTTTGTCTACAACAACCCTCTGGTATGCGCCGCCCGGAATTATAAGTATTCCTGTTTTTTTAGGGGGAACATCAGCGGATGGCCTGTAAATTTCCATGTAGGGTTCTGTAATGCCGCTTATAATCCTGTCGTGAACGTTTCCGCCTCCGCGTTCTTCTTCCTTCTGTTCAATCTTTAATTTTTCTGAGCCGGGACCTTTTTTCTCAGGCCACAGATATACTTTTTCCTGGGCAAAGAGCAGACTGCCTAAAAGCAGAGCCGTAAACATGGCAGAAACTTTTTTCATCATTTATCCTCCGTATAGAACCTGCACCTGAGAATGAATGATTTTTTTCAGGTGCTGTATTAACATATTGTTATTCATTTTTTGATGGAAAATAGTATATCATACAATTCAGGAGAAGCGTAAAAATAATGCAGGAAAACATTCAGGACGCAATCAATTTATTTTCTCAGAAATTAAAGCGTTTTAAAAAATCAGGACAGACTGAACGTATTAAAACACCGGGAGAAAACGCTTACCTTCAGGAGCAGATAAGGGAGAGATCGGAGCGCCTGCGTGCCGGAGTTGTTCAGACTTACAGAATATACAAAGCTCCTTTTGAAGCACTGGGTAAAAACTCTGACAGGGCGGCTGGCATTGACCGTGATGAGCAGGCCTTATTAGAAGCTTATAATCTTTATTCCCAGGTGATGGAAATAAACGGCGAAGGAGAGGAAGAGCAGGATAAAAAGCCTGAAAAGACAACTTATATTTCCAGGCTTGAATTAAAATCTCCGCTCACTGAAAAGGCAGGCTATGTTTCAGGCGGTCAGTTTATCTATCTTTTGATGTGGCTGTATTTTGAACAGAACTGTCAGAAATATATGCCGCTGTTTGCTGAAAAAGACGGAAACTGTAACCTGATTTTTGTTAAGGCGGCAAATTATTCTTTTGAGAGCCACGATAAAGAGATATTTGAAATTGTACGGCAGGAATTCTATTCTTAAAAAATGACAAAGGACCTTACTGTTTCAAATCCGTTTGGGGTAATCATCAGATTTGCTGTTCCTGTTTTGTGCGGCTGTCTTTTCCAGCAGTTTTATAATCTTACTGATACTTTTCTTACAGGACGCTTTATAGGTGTGACAGCTCTTGCCCAGGTCGGTGCTTCGGGCGGACTTAATTTTTTTATAAACGGCTTTTGCACAGGCCTTTGCGCGGGCCTTTCGATTCCTGCGGCACAGGCTTTCGGGGGCAAAGATTTTAAGAGAATGCGCTCTTTTGTTTTTAACGGGGGAGTGACAGGGGCTGTGATTGCATTCCTTTTGACTTTAAGTGCAGTTTTTGTCTGCCGTCCGCTGCTTGTTCTTTTTAATACCCCGCACGAAATAATTGACGGAACTTATTCTTATTTTGTAATAATTCTCTGCGGAATTCCTGCTGTAATTCTATATAATTTTCTGACAGGAATTTTAAGGGCGGCAGGAGACAGCAGGACACCTCTGTATTTTTTAATTTTTTCTGCGTGCTTAAATATTTTTCTGGATTTTGTTTTTATTGTTTTTTTTAAGCTTGGCGTGAGGGGGGCAGCTTTTGCAACAGTTATAAGCCAGAGTGTTTCTGGAATTCTCTGTCTTGTTTATATTTACACCCGTTACGAGATTTTCCGCTTAAAAAAAGAAGACTGCTTTCTTTCTGGAAAACAACTTAGAATCCTGTGTACGACAGCTCTTCCTATGGGATTACAGTATTCAATCACTGCGGCAGGAACTATTATTCTTGGAGCTGCAGTAAATTCACTCGGAGCAGTTTATGTTGCATCAATGTCCCTTGCCTCAAAGCTGAGCATGTTTTTTGCTTCACCTTTTGATGCTCTGGGAATAACTATGGCAAGTTATTCAGCCCAGAATACAGGTGCCGGAAAAATTGAGAGGCTTGACAGGGGGCTTTTATGCGCGTTTTTAACAGGTGCAGTTTATTCTGTCATGGCTTTTCTTGTAATGCTTTATGGAACTGATTTTTTTGCTTCGCTTTTTATGAATGGAACTGAAAGCGCTGGTGATATTCTTTTAATAAAACAGAATGTAAGGTATTTTCTGCTTGCAAATACTTCAACATACACTCTGCTTGCTCTTGTTAATATTATCCGTTTTATGATTCAGGGAATGGGCTTTGCAAAACTTGCTCTTTTTGCAGGATTTTTTGAACTTGCAGGGCGTTCATTTTCAGGGCTTTTGTTAGTGCCGCTTTTTGGTTTTAAGGGCGCCTGTGCAGCAAGTCCTCTTGCCTGGATACTGGCGGATGTCTTTCTTGTATGCGCGTATTTTTATTCCCGCAGCCGTATTTATAAAATCGCTGTTAAATAGTTTTAAATATCAGGAAAACGGGTGTAAAATTATTCTTAGATGCACACGCAGGCAATGAATATATTGAGCACCGGGCTCGATATCTACAACATTATAATCTGTCTCGCCATGATTTTTTTCTTAGGATACAGGGCTAAAAAGAGCCGTGCGTCCTTTCTCTTTATGATGAGTGTAATATTCATCATTGTTTTTAACATTTCGGACCTGTCAAACTGGCTTTTTGAGGGAAAAGAACCTGCCTGGAAAGTTCCTGCCCTCCATATACTTACGTTTACATTTTTTGCGGTTGTTCCGTTTATTTTTTATTACATCATCCGCTACATCGAAGAATATATCAGGCCCTGCCGTATAAGCTGTTTTTATCTTTTTTTCTGCATATTTACAGGCTGTGTTTTTGAACTTTGTTCAATTGTTTCAATTTTTCAGAATTTCTTTTATCAGATAACTCCCGATAATTATTACACCAGGGGAAGGTTTAATTTTCTTTCTACCGTTCTGATAGCACTGGAATTTTTTAATGTATTTTTAGTACTTCTTCATTACCGTAAGCAGTTTGCAAAACGTGTCTATATTGCATTCCTGTCTTTTATATTTTTCCCTTTTATTACACAGCTGATGCAGGTTCTCTGGTTTTACGGCCTGAGTCTTGTAAATCTTGGAATGACAGTAAGTATCCTTCTTATATTTATTAATTCTTTTCTTGAACTTGAAAAGCATTATGAAGAAAGTGAAAAACTTATAAAAGAACGTGACCAGAAGCTGATTAAAATCCAGGAACAGACAATTGTTGCCCTTTCGAATCTCGTAGAAAACCGTGACATGGAAACCGGTCAGCATGCAAAACGGACTTCAATGTTTGTTGAAGAACTTGCCAGACAGACTCAGAAGGACGGTTATTATAAAGACGTTCTGACTGATAAATATATTGAGTACATGGTTATGGCAGCTCCGATGCATGATATCGGAAAAATTGTCGTTTCAGATACGATTTTAAAAAAGCCGGGGCGCTTAAGCATTTATGAATATGACAGAATGAAAATCCATGCAAAAGAAGGCGCCCGTATTGTACGCGAAGTTCTTGTAGAGGATGATTCGGAAGAATATGTAAAAATAGCCGCTGAGATGGCTCAGTATCATCATGAATACTGGAACGGAAAAGGTTATCCGATGGGCTTAAAAGAGCAGCAGATTCCTCTGTGTGCAAGAATCATGGCAATAGCGGACGTGTTCGACGCACTTGTTTATGAACGCTGCTATAAAAAAGCAATGCCTGTTGATGAAGCTTACGAAACCATTCTTAAAGAGAGCGGAACTCATTTTGATCCTGTGCTTGTTGAAGAATTTATAAAAATCAGGCCGCAGATATCCCGCGTGCTTGGAATGTACTGATTTTAAATACTTGTCTTTATATTATTATTTCTGATATAATGGCACATAAAATTTTTTAACGAGGTGTGAAATGCCAAGACTTGCAAGAAGAATCAGACCGCTCCGCTGGAACAAAACTATCAGAGCCAACAGCAAAAAGAATAATAAAAGAATCCGTGAAAATCACGATCTTATTAAATCTCTCGCTAAATAACCTGTAAGGCTGTTTTCATAAGAAAGCAGCTTTTTTTATTGTAACGTAATCACATATATTTTTTTAGTCAGTCTTTTTACAGGATAACAGTATGTATTATAACGGACTTGATTTAACTTACCTTGTTTTTTTTATTCCGGCCCTTCTTTTGAGCCTGTGGGCTCAATCTGCCGTAAAATCGCGCTTTTCAAAATTCAATAAGGTTGCGGTAAAAAAAGGCCTTACTGGTGCACAGGCCGCTGCAATTCTTCTTCGCGCAAACGGAATTACAGACGTAAAAATTGCGCATATAAAAGGTTTCCTGACAGATAATTATAATCCTGTTAATAAGGTTTTAAGTTTAAGTGACGCAACCTATGCTTCTTCTTCTGTTGCCGCTGTTGGAGTTGCCGCACACGAAACAGGACATGCAATCCAGCATCATACAGGATACATTCCCTTAAATCTCAGACGTTCTCTTGTTCCGGTCGCAAACCTCGGCTCAAGGCTTGGTCCTCTTATGGCAGTCGGCGGGGCGGGCTATTCTCTTTATGCACAGAACGCTCAGTATTCATCTTTAAGCCAGCTTATAATCAATATCGGGCTTCTGCTGTTTGCAGGCAGTGTACTTTTTTATCTGATTACACTTCCGGTTGAATTTGATGCAAGCCGCCGTGCTTTAAAAATTTTAAAAGGCGCAGGTGTTTTTTCTGACAGAAATGAGATGGAAGGAGCAAAAAGCGTTCTCTGGGCTGCAGCGATGACCTATGTCGCAAGTGCCCTTTCTGCAGTTGCTTCCTTTGTAAGGATTTTCTTAATCACTCAGAGACGGAGCAGAAGATAGTTTTTTTGTTGTTGACTTTTTTTCCCGAAATATTAAAATTGTAAACCATAAATAATACACTGAGGTTTACAATTAAAAATGAATAAAAAGGTTCTTCGTTCTGCAGTAACTGCTTTTTTTGCCGCTATAATATGCGCTTCAAGTTTTTTCAGGATTCCTGTTCCTGGGATTGTTAGCGGAATTGTCGTTCAGAATGCGCTTTGTATTCTTACAGCCGTGCTTCTCGGGGGAATACGGGGTGCTTCTCCTTCTGCGCTTTTCTTTGCTGCCGGAGTTATCGGGCTTCCTGTTTTTTCAGGCGGGCAGGGCGGCTTTCAGGTCCTTATGAATATTACCGGCGGTTTTAGAATCGGCTGGGTTTTAGGGGCTTTGTTTTCAGGTATTGTAAGCGGAATTCCTTCAGTCTCTGAAAAAAAACTGACTGTAAAATATCTGGTCAGGCTTTGTACAGCAGTGTTCGGCGGACTTTTATTTTTGTATGTTCCTGAAATCTTTTATGTTATTGCATTTAAGGGAAAAGAACTTGGTGTAAGCGGGGCCTTAAAACTTTTCTATACTGCTTTTTTTGCTCCTTTTATTCTGGTTGATTTTATTAAAGGTGTTTTTGCCGTTTTGATTGCAGTAAAACTTCGTCCGCACTCAGCCCTTTATCTTTATGAGCAGAAAATTGAACCGGCTGCGGAAGAAAGTGAGAATTAAAGAAAGTGAAAAAAATTGAAATCAATAATGTCTGCAAAAATTACGTTACTTCTTCCGGCGTAAAAAAGGCGCTTAAAAATGTCAGCATGGAGATAGAAGAAGGCTCTGTTACGGTAATAGGCGGAGAAAACGGTTCCGGCAAAAGTGTTTTAATGAATATTATTGCAGGCCTTGAAAATGCTGACTCAGGCAGTGTTAAATGCTTTGCTAAAGCAGGTCTTGTGTTTCAGGAAGCTGACACACAGATCTTAGGAGAAACTCCACGCGAAGATATAGGCTTTGGACCTTCAAATCAGAAAAAGAGCCGTGAAGAAATAAAAAAAATTATACAGGATGTACTTGAGCAGACAGGGCTTACTCTGAAAGCTGATTATCCTGCACGTTTTTTGTCAGGCGGAGAAAAACGAAGGCTTGCTGCTGCCTGCATGCTTGCAATGGATCTCCCGGTTATTATTTTTGATGAACCTTACGCAAACCTGGATTACGGTGGAGTAAAACAGGTGAACTCTCTTATAAAAAAACTTCATGACGATAAAAAAACAGTAATTATTCTGACACATGAGCTTGAAAAATGCCTTGCCCTTGCTGACAGGTTTATTGTTTTGTTCCGCGGGGAAAAAGTTTTTGACGGAAGTGCAGAAGACGGCTTAAAACAGAATCTTGAACAGTGGAACATAAGAAATCCCCTTGTATCTTATACTTCTAAAGATCAGCTCGTCTGGTAAAAAGAGGGCAGAAAAATGACTCAGGTGACTGCGTTTTCATATAAGGCTGGGAACAGTGTTTTTCATAAGATGCCTGCCTGGATAAAAGTTTTATTTATTCCTCTTTTTAATATTGCAGTTTTTTCAATTAACTGGAGATTTGCCCTGTGTGCTGTATCTGTACAGGCTGTTCTTTTTTTTGTCCTCAAGTTTTCTTTGAGGGAACAGTTCTGTGATTTAACGCCCGTAATTATCTATGCAGTCTTTATGTATCTTGTAGATGTTATTTCTTTTACGTATTTGAATTTAAAAACTATTGATTTTTTTCCGGCAGCAGCGGGGGCGTTAAAAGCTTCATTTTTAAATGAAAATACTTTTTCGACTGTATTAAAGTTTTTTGCCTGTAATCAGAGCGCTGCCTTGATGTTTAAAACTTCGACCGGCTTAGAGCTTAGAAAGGGAATTGAACAGATTGAACTTGCAGTCAGAAATATTCTTCCTGTAAAAAAAGAGGCACAGTTTTCTCTTGTGATTTCGATGTTTATTCTGTTTATTCCAGCCGTTTTTAAAATCTGGGGAGAATTAAAAAGGGCGTGGACTGCCCGCGGCGGAAAAATCAGTTTAAAAATGTATGCAGTACTTTTTCCGCTTTTATTTAATGCAGGGCTTAAGTACGCCTGGAATACTGCCAGGGCGGTTTCTATAAGGTTAAGCCAGGACTTTTATAAGTAAGAGCTGCGGTAAAACTACTATTGCAAAGAAAATAAGGCTTATCCACGTGAAAGTTTTTATAAAAGCAAAAGTTTTTCCGGGGTATTCCTTTACATAAATCCTTAAGTTTATTACAGAAGCAAGGCTTCCTATAATTGAGCAGAGGCCTGCGCTGTCAAGACCGTATATAAGGGCGCGCAGACCGTTTTCTCCCGTAAAGGGCCAGAGAACTATCGAAGCAGGTACATTTGAGATTATCTGGCTTAAAAGAATCGACCAGATGTATTCATGTCCCGTAACGGCTTTTGAGAGAAACTGTGCAATTCCAGGGTTTCTGCAGATTGAAGAAGAAAAAATAAAGAAACATAAAAAGGTTAAAAGAAGGACATAATCAGTCTTTACAAGAATCTTCCTGTCAAAAATTAAAAGCATCAGGGCTGTAAAAAGTGTTACATAAGGCCAGAGTTTTGTTCTTGTTACAATAGTGCAGATTATAAGTGCAAAGAGGGAAACATATAGAATTCGTTTTATGCGTCTTTTTTTCTCCCATTCTTCCTTAAAGGCATCCTGGTCCACATTAATCTGCTCACCTTTGTCTTTGCGGTATAAAAAAGAAATAAAAAGATATAAAAGGGCAAAACTGAAAACTGACAGCGGAAGCATCATCTTAAAGAAAGCTGTAACTTCGATTCCGCTTTGACTGAATAAAAAAAGATTCTGCGGACTTCCGAAGGGAGTTAAAAGTGAACCGCGGATTGCAGCGATGTTTTCAAAAGTTAATACCGGAAGAATATAGTGTTCTTTGTTTCCTGCCTTAAAGAGAATGATTGTAAGTGGAACAAAAATAATAAGGCTGACGTCATTTGTAACAAACATTGAGGTAAAGAAAACGCCGTAAACAAAAAAGAGGGTGAGGGTCTTTATTTTTGAAAGTTTACCTGAACGGCGCAGGAGGGGATTAAAGATTTTTTCCTGCTTAAAGCCTTCAAGCACTGTAAGCAGCATGAAAAGTACGGACAGGGTTTTCCAGTCAATTGAGCTGAAAAGTTCTTTTGACGGCGGAGTGATAAAAAGGGATGCACAGGCAGCCGCAAGAGAAACTGAAAGCATAAGTTCTTTTTTTAAAAGTGCAGTAATTCGATTCATTTTTTTTATTGTCCGTTTAAATTTTATGAAAAGATTGCCGGGGCATGTATCAGTTTTTAAATAAAAAAAAGCCCGATACTTTTTTAAGTACCAGGCTTCCGGCTCCTGCTGGGCTTGAACCAGCGACACACGGATTAACAGTCCGTTGCTCTACCGACTGAGCTAAGGAACCATATTCGCTTAGCGAACGTGAGATTATATTATAAAAAATCAAAAATTGTGTCAACACAAAGAAGACTGTTTTTCTGATTATTTTATAAATAGTGTAATCTGCAGCCTTCTGAGGGAGTAGTTAAGCTGCTTTTACAAGGTTAAAAATATAAACCCAGATGAAAGCAATTACGCAGATCATCTTGAGTCCTGTGCCTAAAAGAAAGCCGATAAAAGAGCCGAAAGCGGCGTGAAGTGCTTTTCCTGTATCGCTTGAATCCGTAATCATCTCTCCCACAAAGGCTCCGATAAAAGGCGCGATCAGAATAAAGAGCGGCCCTAAGAATAAGGCTGCAATTAAACCGATTGTTGCACCCATTACAGCATTTTTACTTCCTCCCCATTTTTTTGTAAGGGCGGGCTGAAGTACAAAATCAAGTACTGTGATTATGACAGTAAAAATACCGGTTACAATCAGCGCAGGAACAGAAATCTGTATGTACTGACTGAAGTGGGCTGCAAAAAGTCCTGCCCAGGCAAGTGGAACTCCGGGAAGAACTGGAATCACGCAGCCTGCAAGCCCTGCAAGAAGAAGTACTGCGCCTGTTACTGCTAAAATTATTTCAATTTCCATAAGAAGATTTTATGCTATAATTCTCTCCATGACAATTTCAGAAAGTAAAAAAAATCTCCGCTTTAAAATCCGTTCCATTCTCAAAGAAAAATATAGTGATGAAAAGGTACGCCTGCAGTTTTCAGAAGAAGCTGTTAAAAAGATTGAAGATGCTCCCTTTTTTAAGGAATCTGAAATTGTCCTTTCTTTTATTCCTCTGGGGACAGAAACAGAAGTTTCTCCGCTTATTTTTTCTGCCTGGAAGTCTGGTAAAAAGGTTTGTGTTCCCCGTGTTGTAAGCGGAACTTTTCAGATGGATTTTTATTTTTTAGAAGAAACTCTTCCTCTTGAGTCTCAGCTTGAAAAAGGGGCTTTTGGAATTCTGGAACCGGGAAAAGACCTTAAGAAACTTGAACTAAATGACAGCCTTAAAGATAAAAAAATCCTCATGATAGTTCCGGGACTTGCATTTGACAGAAAAGGGCGGAGGCTTGGCAAGGGGAAAGGTTTTTATGACCGCTATATTCCTCAGATAAAAAAAACAGAATGCTCACTCTTTACCGCAGGTGTCTGTTTTGAAGAACAGCTGCAGGAGGAAGTTCCTTTTGAAGAGACAGATTTTGTTTTAGATTCGGTTGTAACGCCTTCGGATATTTTTACGGCCCGGTAAAAAAGCTTTTTGTAAAAAGACTATTTTTTTGAATCTGCCGAGTAGAGTCTGAAAGACGGAGTCTGGCTGAAATAAGACTTGTAGATTAGATAATAGTCTTCTGCGTTTGCCCTGCTGACAGCCTGATACTGGTCAAGATACAGGCAGGCATTGTTCCTGGCTGCTCCTTTCTGGATTAAAAAGGCTGTACCTTCAGCCGATGAAGTTTTTTCAAGTTCTCTTGTGACCCAGAGGTTTTCAAGCTCTTTAAGCAGTTCTTCTTTTTCAAGTTCCTTTACACCTGCAGTATCTTTATTTATGAGTTCTTCAAGTTCAACTGTAATTTCGTTTACAGTCTGTGCATAAAGGCTGTCTGTTTCATTTGTGTGTTTTATTTTTGTTACGGTAATCTGAGCGTAAGGAAGTTCATTGTCAGGCGGTGTGATTTTTACTGTCTGTTCAGCGCTGATTTTTTTCTCAAGACGCTCTCCAGTAAGGTATAAAAGTGCATTGAAAAGGGCACAGTCAGGAGAAGAAATGTCAGGTCCTTCAAGCAGGTAGAGCAGCGGGTCTGAAAAATCTGTAGTCGGGATTAAAACAAGGGGGCGCGGACCTGCTTTATCTGCGCTTATATCAGTAAAGAAAAGGTGGCGAAGCTGGACTTTTTTTGATTTTGCAGGGAGCTTTAATTTCTGGACTTTTGTGTTTATTGAGCCGGCAGATCTGATGCTTGAAAGAATGCCGAAGGTGTTTTCAAGTGTCTGTATCAGTCCGTCATTTTTTTCGATTCCGCCTGTAATCACTAAAGAAAAGCGGCCTGAATCAAGAATGAGCGGATAGGCCTGTGCAATATCAGTAAAGTCCATCAAGACAGGTTTATCCCTTGCATCCTGATAAAGATTTGAAAAAGGTTTGTCGTAAATTGTCCTTACGGCTTCGCATAAAAGCTGAAAGTCAGGAGCTCCTGTTTTTATTTTCCACTGGGAGCGGAGGTCATAAGATATTCCGTCTGCAAGTGTAGGGGCGATGTCTCCGAAGATGATGCATTCTGAAGCAGTTTTAAGGCATAAAGCTGTATCTGCTGCTGAACAGTTTATGGTCAGAAGGGAATATTCGTTTCCTGTCCAGGCAGACACTGAAGGAGAAGAAGAAAAAAGTCCCTGTGCGTAAAGCGAATCAAGCTGCCACTGGATTTTTGAAGCGAGTGAATTGATTAAGATTGAAGAAAGCCCCGGAAAATCCTGAGCAAATAAAAGTTCTCCGCCTTCTATTGCGAGCGCGATTGAGGCTGTTTTTGCACCTGTCTGGTGTTTGACTGTTACAGGAATTGAGTTTTTGAGGGTGAAAAATGAAAACTGGGCCTTGTTTTCTTCAATAAATCTCTGGGCGCTTATCATAAGGTCTGTCTGTGAGGTGTCCGGAACTTCAGAGTGCTTTTTTGCAAGTACACTGCTGTATCTGGAAAGTTTATACCAGGCGCCGTTTTTTGAAGTGATTCTCTGCCACCCGCCCTTTGAAAATTCTTTTGCGTATTTTGTAAAATTTGCCGTACTGCAGAGAAGAAAAGCAAAGGGAGAAGCGTTTTCGTATTTGAGGTTTAAGGTATTTTCATCCAGAAGTGAAAGGCGTTCATTTTTATTGAAAAGGTTTTCTTCACTTTCTTTGTTTGTCTGATTAAAGACAGCAAGGTTTTTCATCAGAAGTGTTGAGTTGTCAGTAACAATCGTAAAATTTGAATTGACTGATTTAAGGACAGAACTAATTTCAGACGATGTGATTCTGTTTTTTTCACCTGCCATCTGTAAAAATAAATCTCCCTGAACTGCAGGACTTACGCGGCTTTTCTCTAAAATTGCCTGGATGATGAGTCTGCTTGAATTACTCTGCTGTGCAGAAGATGCGTCGATGTAATCTGCTGCCCTGATTGCAAGGTTTTTCTGCTTAAGGAGGAGTCTTTTGAATTGGGAAGAGCTTTGATTAAAAATCTGGGAAATGAGGTCTGTTTCGTCCTGAGATAAATCCGTGTACTGTATTACAATCTGCGAAAGGTCAGAAGACAGTTCATCATCGGTGATTACATACTTTTTTATTTTTCTTTCAGATGAAGAATTGCTTTCAAGTGAATAATTATTCTGTGCGGAAGATAAAGATGTACCCTTTTTGAAATGAGAAAAATATTTTTTTGTGAGGGCCAGGGCAGTTCCTTCGGTAAGATTACCTGACAGATAAAGGGTGGCTTTGTCCGGGGTGTAATAAATGTTTTTAATTTCGTTTAAGACAGTCCTTATCTGTGCAGTTGATTTTGAATTGAACACGGAAGGATTAATTCCGCTTTCCTGTTTCCACGGCTCACTTTCAAAAACCCGGCAGTCTATGGCCGCATTGATAAAGCCTGTTCTTTCAAGGTAAACGGAAGAAAGCTGTTCTCCTGTAATTTTCATCTGAGTTTTTATCTGGCTGTCAGTAAAACTTTTTTCTTCAAGGTAAGAAGCAAATTCTTCAAGAATTTTGTGAAGCAGGGACGGGGAAGCAGTTTTTTCTGTTTTTACGCAGTCAGGGGTCAGTTCAAGTCCTGAAAGTCCTGCGTAAACTGCAAAGTAACCTGCATTGTCAGGACTCTGGTTTACAGTTCCTGCCTTAATGTTGAGTTCGGCACGGACTGTGGCGGTGGTTGTATCCTGTAAAAAATAAAGCGTAAAACCGTTTTCGAGTGTAAAAATGCGTAAATCGTCTTTTGTAAAAGCAAATGAGAAGTGCAGGCTTAAAAGCGCAAGAAAAAAAGAAAAAAGTTTTTTCATATAACAGATTATAAATGAAAAAAAAGGATAATTAAAAGCACCCGAAGGTCAAAGCCCCCTGAACTGTAGTCAAAAAACAGGAGGGAAGAGAGAGGACTCAAACCTGCATACACCTGCATACTGTTGAACACAGCTGGACACTGCCGGGCTGAATAAAAATACAAGACTTTTTATATGAATTGTTATATTATTGAAAGAATAAAGGACATCTTTAAAAAATCCGCTGCGGCGGCTTTTTAGAGTTTTAGTAAATAATTACGGAGTCTTTCAGTGCCGGCTGTAACTTTAAAAAATAAAAAAACAGGAACTGCTGTTCCTGAGGAATTAATAAAAGACAAGCGTCATTTAACTTCACAGGAAATTGAAATTCTTAAAAATAATTTCAACACAAATGAAGATTCTTCCTGGCAGAATGTCTATGTAAGTGCAAAAGAAGGGGAGTTTGACCCTCAGCTTATCCGCCGCTGTCAGATACGCGGATTTCTTGTTATAGGACGGCTTGTAAATGCGGAGCTTAAGTTCCACGACCTTGTTTTAGATGCAGGGCTTTATCACTCCTATCTTGAAAATGTTGCTGTTGAAGATGATGCAGCGGTTCACAATGCAGCTTATCTTTCAAATTACAGAATCGGTTCGCGCTCAATGCTTTTTAACATTCAGGAGATGAGCTGTACAAATCACTCAAAATTCGGAAACGGACTTTTAAAAGACGGCGAGCCTGAATCTAACCGCGTCTGGGTTGGCGTAGGAAATGAAAATGACAGGCGTGCTGTTCTTCCCTTTGAAGATATGATTCCTGCAGATGCTTATATCTGGAGCCGTTACAGGGAAGATGCAGTTTTACAGAAGCGCTTTATTGAACTCACTGAATGGGGACAGTCAAAAGAACTAAATACTTATGGTATTGTTGAGCACGACGCCGTAATCAAAAATACAACTCTCTTAAAAGATGTAAAAATCGGAGCGCACGCATATATTAAAGGCGCCTTCAAGTTAAAAAATATTACTGTTCTTTCAAGTGAAGATGAGCCGAGTCAGATTGGGGAGGGCGTTGAACTTGTAAACGGTATTTTAGGCTACGGTTCGAGGGTCTTTTATCAGGCGGTGGCAGTACGTTTTGTAATTGGAAGAAACTGCCAGCTTAAATACGGTGCGCGGCTTTTAAACTCTGTTTTAGGCGATAATTCTACAGTGAGCTGCTGTGAAATGCTCAATAACCTTGTTTTCCCGTTCCATGAGCAGCACCACAATTCGTCATTTCTTATTGCCTCAACGCTCTGCGGACAGTCAAACATTGCTTCCGGGGCTACTATCGGTTCAAACCACAACAGCCGCTCTCCGGACGGTGAAATGCTTGCCGGACGCGGTTTCTGGCCGGGGCTGTGTTCTGACTTTAAGCATAACTCACGCTTTGCCTGCTTTACTCTCGTTTCAAAGGGTAGTTACCAGCATGAACTTAACATTAAGTATCCTTTTTCTCTTGTTGCCTCAAACGGTGACCAGAAGTGCGTTACGATTATTCCTGCATACTGGTTTTTATACAACATGTATGCAATTACACGAAATAAGTCAAAGTTCTTAAAGCGCGACAAAAGGGCGGTAAAAGTTCAGCACATTGAAACAGATCCTCTTGCACCTGATTCAATTCAGGAAGTTGTTGAAGCCTTGAGCAGAATAATTGAACTTACGGGCGGTTATCTTGTTAAAAAAGGCTGGGAGAGGGCAGTTTCCGCTGAAAATCCTGAACAGCTTTATCAGGCGGCAAAAGATTATCTTCACCAGAATCCTGATGCAGAATTTGCACTGTGCGATATGGAAGGACAGAAGAAATACGGGGCAGAGATTCATAAGCCTGTCCGTGCCTATAAAACCTACCG
This sequence comes from Treponema sp. UBA3862, assembly GCA_002392405.1. Taxonomy (GTDB): domain Bacteria; phylum Spirochaetota; class Spirochaetia; order Treponematales; family Treponemataceae; genus Treponema_D. The sequence goes on along the minus strand of DGGY01000019.1, from coordinate 20,417 downwards.
CAAAATCGTAAAATATTTTGCCTGCTCAGTACTCATTGAATACTGTCAGAAATTCAATACACAGATTACGGCCGAGGAATTAAAGATAATCGTTAAACAGATTCCTCTTTATACTCAGTGGACAAATGCGGGCGGTCAGGTTCTTCCTGAGTTAAAGCTTGAAGAACTATTTGCTAAAATCAAGACTCATCAGATTGAAAACTGGCAGCAGGTGCATGAGTTTTATGACAGCTGCCAGGAAAATTACCTGCTTTATAAAACAAATTATGCAGTTTACCTTCTTGAACTTCTTTACTCAAGAAAAGTCAGGGATTTTACAAGGGAGATTTTTGATGACATTATTGATGATGTAACTCTTGTAAGCAATGAGATGCTCGGAGAAGCGCGTTCTTCAAGGGAAAAAGATTATGTTGATGAATTCAGAAAAATCACTTTCCGCAATGAAGAAGAAATGTCAGCAGTTTTAGGCACCATTGACGACAATGAGTTCCTTTCAGAAATGAAACCCCGGACTGAAAACTTTAACCGTGCACTGAAGCATCTGTTTAATATTTAGTGTGCTTGAACTTTTTACTGTAAAGTTACATAATGAGTTATATGAAATACAGCACTTTACTTCTACTTCTAGAATCTTCTCGTTTTGAAGCCTAAAGTTTATCGGGTAGTGTTGTAAAATTTAATCAGTAAATTACAGACCTGGTGCTTTAAGGCGTCAGGTCTTTTTTTTCGCGCGTGCAGCGCCGCTAACGCGTATAGGAGTATAAAATGAATGCATCAAAGTACAGACCGGTGATTCAGCCGGCACCTGCGAACAGAAAATGGCCGGACAACCGCATTACAAAGGCTCCGGTATGGTGTTCCGTTGACCTTCGTGACGGAAATCAGGCTTTAATTGACCCTATGGGAGTTGAAACTAAGCTTGCTTACTTTGATCTTCTTGTAAAAATCGGTTTTAAGGAAATAGAAATCTGTTTTCCGTCGGCAAGCGATACAGAGTTTGAATTCTGCCGCCGCCTGATCGAAGAAAATCATATTCCTGATGATGTTTCAATTCAGGTACTGTGTCAGGCCCGTGAGCATTTAATCCGCCGCACTATGGAAGCAATTAAAGGCGCTCCTAATGTAATTTTTCATATTTATAATTCAACTTCTCCTGCGCAGAGAAAATACACTTTCAATAAAACAAAGGAAGAAATCATCAAAATCGCTGTTGACGGCGTAAAGTGCATCAAAGAATGCATGAAAGACCTTCCTGAAGATGAACGCAAAAAAATCCGTCTTGAATATTCACCTGAAAGTTTTTCAATGACTGAGCTTGATTATGCAATTGAAATCTGTGAAGCAGTAAAGGCTGAATGGGGAACTTCTCCGGAAAATAAAATTATCTTTAACCTTCCTACAACTGTTGAATGTTACACTGCAAATGTTTACGCAGATTCAATTGAATACTTTGCAGAGCACATTTCTGACCGTGAAAACGTAGTTATTTCGACCCACTGCCACAATGACCGCGGAACAGGCGTTGCAGAATGTGAACTTGCACTTATGGCTGGCGCTGACAGGGTTGAAGGCTGTCTTTTTGGAAACGGTGAGCGCACAGGAAACCTCGATATCGTTACTGTAGCCCTTAATATGTTTGCAGAAGGTGTTGATCCTGAACTTGATTTTTCTGACCTTCCTGAAATTGCAGATTCTTATCAGGAATATACAAAAATGGATATTCCTCCGAGAACTCCTTATGCCGGCGGCCTTGCCTATACTGCTCTTTCCGGCGGTCATCAGGATGCAATTGCAAAAGGCCTTGCTGCACGCGCAAAACAGAGTGAAGACAGCGTATGGGATGTTCCTTATCTTCTTATTGACCCTAAAGACATCGGCCGCAAATATGAAGGAATCATCAGAATTAATTCTCAGTCCGGAAAGGGCGGTGCAAGCTTTATTCTTGAACATAACTTCGGCTACTCAATTCCAAAGGCAATGCAGCCTGCAATCGGTACTCTCATCAAGACAGAAAGCGACAGGGCTCAGAGGGAACTGCAGCCTGAAGAAATCCGTAACTATTTTGAAAAACAGTGGCTTAATAACAGAAGCCGCCTGGAAATTCTTGACCTTGCAACAACAATGGTGGGAACAAGCGGAGCAGAGGAAGTTGTTTCTGTCCGGGGCGTAATTAAATATAAGGGCGAACAGATTACAATTGGTGCAAAAGGAAACGGTCCTCTTGATGCCTTTGTTGCTGCCTTAAAGCAGACCTCTGTTCCTGAGTTCAACATTACTTCATTCAATGAGCATTCTGTAGGTGAAGGTTCTGACACTTACGCCATTGCCTATGTTCAGATTACTGAAAAGGACGGAAAGCAGTTCTGGGGTGTCGGAAAGTCAAGTAACGTCGGAAGGGCAGGTATTGCTGCCGTTGTCAGTGCGTTAAACCAGTAAAACTTTTATTCAGGTACAGGCGGAGGAGAAAACCGTGAAAAGAAAGTTTAAGAGTATTTTACTGATTGTTTTAATTTTTGCAGCAGCGTTCAGCTGTTTTTCAGAAGAAACAAAGATTGCAGGACTTTACCGTTACCGTCTTGATAACGGACTTGAACTTTTCGTTATGGAAAATGATTCTGCTCCGCTTGCCTATATTGAAATTGCCGTCCGTGCAGGAGCCGTAACACAGACTCCTGAAAATGCAGGACTTTTTCACCTTTATGAACACATGATGTTCAAGGGAAATGCAAAATATAAAAATCAGGCTGAAGCATATGAAGCCTTAAATAAAATGGGCATTTCTTCCTGGAACGGGACTACGGGAATTGACCGCGTAAATTATTATTTTACCATTCCTTCTAAGCTTATCAGGGAAGGACTTGAATACTGGTCTTATGCAGTCAGAACTCCTTTAATGGACGAAAAAGAACTTGAGAATGAAAAATCTGTAGTTCTGTCAGAAATTGAAGGGGGAATGAGTGAACCGGGAAGGATTTTTGGGCAGGGTGTTTTTAAGAACCTTTTTGCAGAAAGTCCGTGGAAGATGGATCCGTCAGGAAATCCTGAGACTGTAAAGAATGCGTCAGTTGAGCAGTTAAAAAAGATTCAGGAAGAATATTATGTTCCTTCAAATGCCGGCCTTTTTGTAGGCGGAGCAGTCAATCATGAAGAAGTTTTTTCTCTTGTAAAAGAAATCTATGGCAGCTGGGAAAATACTGAGGCTTCAAAAAAGGTTCCAGAAGTAAAAGTTCCTTCAAAAAGTCCTTTCGGCCTTACAAAAAAAATCGTATTCCCTGACCCGAGAAATTCCGGACAGATAAGCCAGTTAGTTTATTATTTCAGGGGACCTGATGCACAGACAGATGAAAAAGACACTTTTGCTGCTGACGTATGGTCAAGCCTTCTTTCAAATCCTGAGTGTGCCTTTATAAAAAAAGCAGTTTCAGACAGTGAACTTAATATCCCGGATGCAGATTATACCGGCGGCGGTTATACTACAATGCGTGCCAGCGGAATGATAAGTTTTTCTGCAGCTTTTATGAATGATGATAAATTAAGTCCTTCTGAGCGCGCATTAAAGCTTCTTGATTACTGGAAAAACCAGGCCGTTGAAGACATGTTAAAAAAAGGAAACGGCTATGACCTTGAAAATATAAAAAAGGTGAATGCGAAACTTGAAGACAGCAGGACTTATTCACTTGAAACTGCTGAAGGATTTTTGAAAGGTTTTTCTGCAGAGTGGGCCTCAAGCGGTGCTGATTACGCCCTTGATTATGAAAAAAACATTGCAGCCGTCAGTGAAGATGATGTCCGTACTTTTGTCGATAAATACCTGAAAAATAAAAACGGTCTTGCAGTGCTGTTTGTAAGCCCGTCTTATTATGAAAGACATAAAGCGGAGTTTGTAAAAAGCGGATGGAAAGAACTTTCTGAGCGCAATGCAAACTGGTGGAAATAAAAAAGATACTGGAGTTCTGTATGATAAATAATAAAAAAGTATTAAAACTGTTCAGCCGTCTATTCTTTCTTTTTGTGCTGTGCTTTGTTTTTTCATGCGCTTCTTCTCCAAAGCCTGAAAACGACGCTTTTTATCAGGAAAACCTCGCTGATTTTTCAACTTTTACCCTCAGCAATTCAATTCCTGTCATTGTAAAAAAATCAAGGAGTGCACAGATTGCAGTGCTTCGCGTTGTTTTTGAAGGCGGAACTCCTCTTTTACCGCCGGAGAAAAGCGGGCTTGAAAACCTTACTTTTGATTTAATGTTCCATGGAAGTAAAGATTATTCTTACGAAGACATTCAGAAAATGCAGTATGACATTACCTTTGCAATGAACAATTCTTCTGGAAGGGATTATTCTGTTGCCGGAATAAAGTGTCTTGTAAAAGACTTCGACAGTGTACTTGCAGTATTCAGTGATGCGCTTATTAATCCTTCTTTCCTGGAGGAAGATTTTAATCAGTTTATGATAAATGCAGGGGAGGAGCTGACCCGCACTCTTTCTGATCCGAGCGGACAGCTGGGAGTTGAAATGGAAAAGTGCATTTTCGGCGGAACTTCCTATGCTTCTTCAACGGACATTACAGAACAGTCAATAAAGAAGATTACGCTTGAAGATGTAAAAAATCATCATAAAAAACTGCTGGATTCTTCCCGTATAAAAATCGTAGCAGTTACAGGTTTTGAAGGGGAAATGCTTAAAGACTTTATTTCAAAACTTGAGGGAGCGTTCGGTTCAATAAAAAAGGGCAGTTATTCTGCTCCTTCGGTTTCCAAAATTTCTGTAAGCGGGGATGACCTTCTTATTCATAATCCGCAGGCAGGAACTTCAGGCTATTCAATGGCTGTTTTTGACGGTCCTGAACGCTATGACAGCGATTATGTCGCTTTTGCCATTGCGCTCATGTATCTTGATGATATTTTCTTTGATCAGGTAAGGGAAAAAGCCGGGGCCCTTTATTCAATCGGCAGCGGTATCGTAGGCGGAAAACAGATGCTTGGTGCAATAAGTGCCTATAAAATCAGCGACATGGAAAACATTCATTCTTTGATTTATAGGGCAATAGACTCTTTCCCGGATGAAAAGGAAATTGCTGAAAAATTAGACCAGTATAAAAATAAATACATTACAACTCTTTTCGGTTCAAGTCAGAGCGGGACTGGAGTTGCTGCAAATATCATCACATCTCTTGAGTATTCAGGAAAATACGATTCATATTTAAAGCGTCCTGCCCAGGTTCAGAATGTTACGGCGCGTGAGGTGCATGAGGCCTACAGAAAATACCTTGCGCAGAGCAAGGAGAGGGCAGGAAAGAATATCAATAAGATGAGATGGATTTCTGTTGCGCAGTAAAAGAGAAAATATCAGCTTTCGAACATTTTTTTAAGTTCGGCTTCGCTTTCTGTAAGCTTAGGCGGCTGGTCAGCTTTTTTCCCTGCTTCAGAATCCTTGCCTTCAGATGATTTTTTATCAGAGGATCTGAATTTTTTTTCTGCAACGTTGTAGTTGTTTCTGTCTAAATCCATGCCGTAAATTGAAGCCTGAATCTTTTTGTCCAGGGTTTCTGCCACATAATCCCTGATTAAGTTCATGGCATTTTTACCTGTTGTATATTCAATCATAAGAATGCCGATTAAATAGTTCTGTCCGGGTTTTATCGCATAGATTTTTGCGTCAATCGGCATAGGTTTTCCCTTTATCATCAGGTTGATGTTCTGAAGAAGCTGTCCCGGCTTAAAAGAATTTTTTTGTTTTTCAGGGATGATTACTGCCAGCCCTGCGGCTGAGATATCGATAATCTTGAGCTTGAACATTGTGTTGTTTGTAAGCCAGAAGACTTCAGCAATTTTGTCATCAAGACAGTTTGCACGGACATACTGACGGCGTCCTTTTGCGTCCATGGAATCAAGCTGTTTTACGATGTTTCTGACGTTTTCTTCAGTATCGTTTTCAAGACGGATAATTCCTGCTTCGTGCTTTACCTGCAGTTCAATGTTTTTGATTGTGTTTGTATCCGCTTTTTCTGTTATGATTCCGAATTTATTTGATGCAAGTGAATCCTGTTCCTGAAGCATGTATAAAAAGTTCACCCAGGTTGCAGTATTGAAGATGAGGTCAATGTTTACATAGAGAATTGAGTTACGGTTTTTAAAAAGGATGTTGCGGACAAGACGGTAGTCCTGAATTGTGTAGACTTCATATTCCATTGTCCTGAGGCGCTGAAGAATATCTGTCTGAAAAGAGTATGAAGGATAGAGGAAAAATACTTTGTGTCCAAATAAATCCTTTTTTTCTTCTTCAGCCATAAATTAGTCTCCGTAAACTGCTTTTGAGAATGTCCTTCAGATAAAAAATCAGGACAGTCCCATCCCTAGATTATCGGCACGAATCCGTTTTTTCAATATCCTGTGGCAGAGAAAAGCTGTTATTTTTTTATGATTGAGTAAAGGCGCGTATTTCGATAAAATTAAACCTGAAAAACAGCTCATTATTGCAGCGGAGGGGATTTTTGACAGGTCCCCCTTATCAATTTATTTTTTCCAGAGGTAGAATAATTATGGAAAACATCAAGGAAGTTCGTGTACGTTACGCTCCTTCTCCAACAGGCATGCAGCACATCGGTGGTGTACGCACAGCTTTGTTCAATTATCTTTATGCAAAATCAAAAGGCGGAAAATTCATCCTTCGTCTTGAAGATACTGACCGCACACGCTATGACGAAAAATACGTAAAAAACCTTTACGATACAATGGAATGGCTTGGAATTGAATGGGATGAAGGCGGTGAAAAGGGCGGAGATTACGGCCCTTATGTTCAGTCTGAACGTTTTGAGCTTTATAAGGAATATGCACACAAACTCCTTGAAAACGGTGAAGCATATTACTGTTTCTGTGATGCAGAACGTCTTGAACGCATCCGCAAAATTCAGACAGAAAATAAAATGGCACCGGGTTATGACCGCAACTGCCGTCACCTTACAGAAGAAGAAGTAAAGGAGAAACTGGCTGCAGGTCTTCCTCATGTAATCCGCTTAAAGGTTCCTATGGAAGGTGAAACAAAATTCCATGATCATATTTTAGGGGACATCGTATGGAAAAATGCTGACATTTCTCCTGATCCTGTACTTTTAAAGTCAGACGGATTCCCGACCTATCATCTTGCAAATATTGTTGATGATCACATGATGAAAATCTCTCATGTAATGCGTGCCCAGGAATGGATCCCCTCGACACCACTGCATGTTCAGATGTATAAATCATTCGGCTGGGAGCATCCTGAGTTCTGTCATCTTCCTATGGTAAACGGTTCTGACGGTAAAAAACTTTCAAAGCGTCATGGTTCAACTTCCTTAAATGAATTCCGTGCCCGCGGTTATCTTCCTCAGGCAATCATTAACTATGTTGCACTTTTAGGCTGTTCATATGAAGAAGGAAAAGAATTCTATACTCTTGAAGAGCTTGGAAAACTCTTTAAACTTGAACACTTAAACAAGGCTCCTGCGGTATTCGATTACAAGAAGCTTGAATTCTATAACGCAAACTATATCCGCCAGCTTTCGACTGAAGAACTTTATAAATGGACACTTCCATTTATTACAGGCACAGGGGATGCAACTCTGGAAATCAATCCTGAAAATCCTCAGCCAAAACCTAACGTTGGTCCTGAATTCTCTGGTGTTGCCCTTGGTGACGACGGAGAACCTTACTGCGTAGATAAGTCAATGAATATGACTAGTGCACAGGTAAAAGAAACTTTGATGGGGCTTATGCCTTTAATTCAGGAACGCCTTAAGTTCCTGACAGAAGCTGCAGAAATGGTTCACTTTATGTTCTTTGAACCTCCTGTACCTCCTGCTGATCAGATTATTCCAAAGAGAATCGATGCAGAAAAGACAAAAGAAGTTTTAAATGCCGCAAAAGAATTCGTTGCTAAGGTATTTGAAACAGATCACGAAGGTGCTGAAAACTGGGCAAAAGAAAAGGCTGAAGAACTCGGCATTAAACTCGGTGACTTTATGATGCCAATCCGTATGGCAGTTACAGGCAGCCGCGTTTCTCCTCCGCTTATCGGTTCGATTCACGTACTTGGAAAAGAACGCAGTATTGAACGCATCGAAAGAACACTTAAAACTCTGTAGAATACGGCTGCAGAAGTTAGTAAATGATTATTAAACACCTTTCAGGTAAACAGTGCCTGGAAGGTGTTTTTTTTTGTTTCAGACCCGTGAGTAATGGAGTTTTTAGAGATATCATTTTGAATAATTCATTTTTTTTGTAAACTTATGAAAAATTTGTTATCACCCTTAAAATAATCTGTTGACAGATAACAGTCTGTTATTAAAAATTGAATTAAGTTTGGTAAAGGCTTTTCATAAAAGGGAGATATAATTATGAAAAAAACTTTTCTTGCACTGTGCGCTGCTTTATGCTCATTTATGCTTTTTTCCTGCGGTTCAGACTCAAAGGGAAAAAGTCCGGAACTTGTTGAAAGAATGTTCTACGGAACCCTTGCCAGAGTTCATGTTACATCTGATTATGCTTATGCCATGTCAGACCAGTCATTTTTCTCAAAAAGAATCCAAAAATTCGAAAAAGATCAAACTTTAGAAATTAAGGGATTCTCTGATAAAAAATTAAATATATTTGGTTATAAAGGTTACTGGTTAAAAGTCAGTACATCTAGTAACCCTGTTTATCCTGATGATTATAGTGGAACTTATGGCTGGGTATTTTCTGCGTTTACAGATATTGATACATCAATCGAGGTAAGTACACTAACCCCGGTAAAGTTATTGTATAATTCTAATAATGAAGTAAATGGTCTGGAACTGGAGATTGACAGACAGGGAAAAAAAGCAATTTCTTATGTTGAACTTAATAAATTTAACTGGCAGAAAGAATATTCATTTGCCTGGTCAGATGATATACAGGGGTTTTGGTTTTGTGACCCCTGCGGAACATTTAAATATAATCCGGAAACAAATCAAATAACTCATATTACACATATAGGATGGGCCTGTGAATCTAAAGGCAGTATTGCCTCAGATGATGGTGCTTATGTTTTTCAGGATTCCGGTACAGGACCTGGTTTACGTGGTTTGCAGGTATGTAATACAAAAACAAGTAAAGTAATTTTTAATGGATATTATTTAACCGATTTTCATTATGATGGTAAAACAATTACTGTTGCTGAGCCTTTTGATTCTGACTCGAATTTTTCTAGTGAAATATTAAAGCAAGTAGAAGAGTTCAGAAATACTTTACAACAGGACAATTTTACCGGTTATACAGTTATAGTTTTATTTAAAATTGATTTGAAAAGCGGTAAGAAGACTTTTTATAGATGCGACTATAAAATTCTCTAGCAGTCCCACCACTGGGCTGCACTCTGATCTGCCAGCTGAAGAAGCAGAACCAGAGGATTCTGGAGGAAATTTGAATAGTTATAGCCTTCTGAATCGCTTAAGTCACTGAAGCCCATGTGGCGGCTTACGGCCTCTAAAAGGGGCCGTTTTTTTATGTATGAAGGCAGACTTTCAAGAAGCATGAGGACTGATTCATTTCCGTGGCCTAAATTGCGGTTGTCGCTCTTTACCTTGTAGTATGGTTCATATGTCCAGTTTCCGTTGTAGTCCTTTGTCCTTCTGTGTTCAACAGAATAAAAGCCTGCCTTGCAGAAATCATGTGAAATTGCTGCAATAAAAATATCTGAAGCACTAAAAGTGTATTCATCTTTTCGTTTTGTGTTGATAAAGTTCTGAAAAAGAGGAAGAGCAAAAAGAAGACTCTGATATGTTACCATTAAACTGTGGGCTGCAAGTCCGCCTGCTGTACACGCGTGAAATTTAGTGCTTGCTGGTCCTGTAAAAAACTCATGGCTTTCCATCCATTGAATAAATGCGTCTGCTTCAGCTTTGTCAGGAAGAGCGAGGGCAGTCATTTCCAGAATTGTTTTTTTTACGGCATCATTGTTATAGCTGCCGTCTTTGGAAATCGGGTGATTTCTTTCAAAAATATCAAGATAAGAATCAATTTCAGTCTGTAATAAGGTTAAATCATTTTCAGTCATGTGGATATTATAAATGGAATTATGATAAATTGAAACAGCGTGCTTGAACTTCATTCTGCATTATCATATACTAAAAATGTATATTTATTCATAAAATATTGCATATTTATTCATAAAGAGGTGTTTTTATGCATAATGACTTTACATTTGTTGAAGGCGGTGTTGCTGCGGCAGAAGGTTTTACTGCAAGCGGTGTTTTAAATAAAATCAAGGCAAACAGAACAACTTATGATACAGCCCTTATTTTCAGTGACTGCATCTGTAATGCTGCAGGTGTCTTTACCCAGAACCGCGTAAAGGCTGAATGCGTAAAATTTACTAAAAAACAGATTGAAAACGGAAAGGCCCAGGCTGTAATTATGAACTCAGGAAATGCCAATGCCTGTACCGGAGAAGAAGGCTATAAAAATGCAGAAAAAGAAGCTGAAGAAGTTTCTAAGCGCCTTAAAATTCTTAAAGGGGACGTTCTTGTATGCTCAACCGGTGTAATCGGCCAGCAGCTTCCTGTTCAGAAAATCTTAGACGGGCTTGATAAAAGCGTTTCACTTTTGAGTAAGACTGGTAATGTTGAGGCCCGTCAGGCCATTATGACAACTGACACAAAATACAAGGAAGTTGCCCTTAAAACTCAGATTGGCGGAAAAACTGTTACCATGGGAACAATGGCAAAGGGAAGCGGCATGATTCACATCAATCTTGGAACCATGCTTTCTGTTGTTACAACTGACTGTGCAGTTTCTGCGCCTATGCTTGAAAAGGCTTTAAAACTCTCTGCTGCAGGAACTTACAACTGTGTTTCAATTGACGGTGATACTTCTACAAACGATACGCTTCTGATTCTTGCTAACGGAAAAGCTGGAAATAAAGAAATTGTAAGTGAAGGTGAAGATTTTGATGCCTTCCTTGCAGCCTTGAATGCCCTCAACACACAGATGGCAAAAAAGATTGCTGCTGACGGTGAAGGTGCAACACGCCTTGTAACCTGTAATGTAAAGGGAGCTGACACTGTAGAAAATGCCCGCGGACTTGCAAAGGCTGTTATCTGTTCAAATCTTGTAAAAGCTGCTTTCTTTGGTGCTGACGCAAACTGGGGACGCATTCTTGATGCAATGGGCTATTCCGGATATTTCTTCACTCCTGAAAAGACAAGTGTTTCTTTTGTAAGCCGGGAAGGTGCAAAAAGATACTTTGAGGACGGAAAAGAAAACGGCGGAAAAGAAGAGACAATTAAGGTTTTTGATCACGGAGTTCCGCTTAATTTTGATGAAGAAAAAGCAAAAAAGATTCTTACAGAAGAAGCCGTTGATATTCTTGTTGAACTTGAAGACGGAAAGGCTGAAGGTACTGCGTGGGGCTGTGACCTTACCTATGACTATGTAAAAATCAACGGAGATTATAGAACTTAAGCGGGCTTTACATGCCTTAAGGAGAAAACAATGTCTGAAAATACTGAAAATGAAATGAGAGAAAAAATTGACCCGCGCGTGGATTCATATCACTGGTCTGACGTTCTTGTGCAGGCTCTTCCATATTTCCGTCACTGGGCAGGCAAAACTGTTGTAGTAAAATACGGCGGAAACGCAATGCTCAATGAAGAATTAAAAGCAGCCGTAATGAAGGATATTGTTCTTCTGAGTACGATAGGCGTTAAGGTCGTGCTTGTACACGGCGGCGGTCCTGAAATCAACAACATGCTTGACCGTGTCGGAAAAGAAAGCAAGTTCATTAACGGGCTTCGCTATACTGACGGCGAGACAATGGAAATCGTTCAGATGGTCCTGACCGGTAAACTTAATAAGGATATTGTAGGTATTCTTTTACAGGAAGGCGGAAAAGCGGTAGGTCTTTCAGGAGTAGACTCTGGACTTCTCCGTGCAAAAAAAATTGATAAAGACGGTACTGACCTTGGTTTTGTAGGTGAAGTTACAGAAGTTCATCCTGAAATCATTCAGTCACTTCTTGATGAAGGCTTTATTCCTGTAGTTTCTACTGTTGCTTTAGGCGAGCAGGGGGATATGAGCCGCTATAACATCAATGCAGATACTGCTGCCGCAAAGATTGCAATTGCACTCAAGGCAGAAAAGTTTGTCCAGCTCACAAATGTTGCAGGCGTTCTCCGCGATGTAAATGACCCTAAATCGCTTATCCAGCGGATTCATCTTGAAGACGTTCACAAGTATTTTGAAGACGGAACAATTTCAGGCGGCATGATTCCTAAAATTGAATGCTGTATGATGGCCCGTGAAGGAGGAGTTCCAAGAACTCACATTATTGACGGCCGCGTTCCTCATTCGCTTTTGATCGAAATGTTCTCTGACCGCGGTATAGGAACAATGATTTATTAAATTACTGGAGACAAAAATGGGTTCAAAAATAGTTGTTAATAATTACGGTTCTTTTGACGTTACAATGGTAAAAGGAAAAGGTTCCACTGTTTATGATATAAATGGAAAAAAATACATTGATTTTCTGGCAGGAATTGCCGTTAACTGCCTGGGCCATAACTTTAAGCCCCTTGTAAAGGCTCTTTCTAAGCAGGCAAAAAAACAGATTCATGTGTGCAATTATTTTACAAGTGATGTTGGAATTGAATATGCAACTGAGCTTTTAGGAAGAACAGGTTTTGACTGCTGTTATTTTGGAAACAGCGGTGCAGAAGGCAATGAAGCGGCAATCAAGCTTGCACGTAAATACGGGTGGCTTAACGGCGGGTCAAAAAGAAGGGTAATCTATACCCTTGAAAGTTCTTTTCATGGAAGAACCCTAGCAACTTTAACTGCCACCGGTCAGGATAAATTTCATCCGGAATGTTTTGCTCCTTATGTTGACTGCTTTAAGACAATTAAGGCCAATGACTGGGAAGCAATAAAAACTGCCTTCGACGATACGACTGCAGCCCTTTTGATTGAATGTGTTCAGGGAGAAGGCGGTGTAAATATTGTTGATGCAAAATGGGCTCAGGCTGCTGCGAAGGCGGCACGGGATGCCGGTGCAATCGTTATGGCAGATGAAGTTCAGACTGGCTTTGGACGTACAGGAAGCCTTCTTGCAAGCGAACAGCTGGGCTTTGAGCCTGAAGTTGTTTCTTTTGCAAAGGGTGCTGCAGGCGGAGTTCCTTTCGGCGGTATTTTAATCCGGGGTAAGGCAGCAGATGTGTTTAAGGTAGGCGATCATCAGTCAACTTTCGGAGGAAATCCCCTTGCCTGTGCTGCAGGACTTGTTGTCCTTCATGAACTTGAACGCCCGGGCTTCCTTGAAAGCGTTAAGGAAAAAGGTGAATATATCCGTAAAGAAATTGCTTCTTTCGGCTCAAAATATACCGGTGAAATCCGTGGAAAGGGCCTTATGATCGGCGTTGATATGGTTAACGGTGCAAAAGCTGTAGAAATTGAAACACGCCTCCTTAAGGAAGGACTTTTAACTTCAACAGCAGGTGCTAATACCTTACGCCTTGTTCCTCCGCTTAATATCAGCTGGAAAGAAATTGATGAAGGCCTTAAGATTTTAAAAAAAGTTCTTTGTGAATAAAAAGCTGCACTTTATGATTTAAGAGTTTACCGGGGCGTTACGGGGCCGCGGTAAGGAGAAAATGTGCCCCGTTGAGTGGGGTGCGGCACAACGAAGTGTGACGCAGGGGAGAGACTTCTCCCCTTATTTTTTTTATAGAAAAAATATTTTATCTGCACTATAATGAATATCCGTTATGAAAAACGGATTTGATAATGAAAAGTATCTGCGGATACAGTCACAGCACATTAAGGAACGGATCGCGCATTTCGGCGATAAACTTTATCTTGAATTTGGCGGCAAACTTTTTGATGACTACCATGCCAGCCGCGTTCTTCCGGGCTTTGAGCCTGATTCAAAATTAAAAATGCTCATGCAGCTTGCTGATGTTGCGGAAATCGTAATTGTAATCAGCGCACAGGATATCGAAAAAAATAAAATCAGAGGCGACCTTGGAATCACTTACGACAAGGATGTACTTCGTCTGCGCGACGAGTTTACCAGCCGCGGACTTTACGTAGGTTCTGTAGTTATTACCCATTTTACAGGACAGGAAAGTGCCAAGGCTTTTGCAAAACGCCTTAAAAAACTCAACATTAAATCTTATTATCATTATTTAATTGAAGGCTATCCGAATAATGTTGCTTTAATCGACAGTGATAAAGGTTACGGAAAAAATGATTATGTAGAAACTTCACGTCCTTTAGTTGTCGTAACTGCTCCAGGCCCGGGCTCTGGAAAAATGGCTGTATGTTTAAGCCAGCTTTATAATGAAAATGTGCGGGGTGTAAAGGCAGGCTATGCCAAGTTTGAAACTTTTCCTATCTGGAACATTCCCCTTAAGCACCCTGTAAACATTGCCTATGAGGCTGCAACAGCAGATTTGAATGACGTAAACATGATTGACCCCTGGCATCTTGAAGCCTACGGAGAAACTACTGTCAATTATAACCGTGATATAGAAATCTATCCTGTTCTTGATGCCATTTTTAAGGGAATTTACGGAGAAAATCCTTACAAGTCTCCTACAGACATGGGCGTTAATATGGCAGGAAACTGTATTATTGATGATGAAGTATGTAAGGAAGCGTCAAATCAGGAAATCATCCGCCGCTATTATACGGCCCTGTGTAATCTTGCTGAAGGTAAGGCTGAAGAAGCCGAAGTAAACAAGCTCACTCTTTTAATGCAGCAGGCAAAGCTTACAACTGCAGACCGTAAGGTAACTGTTGCCGCAAATGAAAGGGGAAATAAATCAGGACTTCCTGCAGCCGCAATTGAACTCAGCGACGGTACAATCATTACTTCTGAAACTTCTAATCTTTTAGGTACCTGTGCCGCCTTAATTTTAAATGCAACCAAGCATCTTGCAGGTATTGATCATAAGGTAAAACTTATTCCTGCAGAAATGATTGAACCTATCCAGAATATGAAGGTTAATTTTCTTCAGGGAAACAATCCCCGCCTTCATACGGATGAAGTTCTCGTAGCGCTGGCAATGCTTTCACTTCATGATGAAAACTGTAAAAAAGCCCTGGATCAGCTTCCAAATCTCAAAGGCTGTCAGGTGCATACAACCTGCATGTTAAGTGAAGTAGACCGTAAAATCTTTAAGAAACTGGGTGTAGACTTAACCAGCGACCCGATAAAAAAGAAGAGTATAAGATAAAAGATTATTGAACTATAGGATAAGGAACTGAGAGATACTGGTGTATGGCTCAGTTCTTTTTTTTGATGGTCTATTGACATGATTAATAACTTGTTATTATGATTAATGAAAAGTTATAATTATGAAAGAATTTTTGGCGTTTGTTTTGATTGGGGCAAGAATAGTAACTTTTAATTATGTATTGGATGATTTGAAATTTCAATATGCAGATAAAGATTCAGGGGTGTTTGTTCAGATTTTATTTGTGCCTACAGCTGAAAATACACCTCTTCGTATCGTTGAAAAGTCTCCATATAGTATGGAAGTGTATTTGAAATTTTTGTCTAAGGAAACTATCGAAACTGTTAAAATTAACAGTTTTGAAATTATGTTGGAATCAGGAGAAATTGTGCCTTTGAAGGATTATATTGACTGGGAAAAAGTTGATAATGAAATTTCAGATATATCAGATTTTGAAACTATTATGCCTGTTTCAAAGTCTTTGGCATTTCGTTTTCAAAATCTTCCGCTAAATGAAAAAAAGGATTTGAATATTAAGGTTCATATTGACTTAGATTTAAATTATATTAATAAATCTACAAAAAAATATAACTATGATATTCCTTTTCGCTTAATGAAGCATAGTGGAAGATGGTTTCCTACAACATAAATCTTTTCTAAGCAATTACCTTTGGACTACGTTTTACAAACCAACAACTTTCCTCTATTGTACTGAAAAGATTTCACGATACGCTTCCGGCTGCTCCCCATGAGAGCAGTCGGGGGCAACCGTTCTTTGACAATGGAGAGAGGCGGCTTAAAAGTTCATGGGCTTTTGAGCCGTAAAGGAAGGGCATTCTTTTTATGATGAGTGTCTTTCCTTTACGGAAACGCTTTTTATGCAGACAACCGGTTAGGGATTTTCGGAACACATAATCTATCTGTGGATTTTGTGATTCCTAGCGACTAGCATCGCAAAAGGAAATCCTGTAACAGCAGAATATGACATGCTCGGACGGCGTACTGCTTTAGAGAGTAAGGATTCAGGCCGCCAGGAATTTGTTTATGATGAATGTTCAAATCTTATTTACGAAACAAATTCCGTACTGCGTGAAAACCACAGGAAGATAAGCTATGAATATGACGGCTTAAACCGCCTTATAAGAATTGATTATCCTGAGACAGCTGACACTGTCTATATTTACGGCGGTGCAGATGCAGGAAAGAATGCTGCCGGGAAAATTCTTAAAATAAGTGATGCTTCAGGTGCTCTTGAATATGAGTATGGTGAACTTGGGGAAGTCAAAAAAGAGACAAGAACCCTTTTTACACATTTAAGCGGCGGTAATGCAGAAGAAAGTGCCGTAATGGAATACGGTTCAGATTATCTCGGGCGCATGCAGTACATAGTCTACCCAGATGGAGAAATCATAACCTACGGCTATGATGCAGGAGGCCAGGTAAATTCTGTGACAGGAAGTCATTATGATGAAGACTTCTCATATGTAAAGGATATCAGCTACGACCAGTACGGGCAGAGGACAAAAATCGTTTACGGTAACGGTACGGTTACGAACTACAGCTATGACCCTGCACGGCGCTGGCTTGAGTCAATAAAAACTCAAAACAAGTGGGGACAGTCATTCCAGAACATAAGCTACTCCTTTGACAGGGTGGGAAATGTCTCAGGCTACGAAAACAACTGTCTTGATGAAGTTACAGGAACTTATAAAACACGTCAGACCTACACATATGATAATCTCTATCAGCTGACCGGAGCAGGTGGAGAGACAAGCTATAATCCATACCGCTCTAATGTGCCTGAATATGTTTCAAGTTACAGCCAGACCTTTACATTTGATAAAGAAGGTCTTGGCAACATGACGAGCAAGGTTTCTACAGAAACAGTAAGTCCGTATAAAGTAATCGGTGACGGGTTAAATTATAGTCTTGACTATGTCTATGATGAAAACTATGCACACCGCTTAATCCGCGCCGGAAACCGTTATTATAAATATGATTCAAACGGAAATATAATCTGTGAGCAGGACGGAGAATTTGAAGGAGACAGCGGTGCTTCCTACCATAAGGTAAAGCAGGAAGCAGAAAACGTTTATTCAACAGACTACGGATGGGGGCTTTTTAAGGAAGAGATTTCTTCCGGGGAAACAAAAAAGTACAGCCGCACCTACACCTGGAACGAGCGTAATCAGCTAATAAGCTCAAAGGATTCAAATTATTCTGTTGCTTATATTTATGGGCAGGACGGACAGAGGACAAACAAGTATACAGCACGTAGTGAGACACTGTACTTCAACAAAATGTGGACAGTGCACACAGACAGCGGCAACAGCGTTTACGGAGGTCAGTGTTCAAAGAACATTTACCTTGGAGAAACACGTCTGGTAACAAAACTCAACTCAGGAACAAATCCGACTTACCAGGAAGAGTATTACAAGCAGTATTACTATCACTCAGACCATCTGGGTTCAGCTTCGCTGATTTCAGACTATAAGGGTGACGAATACCAGAGAATAGAGTATACTCCATATGGAGAGACCTGGGTAGAAAAGACAGAGAACACAGGCTTTACATATCTGCCCTATAAGTTCACTGCAAAGGAGAAGGACGAAGAAACAGGGCTGTATTATTTTGGTGCCAGGTATTACGATGCCCGGTATTCCAGGTGGCTGAGCACAGATCCGGCACTTTCTGATTACATGTCTGGTACTGAAGCCGGATGTGGTGGTATTTATAATTCTGTTAATTTAAATCTTTATCATTATGCCGGGAATTCACCAATTGTCTATAAAGACCCGGATGGAAGAGAATTATGTATAGATGGAGATGAGGATTATACTGATGAAACCTTACAATATCTTCAGCAACTTAGTAATGATAAACTTTTTATCAATGAAGATACTGGAAATATATCTTTTAAACGAACCTGGAAGTCATTTTTTTCAATTTTTAATTCAAAACGTTCTGGTACAGCATTAATTAGAGATATTATTCAAAGTTCAAATTCTGTCATAATTGATCAAGATTTTACAGAGCAGAATGAAGGTGATTCTATTGAGTCTTTTTATATGTCCTTTACTGATGGTTATCAGGAAGATATAAATAATTGTATGAATGGAACAGGCGTTAGATGTGCGGTCGTTAGTTTTGATCCTAATAATTGTTCTACTTCATTAACAATAGGTAAAGATTTAAAACTTGAAACACCTCGCTCAGTCTCATTAGCACATGAATTGATACATGCTGTTCATGATATAAATGGTACAGCTGCATCCTTACCAGGTTCGTTGGATGTGCGTTTTCAAAGTGAATTGCAAGCTGTAGGTTTGAGAAACTATTCTAATAATCGATACACGGAAAATTCAATTCGAAAAGAGCAACATGCTTCTTATCGACCATATTATTATAAGGAATATGATAATCGTCATTAGTAAGGGGAATTAACTATGAATAAAAAAAAATTATGTCTAATAATTTTGTTACTGGGGGGGATGATGAAAGTTTTAGGGCAAGACTATTATCTTGATAATCAAACTCTAATTAAGAAACTGGAAATAGAAACTGGAAAAAAAGAATTGTTATGGGAGTGGGATTCTTTTTTTCAAGAGCGTTATGAAATGTATAATAAAATATATTTTAAGAATTTGCTCAAATCATTATCAACCACTTATTGTATATATGAATATTTTGGAGGTGATGTAGATCTTGAGTGGTCTGCGATTGTACTGGATATAAATAATGGGATTATTTATAAAATTCATCAAAATCATATAGTACGAAATGAACTAAAATGTAATTTGACTAATATTATTAATCTTAACAGTAAATTTAATAATTCTTATATCGAGGGGGAAATTGCACGCGGGTATTCAGTATCTTTGATAACACTTGTAAATAATTCTGAAATAAGCTGGGTATTAACAGGTGGTAGTATTACTTCAAAATTGGACCTAAGTCAATATAATAGACACAAAAAATGCTAGTTTAAGCTGCAAGTTTTTCACATTCTGAATGGACAGCTTCCGGTGTTCTGTAATTCAGACTTGAATGAATACGCTTGCGGTTATACCAGGATTCAATGTATTCAAAAACTGCGTCATAAGCAGCCTTTGAATCCTTATATTTTCTAAGGTTTACCTCTTCCTTTTTTAGAACAGAATGAAAAGATTCAATGCAGGAATTGTCATAAGGGTAGCCTTTCTTGCTGTAGGAATGGCGAATCTTCAATTCAGCCAGAGCCGACTCAAAAAGATTACTTGTATACTGACATCCTAAATCCGACTGGATAATTATTCCCTCTGTATGTTTTACATTTAGGACTGCATTTTTGAGAGCCCTTACTGCAAGTTCCGCATCAATCGTTTTTCCGAATGCCCATCCTATGATTTTTCTTGAATACAAATCCTCAACTGAAGCAAGATAAGTCCAGCCTTCATTTTCAGTATGAATGTAAGTTATGTCAGTGCTCCATTTCTGATTGATTGAAGTTGTGGAAAAATCCTGATTCAGAATATTCTCCTTCTGTTCTATATTTTTTTCAGCCTTTACCGGCTTGTATTTCTTTACAACGACAGATTTTATTCCTAAAACTGTCATACGACGCTGGATTCGTTTAAGACTTGCTGTTTCTCCTTCATTTCGAAGAACCTTGAAAATCTTTGGAGCTCCATAGCGTCTTTTGCTGTCATAATAAACCTTCAGGATTTTTGAATCCAATTCATTATTATTAATCTGTGTTTTTGTTAGTTTTCGTTTTGAATCCTTGTAATACGTACTTCGATTCAGTTCTAAAACCTTGCACATGATTTCAACTGGATATGAATCCCTGAATTTATTTACGAATGAAATTTTATCTTTTATTTTGTGTTGGCGAATATGGCTGTTGCTTTTTTTAGGATTTCATTTTCCATTTCAAGTTCAGCTATTCTTCGCTGCATAGCTTTTACATCAGCCTGCGTTACTGCTTCCCCCTGTTCATTTTTTGCAAATGGTTCATAGCGGTGAATCCATTTGTAGATTGTCTGTTCTACCAAGCCATATTCGCGGGCAAGATCTATTACTGACTTGCCATTTTCATAAAGTTCAACTATTTGTTTCTTGAACTCTTCTGGGTAATGTTTGTTCTTAGCTTCCATGCTACATTCCTTATTAATAAAATAATATGTAGCATTTTTTGTGTCCACTAAGTTATACT
>DGGY01000024.1 GCA_002392405.1 Treponema sp. UBA3862 | reverse complement strand
TAAGGAATACAGAAGTTCATCATTCCTTCTTCTTCACCGACCTTTGTTTCAAGAGTTACAAGAACAACCATTTCTGAAGGCGGTACAATCTGTGCAAACTGCGGATTAGTTTCAATCTGACCAAGACGAGGCCTCAAATCGATTACCTGGGTCCAGGCTTCACGCATATTTGCAAGGATACGTACGATAATTCCTTCCATTACGGACTGTTCAATATCAGTTAAATCGCGGCTTACTTTAGCACCCTGACCTGTACCACCGAAAAGGCGGTCAATCATACTGAAAGTAATAGCCGGGTCAATTTCAAGAACTGCATTTCCCTTCAACGGATCCATATTAATTACGGCAAGCGTTGTCGGTGTAGGAATAGACCTGATAAATTCTTCATATGTCAGCTGGTCTACAGAAGCAACATGAACATGAACAAGAGAACGAAGCTGAGCCGAAAGAGATGTAGTTGTAAGACGGGCAAAAGTTTCATGCATGATTGAAACCGTACGGATCTGTTCCTTAGAGAATTTATCCGGACGCTTAAAATCATAAATTTTAATCTTACGGGTATCATTTACCGGTTTAAAGTCAGTACTTTCAGTATCACCGGAACTGATGGCCTGTAAGAGCTGGTCAATCTCGTCTTGTGACAGAACTTCGTTCATGTCTATTCCACCTTATATTACGTTTAATTACTGCTGGATAACATCCAGCTGCATAAAACGAACATCTTTAATTTTTGAAGCACTCAAAATTGAATCGTTAATTGCATTACGGATTTCAATTCTAAGTCCTTCTTCATTCTGAGGCTTTAATTCTTCAGAAGATTTCTGAGTAAAATAACGCCTCAAAAAGTCTTTTAATTCAACAGTACGCTGTGTAATTTCTGTTGATGTAGCCTTATCATCTTTTTTATAACCGAGAACTACTTCTACGATTACTGAAGAAGGATTTACATCACTTGTCTTGGTTCTGATTGAACCGAGCGAACTGTACCAGTCTAAAATTTCTTTAGTTGTTGCATATTCTTCTGCAATTGGAAGCGACTGGGTCTGAGACTGACTGCCACCTACAATTTTCATTGTAATAACAACAACAGTTACAATAAGGATAACTGCGGCAAGGCCGATTGCAATCCATTTAAGGAGAACCGGAAGAATTCCGCCCAGTCCCTTACTCTTTTTTGAAGAGGATGCTGATAAATCTTCTCCACCAGCGTCATCATTAAGATCCAAATCGTTATCGTCTGCCATACTATTATTCTCCTACGATATATTTTCGGAATATTTTAACCATAACTTAAAAAAATTGATTAAAAATGTCCCTCATCAAGTATTACTATATCAACACGCCTGTTACCGGCCTGCCCCTCCCGCGAATCATTTGACCAGACCGGGCGTGTATCAGCATATCCTGCAATTGAAAAACGCTTTTCATCAACTCCAAAATCAGCAAGAAAATGAAGCGTATTAAGTGCGCGGGCAGCAGATAACTCCCAGTTAGACGGATATTTATCACCTTTTACAGGATTGTTGTCAGTATGACCCTCAATTCTGAAACGGCGTCCTGAAATTTCTTTTTCCTGAAAGAATCTTGAAAGCTTTAACAGGCTTTCGCGTACTTCATCAATATTAATTTCAGCACTTCCCTCTTCAAAAAAGAAATCAGAAGCCAGGGTAATTACAAGCCCCCTTTCATCTGAGGATATCGTAATTTTTGCAGAATGAATTTCAGGGGCAAAAAGGGAAATTGCCTTCTTTTTTGCAAGTCCTAAAGACTTTCCTTTTTCTACGGAAGGCATACTGTTGATTGTATTTCCAAGATCAGCAAGACGTCCGGCAGTCAGAGACATACCACCGGTTGTAGTAGGATTCTCCATTGAATCCTGCTGTATTGCAAGAGAAGCCTGAATCTGAGACAAAGTTGTTGTATCAACTTCGGAAGGATCGTACAACATTACGAAGAAGCAGAGCATGAGGGTTATCATGTCACCATAGGTGCCCTGCCACGCGGTTGACGGTTTCTCCGGTGCCTTTTTCTCTTTCTTAGCCATTATTTACAACCTAATCCTTAAGTACATCAGCCTCAATAACCTTGCGGGTTTTAGGATCCAGATAAGTTAAAAGTTTCATTGCAAGAATACGAGGGTTATCTCCGGCCTGAATTGAAAGAACGCCTTCAAGAACCATTTCCCTTGCAGCCATTTCAGCACTGTTCTGTGCAATAAGTTTCTGTGCCATAGGTCCGAAGAACCAGTTTGCAAGCATAGAACCATAAAGTGTTGTAATCAAAGCAACGGCCATGTTAGGACCGAGGGAAGATTTATCTTCGAGGTTACGAAGCATACCGATAAGACCAATTACAGTACCCATCATACCGAAACCTGGACCGAAACCGGCCCACTGGTTAACAAGATTGATACCTGCCATATGACGTGCTTCCATCTGATTCATTTCGTTTTCAAGGATTGCACGGATTACATTACCGTCAGTACCGTCGACTACCATGCGCAGCCCTGACTTCATGAAAGGATCATCAAGATCATCAAGCCCTTCTTCAAGGGCAAGGATACCTTCACGCCTTGCCTTTTCAGAAAGCTGAACCATATTCTGGATTAAAGTTTTTTCACCATAGGAATAAGTTTTAAATACACGTCCCAGGATACCGAACATTCCAAGAACCTGTTTAAGGGGAGCAACAAAGAAAAGAGAAAAGAGAGAACCGCCTACAGTTACGAATACAGACGGAATATCAATAATACCGCCCATGGAACCACCTGATGTAACAACACCAAGTACGATTACGGCTGCACCACCAACTACGGCGATAATTGACGCAATATCCATAAAAAGCTTCCTCCTGATACCACCCGGCTTTTTATCGTTTATATTCAGGGAATACTATAATTCCTGTTTTGTGATTTCCAGCCGCCGCCTGTATGAAACGATGCGCTCTATGAGCTCTTCAGGTTCATCTTTAACGACAACTTTTTTACCGGAAAGAAAGGTAATAGTAAGATCCGGAGTTTTCTCC
Source organism: Treponema sp. UBA3862 (assembly GCA_002392405.1). GTDB lineage: Bacteria > Spirochaetota > Spirochaetia > Treponematales > Treponemataceae > Treponema_D. The sequence continues at coordinate 89,516 of DGGY01000024.1, read as the reverse complement.
ATACTCTCTATCATGTGAGGATTAATCCAGTATCTCTTCCCATCCAACCGAGTAACTGAAATCATATATATTCCATTTTCTCTTTATATTTCCTTATCGTCAAGTATAAATTTAAATTTGTTACCCTGCTTTTCTATATTTTATAACATTTTTTAATAAAAACAGTAAAATATTTAACATACTGTTATAAAAAATGTTGCATTTTTCAGTATCTATGATAATTTATAGATATAAGGAAATTAGAAAAATGAATTCAAAAATTCTTGTTATTGAAGATGTACCAGAAATGGCTGAACTGGCATCTATGTATCTGACAAAATCAGGAATGCAGGTTGAAGCCGTAGGCACTGCAGAAGAAGCCCTTAATTATCTTGATAAAACAATGCCGGATCTCATTATCCTTGACCTTAACCTTCCTGGAATGAGCGGCTTTGACTTTCTTACAAAATTCAGAAAAGAATACAATGCTTCGCTTCCGGTAATCATTGTATCTGCCCGGGATGCAGATGAAGACATCATTAACGGACTTGAAAACGGTGCAGACGAATTTGTAACAAAACCTTACTCACCTAAAGTTCTTCTTGCGCGCGTAGAAGCAATTATCCGACGACAGGCAAAAGTAACCGCTGCAGCAGAAGCTTCATATGAGTTCGGACCATATACAGTTCTCTTAAACAGCTGCGTACTTAAAAAAGGCCCTGAAAAGATTCCTCTTTCAACAAAAGAATATGAAGTCCTTGAATTCCTTATTTCGCACGAAGGAGAAACTCTCGGTCCTGAAAAAATCTACAACGATGTTTGGAAAGCACAGTACGGCGACATTACAGCCGTAGCAGTTTACGTACAGCGCTTAAGAAAAAAGATCGAAGCAGACCCGTCTTCGCCAAAATACATCAAAACAGTATTCGGAATGGGATACCGTTTTGAAAAAGGCAATGACTGATGAAAATCAAACAGCAGTTAAATATTTTTATTCTGCTGGTTGTCCTGATTCCATTAATAGCCTTTGCAACCATACCGATTAACAGGCAGCTTGCATCAGGCTTTGGAATCGCCTCAGACAAACTTATATTCATAGCCCTTCTCTTCACAGGCTCACTTGAATTAGTGTGCATTCTTTTTACCCTGCATATTTCAAATACAATAACTAAGTCCATTTCATTTCTTCAGTACGCAACAAAAAAGCTTGTTGACGGTGAAATAACACAGTCACTTGAAAGACGAACCAGAAAACGCGGAAATAACGAAATCACAGAGCTTATCGTAAACCTGGATAAAATGCGCCTTGCCCTTCAGGAAGATGATGAAAGACGTAAACGCTTCATAATGGGAATGAGCCACGACCTGCGCACTCCTGTTGCCGTAATAAAAGGTTATCTTGAAGCAATTGAAGACGGAATTGTAAGTGAACCTGAAGACATAAACAAATCAATAAACATCATTTTGACTAAAACAAACCAGCTTGAAGTGATGATTAACTCACTTATAAACTTTGTAAAGCTTGAAACCAAAAACTGGAAAAACAACCTTATTCTCCAGCCTGTTCTTCCAGTACTTGAAGAATTTGCAGAAAGCTGCGTTAATTCAGGAGCAATCTTTAATCGCATTGTAAAAACAGAACTCAATATAAATCCTGAAACAAAGGTATTCTTAAACCGTGAACTTGCAATGCGCGCCCTTGAAAACCTCTATTCAAATGCCCAGCGCTACACAAAAGAAAAGGCAGTAATCACAGTCAAAGCAAATGAATCTGACGACAAAATCGAAGTCACTGTTCAGGACACAGGAATCGGAATAAATCAGAAAGACATTCAGTTTATTTTTGATATTTTTTACCGTGCTTCAAACTCAAGAACAGAACCTGGCCACGGAATCGGACTTTCTGTAGTTAAAAACATTGTTGATACTCACGGCTGGAAAATTGACGTAAAGTCTCAGCTGGGCGTTGGAACTGCATTTACAATAACGATTCCAAAAACATATTCAAAAGAAGCAGTCCCTCGTCATTAAGTGCATAATAAGTTTCACCGCTGCTTTCATATGAAACAGCAAGCCCTCTTCTCTTCCAGTCATTAAAAACACCGTCTGTTACCCCGATTCTTTTTTCAAGGCTTTCATTAAAGCGGTTATAATATTTTTGAGAAGAAAGGCCTTTGAGCATTCTAAAGCCCATCATAAGATACTCAAACTGCTCTGTTTTTTTATCAATAATCTCAATATGTCTGATTTTGTCGACACTTTCGTCAGTTAAACTTAAATTTTCAGCATTTTTAAGCCAGAAATTCTCATATTCTGCAATATTACGGTTATTATCCCAGCGGACAGTTTGTCCAGAATAAACAGTTCCGCTTGCCCCGGGACCTGTGCCGATATAACTTTCAAGATTCCAGTAAGTCTGATTATGAAGGCTTTCAAAACCTTTCTTAGAAAAATTGCTGACTTCATACTGATAAAAACCGTTATTTTTAAGGATTTCACGGCCTTTAAGCCACAAGTCATCTGAAAGTTCACTGTCCCATTCAAGCTGACCTGAAGTTATCTGTCTGTAAAGCGGTGTATTTACTTCAAGTGTCAGCGCATATAAAGAAATATGGTCAACAGGATAATCAAAAATCACCTTAAACTGCTTTTCAAAACTCTCTTCCGTCTGAAGCGGAAGACCTGCTATAAAGTCAACTGAAAGCCTGCATTTCCATTCTTTTTTTAAAAGTTCCAGAGCGCAAAAAATGCTTTCACACTTACATTTTCTACCGCATGCTTTTAAAACCTTATCATCAAGTGCCTGAATTCCCATGGAAATTCTTGTAACGCCGCAAGACAATGCGCTGGCTAAAAGTTCATGAGTTACATTGTCAGGATTAAGTTCAACAGTAATTTCATTAACCGCACTGTCTTTAACAAGTGACTTTAAACCTGCAACAAGAACAGAAAGAAGTTCAGGAGATAAAAGCCCCGGTGTCCCGCCGCCAATGTAAATTGTGTTCCATTTTTCAATCTGGTATTTACGTACATGATAAGCGGTTTCTGAAATCAAAGCCCTGACAAAGTTTATGTCAGGTACACATTTATTATCCCCGGATACAAGGGGAACACTGAAAAAATCACAGTAACCGCATTTTTGAGTGCAGAAGGGAATGTGAACATAAAGTGAAGAGGTCATAAATTAAAGATTACTAAAAAAAACGCGCCTTATTAAAAGGGAGATAAACAAAAAGTGCACGTCCGCGGATATTTTTATTTGTTACAGGGCCCCAGATTCTCGAATCAATTCCTTCAAGGCGGTTATCTGAAAGTACAAAGTACTCACCTTCTTTTAAGGTCAGTTTTTCCATATTCCCCAGTGCGCCGATTTTCTGATCCGTACCTGCTGAAGTTTCACCAACTGTCAGATTATAATCAATTTTTGTAAGTTCAAATTCAGTTAAAAAATGCTGTTCTCCTGAAGGTTTTACATAGACAAGATAATTTGAAATATAAAGTTCATCTCCAGGAAATCCAATTACACGCCTTAAAGAAGGTTTTAAAGCAGTACCGGATTCAAAAGGAGAACACTGTCTTGCTGTAAAAAAACTTACAGTCGAATTCAGGATTTTCTTAAAAAAAGGAAGTTTTTCCTTACGGGCAGTTTCAACCAGGATTATCTGCCCTCTTTCTGCTTTTTTTAACAGCGGCGAAACAAGAACAACGCTGTTATCAGGAATATCCGGCATCATTGAATCAGTTTTAGTATGGACTGGATAACACAAAAACCCCATTACAGCATTAACTGCAAGAACAGTAATAAAAAAACATAGAATTACTGTTGAAATTCTGCTGTATAAATCTCTTTTCATTTTGTATGAAATTGAATAAATATCCCGTACCATAATTAAAACATACCTTTTTTTTGGTCCGGTTGCAAGGTAAAATATTTCCTAATATAATTATTGTTATGCCTGAAAATGTAAAAATTATTGCACAGAATAAAAAAGCCCGTTTCGATTATTTTGTAGAAGAATCCTATGAATGCGGCATTGTTCTTGAAGGAACTGAAGTAAAATCAGTTAAAGAAGGAAATGTATCGTTTTCTGATTCTTATGCCGAAATATTAAATGGTGAACTGTGGATGCGTAATTTTCACATTTCAGAATACAAGTATTCGTCAATTTTTAATCATAATCCTGACAGAGTAAAAAAACTTCTTGTTCATAAAGAAGAACTCAAAAGGATTCAGAGAAAAGTGGACGAAAAAGGCTATACGCTCATCCCTCTGGATTTTTACCTTAAAAACGGACGCGTAAAACTGACCTTAGGGATCTGTAAAGGTAAAAAACAGTATGATAAACGGGAAACAATTAAAGAGCGTGATATAAACAGAGATTTAAGAAGGGAGTTTAAAAACTCAGTTCTTAAATAATGCCTTAAGCTTTTAAGGAACGGCCATTTGAAAAGATTCATTTGCTTTCTGACAGTTTCTTTTCTTTCTCTTTTCTGCAGTTCTGCTTCTCCCCTGCAGCTTGACTATTACGGTGTTATTTCTTCTTCTTCTGACACCGGCATGCTCAAAATGGCACAGGACCTTTTTTATACCCAGTTAAATTCAATCGATAATCTTGCAATAATGGATAAAAGACCTGATTTAAGTTCAGTTTCCAGTAAACTCCCGGACATAAGCTCAACTCCCCGTTCAAAAATCGTTTTTTATGCAGAAATTAAAGAAGAACGCACCGGCGAACAGGACGTAAAATGGAACTGTTCATTTAATGCAAAAAGACTTCAGGACGGTAAAGTTTATTCAACAGTAAAGATTTACGATTCTTATTACAAAATGCTGACAGGTGCAAGAGATTCAATTGACGAGCTTCTTCAGCCGTTAAAGCAGAATACCGAAAGTACATCTTTAAAAAACAGTGAGAATTTTTCTGACAGTGAAGCAGTTTCAAAGATTAACATAGAAAACCTTTCAGGAAACTGGACTGGAGAACCATACGCAGACAAAATTGTAATTTTAAGGGGTGGCCGCGGTTTTATAATTTTCAAAAACGGCGCCACAATGAACATCCAGGTAAGCATTTCTGATTCAAATATAAAAATAAAACAGGTCGGAAAATCGAATGCTTCATTTTTCCCTGAGTTTTCAAGAGAAACAGCTTTAAAAGCTGCAGTTTCAGCTCCGCCTGCAGAATGGATTTTTAAAATGGACGGAGAATCAACTTTGAAGGGAACAAAAAATACACTTATTATGCCCGACAGCAGTTCTTCTCCTGTACAAGGCAAAATAAAATCAGTCTGGACTAAAAACTAAATCAATCAGACAGCACAGTTTATTTTAACTGCACCCTGGCGGATGAGTTTAACACTGCCGTCTTCAAGAACAGAAACAATAGTTGACGGAACCCCGGAAGATTTATCTCCGTCATCAACAATTAAATCAACAGCAGAACCGAATTCTTTTTTTATATCTACTAAATTATTCAGCGGAGGATTACCGCTTTTATTTACACTGGTTGAGTATACAGGAGCCCCGCACTGAGAAATCACTTTTCTAAGCCATTCGTCTCCAGGACAGCGGAATGCCGTAGTTGCAAAATTTCCGTCTTTTGCAAATGTGTGTACAATAATTGTTAAAGGTCCCGGCCAGTTTTCAAATAATTCATCAGGAATTACATCTCTGGTATATTTTTTTACGTCTTCAGGTTTAGAAAGGAGCTGGATATAATGTTTTTTTTCATCACGTCCTTTTAATTCAGTGATTTTTTCTGCTGTATGATAAGAATAATGTCTTCCGTCAACAATTCCGGAAAAACCATAAACAGTATCAGTAGGAAGAATTACAATTTTACCGCGTCTAATATAATCCGCGGCAATAAGAACAGACTCTGAATCAGACTTGCGGCAAATCATAAACCGGAACACCTCCAATAAACACACTCTCTTTTCTTCGTCTGAAAAGTCCTGCTTTAATGTCACGGCTTAAAAGATAAAGATAAACAACAAAGAAGGCACTGACGCCAAGAGCTTTTGCAACCCATTCCGGAAGATAATCCGGTTCAACTGCCTTAACTGGAGTTCCCGGATCATATATTCTTTCGTTATCAAATGAAAGGCCGTTGATTTTTACGATTTTATCACCTGCAGAAACATAACCAAGTTTTTTTGCAAGACCTGCAATTACTTCTGAATCTTTTTCAAGCGCAGTAAATTCAAGCTGGAGGGAATCATTGATTTTCTGAATCTGTCCTGTCCTTACACTTAAAATTCTTTTCTGTTCCTGCTGCTGTCTATATGCCAGTAATCCGTCTCTTCCTGCAAAAAAAGAAACTAAAACATAAAAAACTGTGCCGGCGCAGGCTGCGGATAAAAATCGAAACCTTTTCATAATATTATTTTTATCGGCAAATTCTTGAATTTCTGTAAGCAGAATTTATAAAAAATCTTGATGGACTTTGAATAAACTTGGTGTTATAATATTCTTATTATAAATTTATTTTGTTCTGTTGAAATCAGGTGTTATTGCCGAAAATATAACAAATAAATTTATTTTTAATGAAGGGGACATTATGAGCGATTCAAAAGACACAAATGAACTTGACAGTTACGGCGTTTGGGTAAAAACACCACCTAAAACCGTAGATTCCTCTACAGCAGATACAAACCAGAATCTTGACGATTTCAATCTTGATACAGACTTACCTGATTTTTCAGATCTTGACGTAATCGACGAACCGGTTACAGAAGATTACGACAATAATGACACTGCCCTTTCAGCAGAAGAACTCTCTGCAATTACAGGTGTTACACAGGACACCGCAGAGGAAGCTCAGGAAACTTCTGAAATTACAGAATCTTCTGTCCCTGACTTTACAGACAACTCAGATGAGGTTTCTGAAAATGCTGCCTCAGACGGCGGAGAAGAAGAAATTTCCCTGGACGAATTCATCGAAGGCGGAGTATTTGAAACAGGCCCTGATGAAGACAAAATTAAAGAAAAAGAAGAACAGGGAATTGCTCCTCATTCAAGTGAACCACAGGATAGCACAGAAACAGAAGATGTTGACATGTCAGACTTCGGCGTAAGTGCTGATGATGAAAACTCTGATGATATTTCTTCAGAAAATTCAGAACCTGCAGTTTCAGAATCCTCAGATGACGACATTTTTAACCTTGACCTTTCATTTGACTCAGATAACACAGAAGACGGTTCTTCAGGCTTTACAGCAGACACTTTTGACACAGCTTCCACAGAAAGTAACGCTGATTCAGATGCTCCTGACGGAACAGAAAATGTTGATTTAAGCGAATTCGGCTTTGATGATATAAGTTCCGATGAAAGCCCGGCTGAAGAAAATACAGCAGATGAAGAAACTGCGTCAGATTCTTCTTCAAACGAAGGAATGGAAACCATTGATTTAAGCGAATTTGGTTTTGATGATACAGATTCAATTCAGGACACTTCTTCAGAACAGGCTCAGACTGAAACAGTTTCTGAAACTGTTTCACAAACTGCTTCACAAACTGCTTCAGAAGACAGCTTTACTGCTGCAGAAACTGCTGACACTCCGGCTGAAGAAAACACAGAAACTTCCCCTTCAGAAGAAACAGTTTCATTTGATGAAGGTCTTAGCATGACCGAAGACAATACAGAAGAAACAGTTCAGGAAGATGATTTTTCAGTTACAGCAGATGATGATAATCCTGTTCTTGAATCAGATACAGTATCTTCAGCTACACCTGAGAAAGATTTTGCACCTGAAGAAGATTCTGATTTTGATGTAGATTCACTTCTTGGAAATGTAACTGATGAAAACGGCAATACAGTAAGCATCGGAAAACAGGAAGATGCAATTGTCCGTGAAGTAAACGATATTCCTGATGAAGAAAAAGAAGAAACAGTAACAAGTGAATCCATTGAAGATTTAAATATCGGAGATGAAGAAACAATTGATACTGAACTTGATCCTTCAATTGCAGCAGAAATCCCGGATTCATTTGAAGAAGAGACCTCTTCATTCTTCGATGATTCAACTGATTCTAACGAAGCCCTCAGAACAGCAGAATTTGCTGATTCAATCAAGGCTCCGATTCTTTCAGAAATGGAAGCAGAAGAAGAAAAACCTTCTACTCAGATGACAGCTATTTTTGATCAGATTGTAGGTGAACTTTCTTCACTTAAAAACGAAATTGCATCCCTCAAAAATGACTTTGAAAAAATGAAGTCATCCCCTTCTTCAATTGACATTCCGGCTGTTCCTCAGGAAGAAAGCGAAGGCTTCTTTGCTGATACAGACGAAGATGACACAATTGCCCTTTCAACAGATGAACTTGACAACATCCTCAATACAGCAGACATCTCAACTGCAGACAGCCAGGAAGTTTCTGATTCAGATGTAACAGAAAGTACAGATTCACAAGCATCTGCCGGTGAAGACGAAAACAGCATTCTTGGAAATGTTGACAGTGACATTGAAATTCCAGAAGAAGATTATGAAGAAAATAATGACTTTGGAATGGATTTCTCTGAAACACCACAGGCTCCTGTAGATGAACCTTCACTTGATGACATCGATTATTCTCAGGGAGATGAAACTGAAGATGACTCTGCCCTTCCTAATGATGATATTCTCGTTGAATCAAGTTCAGTTGATTTAATGGACAGTTCAGATGTAGAAGCACAGACTCCACAGGAAGAAAGCGCAGAAAGCGTTTCTGATCCTTTTGACGAACTTACAAAAGAAGATCCTCCGATTTCTGCTTCTCTTACAGAAGACAAACTTGACTATCTTGAGGAAAAAGCAGATGAATCTGAAGCAGGTCTTTCAAATGAACTTACTTCAGAAATTAAATCTGTACTCAGTTACATGGATCAGCTTCTTGAAAATCTTCCGGAAGAAAAGATTGCAGAATTTGCTCAGTCAGAACAGTTTGACACATACAAAAAACTTTTCAAGGAACTGGGGCTTGCATAATGGGTCTTTTGAGCCATATCACACAGATGAATGCACACAAAGGCGGTTTACTCCGCCGTGCAGAACTTCTTGAAAAGTCACTTTCAGAAAATAATTCCTCAGATAATATCCCAGATGATTCAAATGGTATTGATTTTTATGTATGGGCTTCTTCTCACGGCCTTCACAGATGCGGTATTTACTGTCCGCACGGTGAGTTTTATTATTTGAAGCACTGCAAAGGCATGGATTTAATTTCCATTGAGAATTCCTTTTCTACAAAAGATTTCTGGGAAGGCACAGTAAAAGACAGCCCGGACTGGTCTTTTTACGAAAATGAAGAACTCACACCTTTTTTCCAGCTGTTTTCAAAAAACTTAAGGGATTCAATTTCAAAAATTTCTGTTCTTCCGTTTAAGAAAGATGGAAACATCAATTATTTTTTAACCTGGGATGATTTTTCTCCTGACAGCGTAAACACAAACGAATTTAAATATGAACTTTCAGGCTGTGTTAATGGAATAAATAATACTGAAAAATCATATAACTTAAATGATGGTTTTGCCATTTCCTCAGCAAATATGTTTATTGTTTCGGCAAAACTTTCAATGGAAAATGCCTTTAACAATCTTGAAAAAAACACAAAAGAAGAATTAAAAAAAGTAGCAATGGAGCAGCTTTTCTATTTATTCAAAAAGTATTTTGCTTCTCCAAACTGCTGTGCACAGGGCACAAATGAAGAAATCAAGGCTGTAGTATTTTCAAAAGAAGAAGTTGATGAAAAATTCCTTGAATTTCACCTCAATACTACAACATCACTCTTTTTCGGCAATTCGGGAACTTCAAATCTTCTTGTTCTTTCAGCAGGAATCTGTCCTAATCAGAAAGGAACAATTGCATTTTTAAATCAGGACTAAATTGTGACAGGCGAAAAACTTGAAATAGTTTTTTTTGAAGCAAAAAACAAAGAAAGGACCTGCACTTTTAACGGTAAACACATCCATTCAAATTATAATCCTCAAAGAGAAGCCCAGAATTTTGTATCATCTTTAAAACCAGATTTTACTCCTTCTTACATAATAATAACTGAACCTGCCCTCTCATACTCAAATAAATTTCTGCGGCAAAAATTCCCTGGTGTCAAACTTTGCGCAGTCAGATTCACAGACGCCTTTGATGACAAAAACTATTTATGGGACAAAGTTTTATATTTTAAAGGCGAAGGATTTTTCCAGGAACTGTTTAATGCCTTTGGTGAAGAAACCTTATTATCAGCTGCAATTTACTCCTGGCCTGGAAGTTCTCTTGCTTTTGAAAACATCAACAATGAATGCTGGAAAGAAATAAAAAAAGCAGTAATGCTTTCGCGCGATATAATTAATACCCGAAATCACTTTGCAAAAAAGTGGTTTTTAAACTCTGTCAACTTTTTAAAATACACAAAGAAAATCTGTTCAATAAAAAAAATTAACAAAGATATTCTGATCACAGCTTCCGGCCCTTCCCTGAAAACTTCAATAGAGCAGATTAAAAAAAACAGAAATAAATTTTATCTTATAAGTGTTTCTTCTTCACTTTCAGTAATGCTTTACAACGGAATTATTCCTGACATGGTATTAAGTACTGACGGCGGCTGGTGGGCAAAAAAACACCTTGAGTTTATAAAAAAATACTCAGCCCTGCTGCAAAATACAGTTTTTGCAATTACAGATGAAGCATGCTGTCCAAAAAGCATTCTTGAAAACTTTACAGTTCTTCCATTAATTTACAGTGAGAGTACAGGAGAAGTTTTACTTAAAAATAACAAAATAAACTTTATCTATGCCACAAGAAACGGAACTGTAAGCGGCACTGCAGCACTTCTTTCATTAACTCTTACTGATAAAAATGTATACTTTACAGGACTTGATCTGGAAAGTTCAGATGCATTCCAGCACACTCTTCCAAACCAGCTTGAAAGCATTAATTCCTGCACTGATTTCAGGCTGAAAACAAAAGAAAACCGTCTTACCCTTTCACGCTTTAATTCAGACGGAAGTCTTCAGGTTTACAGGGACTGGTTTAAAAACCAGAAAAAAACTTTTACTGACCGTCTTTTAAGGCTTTCTGATGACTGGAAATATAATAACTCACTTTTACCGGTAAAAGAAGCGGACTGGAAAAATATAAAGTTTTCTGCAGAAAAAGGCGAAACTGAAATTTCTTTTTCTGACAATAAAACAAATCCACAGAAAATAAAAACTACAGCTGAAAAAATTATAAAAGATTCACAATACAATGCAGAACTTTTTCCGCTTGAAACCTTACTTTTAAAAAGAGCAGAAAATGAAAGCCAGAAAGAAGAATGCCTAAAAAAAATAGAAGTTGAGCAGAGTAAACTTTTAAAAAAGATTGAGAGGCTTTGATGAGCAGCGTTTACACTAACCTTTGCAGTTCTAAAACAAACTTATTAGTCCCCTTAAAAGACGGACTTTCAGTCTGCTCAAAATATGATCCAGTTAAAGAAGCAGAAATGTTTTCATCTCAATTCAGTAATGACACTCTCTTTTTTGTAATCGCAGGACTTTGCGGCGGTTATCACATAAAAAAACTTCTTGAGCAGAACGAAAATAGAAAAATTATAGTAGTAGAACAGTCTCAGGAAGATTTTAAATTTTTGAATCAGATAGACTGCTGCAAAGAGCTCTCAAAAGACCCTAGGGTAATTTTCTGCCCTGCTGAAAACCTTTTCAATACAATAATTAACACTTATCTTCCGGGAGTTTACTCAAACCTTCAGTTTACCTGCTTAAGAGGCTGGGAAAACGCTTTTAGTGATTTTCTTAGAGTTATAAGGCAGACAGTTGATTTAGCAATGGATTCTGTGCGCGCTGATTATTCAGTGCAGGCAAGATTCGGAAAGATATGGCAGAAAAATATATTTGGAAACCTTAAGCTTGCAGACGGATGTAAAAGTCAGACGTTATTTGATGAATTAAAAAAATACACTAAAAAAACTGCCGCAATAATTGCAGCCGGGCCATCCTTAGATGAAAGTATCTCACAGCTCATTCAAAAAAGGGAAGATTATTTTATTATTTCTACAGATACAGCTTATTCTACCCTCTTAAAATCAAATATTACTCCAGATGCGGTTTTAAGTCTTGACGCCCAGATGATAAGTCACGCACATTTTCTTCACGAAAAAAAATTATTTAGTAATACAGTTTTTGTAATGGATTTATGTTCCAGTCCGGCTATTTCCCGGAAACTTATAGCAAATGGAAAGAAGGTTCTTTTCTTTGAATCAGGACATCCGCTTTGCATACTTGCTTCAAGAGCCTGTTCAAATTCATTTATTCACCTTAACGCCGGTGCAGGAACAGTAACCATTGCCTGCGCTGACCTTGCGGCAAAACTGGGATTTACAAAGACACAATATTTTGGAGCTGATTTTGCTTTTTTAAACGGAAAACCATACGCAAAGGGAACTTATCTTGAAACACTATACAATAAGGATTCTAACTGTATAAATTCTTCAGAAAAAACTTATCTTTCCCTGATGTTCAGAACACAGCTGATAAAAAACAATAACCGCCTGACGACTGAAGTTCTTGAAAATTACAGAAAATCTTTTGAATATTTTCTAAATACAAGTAAGGAAGAATTCAAAGGCGAGCTTACAGCCTTTGATTTTGATAGTTTTATAAAAATACTTAAAAAGGAGATTTTATCACTGAAAGACAGTTATCTGGAAAACCTGTCGCAGCCCTCTTTTTTTGCACTGCTTCCGTTAGCTGCTTTTTATGAAAGGAGCATGAGCATTCAGAAAAGTTATGAACTTGCGCGCTCTAAAACCTTACGATATACTTAAATTATGACAAAGAAAACATTTAACATTATTGCAGTTTTAATCAGTGCCGTTTTTACAGCTTCAGTTATTTATTTTATTGCAGGAATCATCCTCGACAAAAACAGCAGAAACTCACATTCTGATGATATATTTTTAAATCTTGTTGAACAGACCTCTCTTGCCGCTTCAAATTACACAATAGATTCATATAATTTTTCTGATGCTTTTATACGCGCTGCAGGTGATTTTAAAAACTACAATAAACTCACTTTAAAAAGTGACCAGACAGTAATTTATTCTTACCCTTCTCAGCCGGTAAAAACTGATACAGACCACGCAAAAGTTTACAGACAGTCAGTTCCTAATTCAAAAAATATTCCTCTTGAAATAGAAGCTGTGATTTATACAGTACGTCCTTCCTCAATTTTCTATTATGCCCGTACATCTTTTATTTTAATTCTTGCCGGAACTGTAATCGCGTTTGTAGTACTTATATTTGCTAAACCGGAGACTTCAAAATCATATTCTGATTTCAGCGCATACGAATCCGAAGAAATCCCAGATGATGAAGACTCAGACAGCGAAAAAGAACCTCAGGAAGATGATAACCCTTATTCACTTTCTGAAGATGAAAAAAAGGCTTTATTTTCTGATGAAATCGATCTGAACAAAGAGCTCAGCGAAGAAAAAACAGCCGAAAATGAAGAAAAGCCTCTTCCTGAAAAGTCGTTTACAATTTTAAATCAGAATGAACTTAATTCAAGTCTCGAAGAGAACCTCATTAATTCTTCAGGCCTTGAACAGGACCTTTCACTTTTAATAATAAAAATAACACCTCAGTTCTCAGACTCAGATACCGTTAATCTTAAAATGATTGAATACGCAGTTCCTGGAAGCCTTATTTTTGATTATGAAAACGGTTATGCAGTAATAATTAAAGATACAAAACTTGACCAGGCACTTGCACAGGCAGAAAGCCTTCATTCAAAACTTTCTTCTTTCTTAAAGGAAACTAACCCGGACATTAAAGTTACAATGGGAATTTCATCAAGAACCGGAAGAACAATCAGTGCTGAAAGACTTTTAACAGAAGCTTCAGCTGCAGAACAGCACGCACAGGAAGAAAAAGATTCACCAATAATTGCTTTCAGGGTAAGCCCTGAAAAATACAGGGAATATATCTTAAACAGTTAGTCTTTAATTTTAATTTGCCTCAGGCGGCGGTAACGAAGGTTTATTTTCACTTTCTGAAGGTACATCAGATCCTGCGTTTACTTTTTCAGAAAGCCTTTTTATTTCAGAATTGTCAGGGAATTTTTCTTCAAGAATAAGGAACTGTTCTTTTGCTTCATCCTTTTTTTCTGTAAATAAAAGAAGATTTATATAATTTACAAGTACGGAAGAATCATTTGGATAAAGTTGTGTAAGGCTTTTATACATTTCCAGGGCTTCCTCTGTATTTCCATTCATGCCTTTTACATAAGCAAGTGAAAGTTTTAAGTCCTTGTTTTCAGGATCAAGTTCAAGTAATTCTGAATAACATCTGGTTGAAGAAGCATAGTCTCCTGACAGTGCATAACAGCGTGCAAGCTTGTAATATGCACTCAAACGAAGAGTTTTTTCCTGCATTGCAAGCTTATAATACGTACAGGCCTTATCCCATTTTTTTAATTCAGAATAAGCCTCTGCAATGGTAAAATATTCTGAAGCAATATTTTTTGTAATAAGTTCTGTTTCGCCGGGAATCTTTAAAGCATTACTTGTCTGACATCCGCTTAAAACAGAAAACAAAAGAGAAAGAACAGCTGTGAAAATAAAAAATCTATTCAAGTACAGTCTCTTCAATTTTTGCAAGCTGGTTTCTGTAAAGTTCAGAGATATTTGAACCGTAATCTGCAATAAGTCTGATAATGTTGCGCGGATTATCTTTTTTATCACAGCCGTTTAATCTGTCACCTGCATCTCCAAGTCCCGGCATGATATAAGCTTTTTCATTTAATACAGGATCAAGCCAGAGGGTATAACAGGTACAGTTTTCAAGAGCGCGTGTTACACGAATGCTTCCTTTAAGGGCAGAAATAACATTAAAGAATTTAATTGATTTTGGTTTTACACCGTTCTGCTGCAGATATTTTACAACTGTAACGAGAGAACCGCCTGTTGCATTCATAGGATCTGCAAAAATAAGGTCCTTACCGTCAAGATCTTCAATATTGAAGAAGGATTTTTTAAGGTCAAGGATGTATTCCATGTTATTTTCATTTTTTGAATCATCACGGTTAATCTTGAAAAGTGCAAATGGAGTAACATATTTGTGACTTGAATATTCTTCTACTTCTTTAGACATGATAATGCTTGGAAGGAGAGCTCCTCGGAGCATTACGCACATTACTGTATTTTCAATCTGATTATCAATATCAGGAATTTTATGTACTGCATAATTCTGAACAGGAGAAGAAACAGGAGTCTTAACTACAATGTGTCCTTTATTGCTTTCATAATGGTCTGTAAAAGCAAGACGGAAAAGCATTTCATAGGCACGCTGAACATAGTAGATAAATTCCTGATGACCGGTGTTGATGTCGCGGAGTTTTGAGATAACACGGCTTGCTTCTGCATGACTTCCTGTGTCTGTTTCAAAAGAAAATACCTTTATTCTTGGGTTTTCAGAACAGATACGCTGAAGTTCATGACCGATTCTGTCAAAATTATCGATTACCTTGTCTTTATTGAGAGGTTCAAACGCTTTAAGGTTTTCCTCGTACATATTTTTTAAAAGTTCAATATCCTTAAAATCTTTCTCTTTAAGGTAACCGTCTAAATCTTCTGCCTTTAAAATAATCTTTTCGCTGCTTTTCATAATTATAATTCCTGTTCTATCTTTTTATAAGTTTTATAAGCTGATTATATGTAAGTGAAATATCTGTAATCTGGACATGATTTTCACCTGTCTGAACTATTTTAGCAGGTATCGGGAAAAGTGCAATTTTAAGCATTTTGACTGCCGCTTTAGATATTGTACTGCCAGTAAGTTCAAGATCCAGTTTCAGTGCAAAAGTCTTATCAGCCTTAGATTCTATAAGTGAGCCGCTTAAATTAGTCAGACCGAGGCTCAGCGCTTTTCCTAAGAATTTATTTAAAAAAGCAGCAGGATTCTGGGAGTAAAAACGGATTTCAAGATTATTATTGTCTTTTAAAAAGTCATAAATTTTTGAATTCAGGGGATTTTCTTCGATTGAATCCTCTACTCCCTGCGAAGCTAAAATCAAACGGTGCTGCTCATTTTCATAACGCTTTAAAAGAGGACTGGCAGTCTGACCTGCTACCAGCGTTAAAGAATCAGGATTTCCGACCTGAATTCCAAACTGGTCTGATGAATAAAAAACTACAGGGAGAGTCGTGTCAGTCGTATAAGCAGACTTCCAGCCTTTTTTTTCTGAAAGAGCCATGTTTATGCCGATTTTCGGATAGCTTCCCTCAAGTGCAGCCTGAAAAGCGCCGTCTGAATCAGTTGAAATTGCAATATTTTTAGTTCTTCCTGCAATAGTTGCAGCATCTTTTTCTGACATACCGGCCATTTGAACCATGGCATATTCAACAAAGTTCCGGTTTGCTGTTACAGGAATATAAATAATTATCGGTGCCGTGGCATCAATAAGATTTAACGGATCTACAGGCTCAACCTGAGGGGCGGATTTACAGGAGAATAAAAATAAAGTAAGTGCAGTAAAGGAAAGTATTTTTACTGCACTTAAAAAACTATGCTTTAACAATAGCAGCACTCCAGGTTTTATCATCAGCTTCAATCTGTGAACCGTTAACTGACTCAGACCAGTTCTGGCTTGCAGTTAAAGTTGATGAAGCAATAAGATCAGAGAACATTTCAAATGCGGCTTTAAGTTCAGCATCTCCGCCGACTGTAAGGTTAATCTTATCCTGTACGGTAAGTCCGTTTTCCTTGCGGAGTGACTGAATACCGCGGATTAAATCCCTTACATAGCCTTCTTTTTTAAGTTCATCAGTTACTTTTGTTTCAAGACCGATTGTAATTGTTCCTTCGTTAAGAACTTTTAAATCTTCTTTTTCAGTTCTTTCTACGATTATTTTTTCTGCATTAAGGTCAAGTTTCTGACCTTCAACATCAATTGAAAGGGTCTTTCCGCCCAGAATATCAGAAATCTGGTCATTTGAAAGTGTTACAATCTGTGCTGCAGCGGCTTTCATTTTAGGACCAAGTTCTTTTCCAAGCACCTTGAAATTGGCCTTTGCTGAATACTGAACAAGTTCATCTTCGCGTTCATGGAAATGAACCTTCTTTACGTTTAATTCTTCAGCGATTGCATCAACCATTGCTTCAAGAACTTTGCGTTCATCAGGATTTCTTGTTACAAGTTCTGCAGCGGCAAGAGGCTGGCGGTTCTTTAAGTTGAACTGGTTACGCAGGGAGCGTCCCATTGAAACTGCTTTCTGAACAGTTGCCATTTTAAACTCAAGTTCTGTATCACGGAACTTTTCGTTATATACAGGGAAATCCATAAGATGAACGGATTCTTTGTCACCTTCAAGCTTAAGATTCTGCCACATTTCTTCGGCAATAAACGGAATAAATGGCGCTGCTGTCAAAGAGAAAGTCCTAAGGGCTGTATAAAGGGTTTCAAAAGCTTCAATCTGGTCCTGACTGTTGTCATTTCGTGAGAAGCGCTTTCTTGAACGGCGGATGTACCAGTTATTAAGTTCATCAATAAAACCAATGAGAGGATCAATTGCAGCACTTAAATCATAATCATCAAGGGCACTGGAAACATCTTTTACCATCTTCTGGGCAACTGAAATAATCCAGCGGTCCATAGGATTTGAAGGAAGCTTAGTGTCAAACATTCCTTTAGCCTGATAATTTTCGACATTGGCATAACTTATGAAGAAATTATAACCTGACCAGAGAGGAATTATGATATTTTTAAGGACTTCGCGTACACCGTTATCAGAATAACGAAGGTCATCTGCCTTAACTACAGCTGAATGAGTAAGGAAAAGACGAAGTGCATCTGCACCAAATTTATTGATTGCTTCTACAGGATCTGTATAGTTGCGGAGAGACTTCGACATTTTTCTTCCGTCTTCTGCAAGCACCAGTCCGTTTACAATACAGTTTTTAAATGCAGGCTTATCAAAAAGGTGGCTTGCAAGAATTGTCAGTGTATAGAACCAGCCTCTTGTCTGATCAAGTCCTTCTGAAATAAAGTCTGCAGGGAAATGCTTTTCAAAGTATTCTTTATTTTCAAAAGGATAATGCTGCTGTGCATAAGGCATGCTGCCCGATTCAAACCAGCAGTCAAATACTTCAGGAATACGGTGCATTGTACCTTTTTTACATTCAGGACAGGTGAAAGTAATTTTATCTACATACTGTTTGTGGAGATCTTCAGGATAAATTCCTGAGAGTTTTTTAAGTTCATCACGGGAACCTACACAGACAGTTTTTTTACAGTCAGGATTATCACATCTCCAGATTGGAATCGGGTTACCCCAATAACGGTTACGGCTTACTGCCCAGTCACGGCTTCCTGCAAGCCATTTTCCGAAACGGCCTTCTTTAATGTGTGAAGGCTGCCATTTAATCTGAGAATTTGCCTTTAAGAGTGAATCATGATGATCTGCAACTTTAACAAACCATGAACCGATTCCACGGTAAATAAGAGGACTTGAACATCTCCAGCAGTGCGGGTATGAGTGCATGTGCTGGTCTTTTTTAACAAGTTTTTTTTCTTCTTTAAGGCGGATAATGATATCTTTATCACAGTCTTTTACAAAACGTCCTGCATAATCATTTACAGGTGAAACAAACTTACATTCAGCATCAATTGGCTGAACATTAGGAACGCCGCTGCCTCTGAAAACTTTATTATCGTCTTCACCGAAAGCAGGAGCAATATGAACAATACCTGTACCGTCTTCAGTTGATACATACTCTGCATTGAACATACGGAAAGCACCTTCGCTGCATTTCTGACCGCTTTCAGCCTGACATACGGCAGGGTCACTCAATTTTGCAAAATAAGGGAAAAGAGGTTCATAGTGAGCACCGATAAATTCACTTCCCTTTTTACGGTAAATTATTGTGTAATCATCTTCGTTTTTGTAATAAGAAGAAAGCCTTGCTTCAGCGAGGATATAATAGTCACCTGATTCTTTATCAAGAATTTTTACATAATCGATATCAGGGCCCATACAAAGACCAAGATTTGACGGAAGAGTCCATGGAGTTGTTGTCCATGCAATAAAGTAAGTTTTTCCGTTTGTCATGTCAGGATCGTTAAATCCATCAGGAGCTTTTGTAATCTTAAAGCGTACTGTGATAGCAGCTTCAGTTACATCTTTATAGCCCTGTGCAAGTTCATGAGTTGAAAGAACTGTTGAACAGCGCGGACAGTAAGGAAGAATGTACTGACCTTCATAAATAAGGCCTTTTTCCCAGAGAGTTTTTGCTACCCACCAGATGGTTTCCATGAATTCAGGGTTCATTGTTTTGTAATCATTGTCAAAATCAACCCAGCGTCCCATGCGGGTAATTGTTTTACGCCATTCTGAGGTATATTTAAGAACTGATGCCTTACATTTGTCGTTGAATTTATCGATTCCGTAAGCTTCAATTTCGTGTTTTGAATTAATTCCAAGTTCTTTTTCGATTAAGTTTTCTACAGGTAAACCGTGGCAGTCCCAGCCGAAACGTCTTTCAACATGTTTACCCTTCATTGTCTGATAGCGGGGAATAATATCTTTAATTGTAGAAGGAATGAAATGACCGAAGTGAGGAAGTCCTGTTGCAAAGGGAGGACCGTCAAAGAATACAAATTCTTCTGCTTTTGAACGCTGTTCTACTGATTTTTTAAATGTGTCATTTTTAGCCCAGAACTCTAATATTTCTTCTTCCTGTTTTGGAAAATCTGGTTTTGGATTTACTGGTGTATACACGACTTATCCCCTTAAAAAATATTTAAATAACTTTTTTCTATTATAATATTTTTAATCAAAATATACAATTATAGAAGACTGCGGGAAGAAAGCCTTATTTATGAATGTCCAGATTTCTTTTATTCCAGGTATAAGGATTGTATTTTTCAAGTTCAGAAATTTCTTTCCAGTGAAAATCAATATGACTTACAGGAAACGGCGGCTTTTGAGCAGGATGAATGCGTGAATTATTCTTTTTGACCATTTCATCAATTTTTTCATGATTTCCTGAACCATTTACATAAACAAGATAAGGCTTATCTGCTGTAAAAAGTATTTTCTGACTGTCACTTATAAACTCTTTTGGAAAATCCGGGCTTTTCTGAATATTTCTGATTCTATGGCTCCGTCCTGTCGTGCAGGTGTAAAGCTTTCCTGAAGACTGAATGTATTTAGGTACATTAAAAACATCTGCTCCGTCTAAAAACTCAGCTTTTTCATCGGTTTCTTCCATGTCTGAAAGCCAGTAGCGGATATGATAGACTGATGAAGCAGATGAGTAAAAGCACAGAAGTTCTTTTTTAATTACAGGAGGAGAAATTGTAATGCCTGAAGCAGTACCTACGTCAATAAGATAATAAGGTGTCTCTGAAGTTTTTTTCTCTTCCCCTTCTTCTAAAGGCTCCAGAGAAAGAGAATAATAAAACCTTAAATAAAGATTCCCGTTAATTACTGCGACAGGAATATAAACATAGTCTTTTAAACCAGGATACTTAACACGGATTTCAAAGGCACCTGCAGTTTTATCAGTATTTTCAATTATCGTTTTAAAAGCCATGTCAATATTTTCAGGATGAAGGGCCGTTGTATTGTTTCTGTCCCTTGTTGAAATCTGAGAATATTCTGAAGGCTCTGAAGCCCTGTCATCATACCACTTATAAAAAACACGAAGGATGCAGGTATAGGAAGAATTATCACCCGAGAATAAAACAAGCCTGTCTTCTCCCTGCCAGATCCCCTGTAAAAGAGCGGGAACTTTTTCATGATAA
Source organism: Treponema sp. UBA3862 (assembly GCA_002392405.1). Taxonomy (GTDB): domain Bacteria; phylum Spirochaetota; class Spirochaetia; order Treponematales; family Treponemataceae; genus Treponema_D. The sequence continues at coordinate 68,760 of DGGY01000024.1, read as the reverse complement.
TCTTCTGAATGACTGTAATCCTTAGAAAAAACATAATCATCAGCCGTGCACAAAGAGAAAGAAAGAATTACCAGACAAAAAAGGAATAACTTTTTCACTATAAAAAAATTATAAATAAAAAGAAAAGTTTTGACCATAAAAAAATGCACCTGAAAAATATGTGAGAGTTAGGACGAGTTTTTTCAGGTGCATCCAAAATTGAACTGAATCAATTTTTAAGGGCTGCTGGAAAACATAATTTAACAGCTGCCTCTTTTTTTTTCTGTCATTAAAAACGCAGTGCGCTTAATTATTTTGCGGAGAAAATCTGTTTTATCTCCTTTTTGTAAAGTGCATTTAAAACATGCCTCATTACTTCCTGCTTTACATTTATTTCCCTTCCTACCTGGAAGCTTTCTTTTAAGAGCTTGAACTTGAAGATACGTTCGCAGGTTCTGAAGCCTGTTTTTGCATTGACAAGCATATCAATTTCCGTGCGGAAGAGATTCTGTATTTCGTTTGTTTCAAGAAGATTATCGTAGTTATCGTAGAGTACTGAGTTTTCCTCTGCATAGGCAATAACGTTTGCCTGATTAGGACAGATAAGGGCACCGATATATTTCTGGTCCTGGCCGAGAACTACACAGCGCTCAACATAAGGAGATGAGTTGACTGCTTTTTCAATACCAAGCGGTTCAATGTTTTCTCCTCCAAGAAGAACTATTGTATCTTTTGCACGGCCAGTGAGTTTAAGCTCATTATCATAGCTTATCATTCCAAGATCGCCCGTATTAAGCCATCCGTCCTTATCGATTACAGCATCAGTTAAATCCTGTCTTTTGTAGTAGCCTTTCATAACCTGACGTCCGCGGATAAGCACGAGTCCTTTTTTACCAGGTTTAAGCGGTTTTGAATCTGCCGGCTGTCCGTTTTTTTCTTTGACAATCTTAAGTTCTATACTTGCAAAGATTGTACCTACATTATTTGAACGAGGTTTCTTAGAATTACATACTGAAACAACCGGGGCTGTTTCAGTCATACCGTAACCTTCAAGCAGCTTAAAACCAATTGCATGATAGAAGGCTTCTGTTGACGGCTGAAGTGCTCCACCACCGGAAATTGCAGCACGCATCTTTCCGCCGAACTTTGCACGAATTTTTTTATATACTAATTTTTCTGCGGCAAAACGGGGAAGGGAAAGCAGGAGATAAGGGATAATTCCAATAAGAGTATCGATAAAGCGAAGTCTCCAGTGATAACGGCATTTAAGTCCGAAAACAAGTTCCTTTGCCTTGTAATACTGTTTTCCGATATAAACTGCTGTATTAAACTCCCACTGTCTGATTCCGCTCTGTTTTTTAACTTCACGGAAAAGCCCCTGGGCAACAGATTCCCAGAGGCGGGGAACTGCATTCATCCACTGCGGCTGAACCTGAGCCATGTCAGAAAGCATTACGGAAGCAATAGGTTTTGAATATGCAAAGCCGCCGTCAAGGGCAACAACCATATAATTAAAGGCACGTTCAAAACTGTGCCAGATAGGAAGAACTGAGAACCAGATATCTCCCCTCTGCATCAAAGAAAGTGCATTATGGGCAACTTCACACTGGGCAATATAATTATCATGGGTAAGCTGAACGCCTTTTGGAAGACCTGTAGTTCCTGATGTAAAAATAATTGTGGCAACATCGTCTGAATGAATTTTTTCCATGTCTTCTTCAATTTCAAGCCACTCTTCCTTAGAGATTTCAACACCTGAACTTTCAAGGAAATGATAATTGATAACTTCAATTCCGCATTCTTTGGCTTTAAGTACAGTTTTTTCATCAGGATAATCAAAAAGAATTGCTGTCTTTAAAAGAGGAACTTCTTCGACTTTTTCAAGGACTTTTTCAAGCTGCCTGCCGTTTTCAAAAAAACTTACCTTACAGTCAGCAAAGTTTAAGATAAAGCGTATTTCCTGCCCCATTGAATCACAGCCCCGGGGAACATCAACAGCACCTAAAGACAAAAGCGCATAGTCAGTGATAAACCATTCACGTCTGTTATCACTCATTAAACCGACATGATCTCCTCTTGAGATTCCAAGTTTCTTAAGGCTGTAAGCCATTTCAATAATGTGCTGATAAACCTGTGAATAACTGTAGCGGACAAAAACCCCGCTCTTGTTTTTTACAACCTGCAGGGTTAAATTTGCGTTTTTCTTTACTTTTTCACGGAGCATAACCGGAAGTGTTCTTCCAAGGGTTTTATCAAATCTTGTGTCAGGAAATATTTTTTCAATCATACTATTATGACATTATCACACTTTTTGTCATTTTGACAATATAGAAAATTAATTTTTTTTCTGTTATATTTTTTTTATGGTTACATATTTAGGAAAACTTGGAGAACTTACCCTTAAAGGCTCCAACATAAAAACTTTTGAAAGACTTTTAGTTCAAAACGCAAAAACTTACCTTCTTTCTGTAAATGCAAAGGTTCACCTGAATTTCGGGCGTCTTTACATTGAATGTGAAGAAGATTCCTGTGAAGCCGTTGAATTTACCTTAAATCATCTCATAGGAATTACGGGCTGGGCAAAAGCTGAAGTTGTTGAAAAAGACATTAAAGCAATTCAGTCAAAAGTTCTTGAGCTGGCTCAGACTGCAGTAAAAAAAGGTGCAAAGACCTTCAGAATCGATGCAAAAAGATCAGACAAAGGTTTTCCTTTAGATTCCTACGGCATTATGCGGGAAGCAGGCACACTTGTATATGACAGTTCCCTGATGAGTGTTGACGTTCATAATCCTGATGTAACTTTTACAGTAGAAATCCGTGAAAAAGCCTTCGTATATTCTGATTCAAATAAAAGCTGCCGGGGTCTTCCTGTGGGCTGCTCCGGTAAAGGACTTTTATTATTGAGCGGAGGCCTGGATTCACCTGTGGCAGGCTACAGGATGATAAGACGGGGAATGACTGTAGAATGCGTATATTTTCATTCCTACCCTTACACTTCAAAAGAAGCCCAGGAGAAAGTTGAAAAACTTGCAGAAACCCTCTCTTACTTCGGGCTGCGCACACATATAAACATCATTCCGTTTACCGAAGTTCAGATGCAGATTAAAAAGAAATCACCTGAGAATTACACAACATTGATGCTCCGCATGTGCATGATGAAAGTAGCATCAAAGCTTGCAGCAAGAATCGGAGCGGACTGCCTTATAACAGGAGAAAGCCTGGGCCAGGTAGCAAGCCAGACTATAAAAAACATGGCAGTAACAGAAAGTGCCTGCTCTCTTCCTCTTTTACGGCCACTTTGCGGAATGGATAAAGAAGAAATCATTGAAACAGCGCGTTTTATTGACACCTACGATACTTCAATTCTTCCCTATGAAGACTGCTGCGTTCTTTTCAGTCCGAAACACCCGGTATTACGCGCCCCGCTTGAAGAAGCAAATGAAATTTATAAAGGCCTTGAAATCGAGGAACTTCTGGACAAGGCCTTTGAAAACCGCGAATTAAAACGTTATGAAGCGGCAGGTTATGTTGCATCAAAATGGGGAACTAAAGACAACAAAGAAAGGCTTTCAAAAAACTACGGAGAATTAATTCCTAAAGAATAAAAAAAATGCACCGCAGGAAAGTAACTTTAACCGTTCAGCTTTTTTGGGGGCACTTTCAGTTTAATACACGTACTTAAAGCCGATTGAGATATAGTGATTTACGCGGTCAGTGAGAGCTGAAACCCAGTCTGCTTTCTGCTGGGCAGCAACTTCTTTTGCCTTTTCATAGACATCCTCTTTAGTAGAATCATGGCCGTCAAGTTTATATTTATCAGTGTCACTGTCATAGGACCAGTTAATAGTACCGCCGGTATAAACATTTCTTGTAACCCCTGCATTTTTAACGTACTCAAAGGTGTAACCGAAAAGCAGTGTAAGCATGCCGTGTTTTGTACGAGGGAGGTCCAGTTCAGTATTAACTGCAGCCTGAAGCACACCCATCTTATGATCAGAAGTCATAAAACCAAGGTTATTCCAGGCCTGGTCTACATGAGTTCCTGCTGTATCATCAGGGTCAGAGAACATCTGGTGCATTGAAGAAGAACCGTCTGTCAGGTATTGGTTTTTATCTGCAAGAACATAGATTACCGCATCATCACTATCAAAGGCTTCTGCGCTGTTACAGTGACGGATAAAGTTTGTATTAAAATTAATGCGTACAGATGGCTTAGGAGAGAATGAGGCACTGAAAGAAACTTTATCAGAGTTAGGGTCTAAAACAGAACCGATATTTATGCCTGAATTGGTATAATTCTGATAGTTAGTTGTTGAGCCTTTAATTTCGCCTGAGTCAGTTGTGCAGTATTCCCAGTGGGCGTAAACATAAGGAAGCACCATCTGATAATTAAGGGCGAGTCTTGAGCAGGCAGAAGTTGACGGAGCATAAATAAAGCCGGTCTGTCCACCAAGACGGATTTTTGAATCAAAATTAAGTTTTACGACATCATTTACAGCAAAGTCATCAACAAAGATATCTGTAGCCCAGTCAAAGCCTGCGACAGGTTTTATGTCAAATAAAAGTCCCATCTGGAGGTTATCATTAGCGCCTCCGATGTTCTGAACCGGCATGTAAGGAACTGGGAAGAGATAAGCAGGATTAAAAGTCGGTCCGAAAATAATATTTTCGTAGTAAGAAACATCTATATATTTATTAAAACTATATTTTATTGAATGAAAAGAAAGATATTTTCCGCTTGCAAGATCACCATAGGCATCAGGATTATTTGTTGAAGCCCCGAGAATTTCAAAACTTGAAGCGTAACTCCATTTTTTTCTCTGTACATTAAGGAGCAGATTTGCACTGTGATAAGTCGAATCATTTAAGGCAAGTCCGTCACTTAAAAAAGGTCCGTAACCTGTTTTACTTAAACCGCAGACAGCATAATATTCATTTGTACCGAAAGCAAGGTTTGTATTCCAGTCAAGGAACATATCAATCGGACCTACACTTGCAGGGTCAAAAATTGAATCTTCACTTTTATTTACATAGTAAGGGGCAATATCTGAATACTTTGTAACTTCCGCATACATTGCAAAATCATAGCCGAAAGAAACAAGCCTGTTAAAAGAGACTTCTCCTGCAATCCCGCCCTCGCCTTTTACGTTTTTAGTTGATTTATCTGTTTTATCTGTGAGGTTTTCTGAAAACTTTTTTTCATAGGCGCCTGTGACATAAAGATTTTTTGTTTTACCGAAAATGCGCTCATATTCATAAAGAGCGGCTTCTGCATCCCTTTTATTGGGACAGTCAATTACCTTTTCAAGAATTTCTTTAATTAAATTAGCAGGATAAGGGCGGATCTGGGGAAGATTTTCAATATATCCTTTTAACTGCCAGCCCTGAGCTTCTTTATAAAAACGGTCAGTCGGATCTGTAGAAACCTGTGCAGAAACAGCACAAACAAAACACAAAACTATTGCAAGAGTGAAAAACTTTTTCATATAAAACCTTAAGTACTATAATTTAATGGAACAGGCGCCGGCAAGCTCAAAGCCTGAAGCAAAGCTGCCTTCGTTATGGTTTCTATTATAAATAAAAACAAATGAAGGCTGAAGAGTGAACTCTACGATTGAATCCATATTACAAGATGCCCTTAAAGAAATTCTGTTGACATACTCAGGAATTCCGGTGGGTGTCACAAGGCCCTGCTTTTTTTTAGCTTCTTCCTGGCTCATACCATTGGAACCAGGATAGCACCAGCCGTCAGGAACATCTGTACCGGTATAAAGTCCGCCCCAGGCATATTCGCCCTTAGCAGTTTTCATTGAAGTAAAGACACGGTCTCCGGACATTTCTCCCCTGGCCATAAAAAGATAAATCAAATCAATGCTGTACTTTGCCTGATATTCATATCCGGCCTTAAACTCGCATGAAATTGTATCCGGTCCGAAAGGAGAACCAATCCATTCATAGAAAGGATAATCTTTACTTCCCATGTTCTCACAGTAAGTCCTTACCAGTGACCAGTTTGGACTTTCCTTTATGTAAAGATATGGCTGGGCATAGCTTCCTTCCACTGCAAAATGGAGACGGCCTTTTTTCAGCGGTATTGAATAAAGGCTTCCAAGCTGACCGCCGATTCCGTTTGGAGTCGTATCATTCTCGTAGTTGGAAGTCTCATATGCAGTCTGGAACTGAGTCATGGCATAAAGACCATAGAATTTTAAATTAGCAAGAGGGGTAAACTGAAATTTAAGTCCTAAATAAGCACAGGTATGGGATTCTGAGTCATATTTTTCATTATTGTACTCCCGCCACGGAGCCATTCCATGGAAAACTGTGAAAGGATTCAAAAAGCGCAGTTCCATAGGAGCGTTTACAAACATACCCTCAAGAACAGTGAACTGGAACTTTTTGAAAAATCTTGTATCAATCTGATGAGTATACATGTAACGGTCAACATTAAACTGTGTTACGGCTCCGGTATACTTGATTGAAGGAGAATAAACATTGAGTTCTCCGTAGGCAGCGCCTGTCATATACTCAGACCAGATGATAGAACCTGTAAGTGAGCGTCCAATGTTTCTTTCGCCCTTTCCTAATACAAATGCAACGCCTGTCTGATCAGTAATTTTTAAGCCTGTAGAAAAATAACCGTCATCAGGAAAGTTGATGTCAATGTCATCTGCTGAAACGGGAACATTTGAATAACGGTTATTCTGAATGGCAGTGTTTTTATTCATGCCGAGGCTTAAGTCCATTTTAAATGTCATGTAATCACTTACAGTAATTGAAAGAGGCGCAAGGATTACAGGTTTTCTTTCGTATCTGTCATAAACCCAGTCTATATCATCATTCGTCTTGAAAAAGCCGGAAAGATTAAAAGACGGTTCCATTCCAATCCGCATTATGTCAGAATTAAAGCCAATCGGTCTGTAATCAAAGTAATCATAGATTTTCTGAAGATATTCAAGGCTTTCTTTGCTTAAATTACAGTCTTCACTTTCTTCAATTTCTTCAAGATAGACTTTGATTTCTGAAATAGTAAGCGGTGCACAGTCTGCAAAGTTAACGGTCCCCTGCTCCAGGCTGATTCTTTCAATGCAGTCATAGATCCAGTGACCGGCAGGAATGAGTTCCTGATCTCCGCGGGCAAAAAGATGCATTGAACACAAAATAAAAGCACCTGCAAAAATAGTTTTAATTTTCATTTTTAATTGTTTTCTCCAGCACTGTATAAATGTATGAAAATGTCTTAATTCTTTATGTAACCGGGAATTATATCTCTTTATAAAATAAAGGATTAGATAAATTTTTGAATAAAACAATTATAAAATAAGATTAAAATACATTCAAGTAAACAAACCGACTGCAGCCCCGGGAGGTGCATATGATTATGAAAAATTTAAAACTAAACTCGTATAGTATCTGGAGTAAGAAAGTGGTATTTATTCATCGTTTAAGAAAGTGAAAGCTCCACCTTTTGTAAGCCAAGAAACAGCAAAGAAGAATAATGCGACAGTTTCAACCCACCAAATTTTTGCCGTGAAATGGAATGGTAAAGGCATAAGCATCATAGCGCATAACATACCAATTCCGCAGACTTTATAAATAATATTTCTTATCTTCTTCTTAGAAGTCATTCCTTTACTGCCGTCTGTTTTCGTAAATAAAAATAAATCGTTGTATGCCAGTAAACAGAAGAATAATACTGCACTCGTACAGTGAATTATATTCGATATCTTACACGGCAACTGGAAGTAACCTGTATAATCTGGTGTTACAGCACAGTCACATGGAAATAAAACTATCATTAAACCAAAAACACCACTTATAGTTGTTACAATGTTATCCTGTAAATCGTAGCCGTCATAACACATAAGAACAAGACTTGCGGCGGTGAGAACGCCAACCAAAGCAGGCGTAACATAATAAGTTGCACTTATTGATAAATCAGACCAAAAGCCGTTCGGAAGTTCCCCTGTTACCTTATCGTAAAGTAAAGCTCCTGCAAGGCTCAGGAAAGGAAGAATTCCTCCCAAGCCCCCTGCCCAATTTCTAATGCGTTTCTGCCATAATAATTCACTCATAAAAATCTCCTTATAAACTCCGCGTTAGCGGTCGTGCACGGATGCACGATATCGCAGTTTTGCCAACGGCAAAATCTGCACATTAAAAAAGTACATGGAGGTACTTTTTTAATGCTCCTTAATATTATTTTGACTTATTTCTTAACATAATGTTAGAATTATTAAGACGTTATTTATAATAATCCGGCAAAAACTAATTCTTAATTTTAGTGATATATTTTACAGCTTGTTAACATCTACCCTTTAATTTTATTCTCTATTGCCTTGCGGTAGCACTGAATGAGTTTTGGTGTAAGTTCTGAAATTTTCCATTTTCTGCCCCATTCAAGTGCCTCGACGGACTTTTTATTCCAGAGTTTTTCGTTACCAAGCAGTTTGAGGACTTTTTTGCTGAAGATTTTTACATTGTCGTCGGTCATATAACCGCCGTGATTTCCCTGCATTACATCAATAGTTCCAAGGGCACCGACTGCAACAACCGGAAGTCCGTTAAGCATGGCTTCAATTGTAACAAGTCCCTGGGTATCAGTTTTACTCGGGAATACAAATACCCGGCTTATACGATACAGATAAACAAGCACGTCTTCATTTACATAACCGGTAAAGAAAACATCCTGGGAAAGCCCTTTTGATAATGCGAGGTCTTTTAATTCCTCAAGATACGGACCGTTTCCGACAAGGAGCAGACAGGCTGAACTGTCCTCTTTTTTTACCTGACTTAGAACATCCAGCAGGAACGAAAGATTTTTTTCTTTTACGATGCGGCCTGTGTATAAAAGTATTTTTCTGTCCTGTAAAGACGGGAACATTTTAAAGAGTTTCTCTGTAACAAGTTTGTTTTTCTCTTCATCAAAGGCTGTTTTTTCCTGAGGTATACCTGTCGGAAGGATTACAGGCTTTTTATCGATTCCGTATTCCTGAACAACTTCTGCAATTTTTTGTGTAGGTGCGATGATTAAATCAGAGCGTTTCAAATAATATTTAACGATACCCGCACCGATTTTTTTAAGGCTGATATTCGGAAGAAAATTTACATAGTTTGCAAGATAATCTTCCCACATGGTATGAAAAGTAAATACAAAAGGAATATGCCTGTGACGGGCATAGATTGAACCCAAATAGCCTACCGACCATTCAGAATTGATATGTATAACGTCCGGCATGAATAAATCAAGATTCTTTTTAAGAAAACGCCAGGTATCAAGTCTGACCATTCTGTCTTCTTTAGAAAAGATTACAGGTGCTGAAGGAATTCTCAAAACTTTAAACGGGAAGGCTGCATCAAAAAAAGGTTTTTCTAAAAATGAAAACTGAGACTGTTCCTGTGTATATTCAAGGCAGACAACCAGGACATCATTCCCGGCTTTTGAAAGTTCTGCAGCATAACTTTTTACAGAAACGGCGACACCATTGACGCGCGGGAAAAAAGCATCTGTAAACATTGCAATTTTCATACTATATATTTTACTTTATAAGACAACAGACTTCAAGTAAGGCAAAAAAAGGGGTGAATTTTTATCTTTTTTCAGATAAAATAAAAATCAAATGACAGCTCAGGAAAAAACAGTAATCTATAATTTATTAAAAACGTCTTCACAATATATAAACGGATACAAACCAAAAGACATGCCGGACACACCTCCTTCATTTGAAGATGATGATAAAAAAGATGAATTCTTCTCAGGCAGGACCAGTCTTTCCCCTGATACACAAAAAAGTCAGATTCAAGAACCGGCTCAAATCTCAAAAATTACCCCTTCTGACCAGGCTCGCAGCACTTCAAATAATGAGGAAGTTTCACCAGCCTTTAATTCACTTGTTCAAAAAATTAACGATTGTACAAGATGTTCACTTTCTAAACAGAGAAGCCATGCAGTTGCAGGAAGCGGTTCTTCTAATCCTTTAGTGCTGGTAATACTTGATCCACCGTCTTTTGAAGAAGACATGCAGGGAAAAAGCATGGCAGGTGATGGCGGAGATCTCCTTGAAAAAATGCTTGCATCTGTCAGCTTATACCGCTCTTCAAATGTCTATGTTACAAACATTGTAAAATGCCGCCCACAGATGAACAGAAATCCTTATCCTGAAGAAGCAGATGCCTGTTCCGCTTTTCTTGATGCTCAGATTACGGTTTTGAAGCCTAAAATGATTTTCTGTATGGGCACAAACGCCTCAAAATACCTTTTAAAAACTGAATCTTCAGTTGCAAAACTCAGGGGACAGAACTATGAATACAAGGGAATTCCTGTTCTTGTATCTTTTTCTCCTTCTGTAATTTTAAAAGACCAGAGTTTAAAAAGACCTGCCTGGGATGATTTAAAAAACTTAAGGCAGAAGCTTACAGAAATCTGTCCTGAATACAACAAATCAGAAAGCGCTTCACAGGATTAAAGCATGGCGCGCTATCTCCAGATTGCACTGAATGTTCCTTTAAATCAGACATTCACTTACCTGAATCAGGAACAGTATTCTCAAAAAAAACTCACGGGCTCGAGGGTTGAAATTAAATTCGGCGCCAGAAAAACAAAGGGCTGTGTAATAAGCGAAAGCGATTCACTTCCCGCTGACTGCCCCGTTGAAGAAGAAAAAATCCGTCCGATTCTTAAAGTAATGGATGAAGAGCCTCTGTTAGATGAAAGTCTTTTAAAACTTGCGCACTGGATTTCAGATTATTATCTTTGCACTATAGGCGAAGCTGTTAGCGCAATGCTTCCGTCAGCAAAACGGGAAAGTGATGCAGGAGGTTTTTCTTTTGTAGATGAAATTTCCCCTTTTACCGCAAAAAATTTAAGTGAAGAACAAAAAAATGCGGTTGATGAAATTCTTTCCGCAAAGTCAAAAACAAACCTTCACTATCTCTACGGACCGACAGGCACCGGGAAAACTGAAGTCTTTCTGCAGTGTGCAAGGCGAATCTTAGACCAGGGAAAAAGCGTAATTTATCTTGTACCGGAAATCGGTCTTACGCAGCAGGTAATAGAAGCAGTAGTATCCCGCTTTGGAAACACTGTTGCAGTACTTCATTCAGCACTCACTCCCTCACAGAAACTTTCTGAATATCACAGAATAATCAGCGGAGAAGCAAAAGTTGTAATCGGAGCGCGTAGTGCGGTCTTTGCTCCCTGCCCTGACCTTGGAATGATTATAATTGACGAAGAGCATGACGCTTCTTACAAATCAGGCTCAACTCCGCGTTACCACGCAAGGCAGGCAGCCATGTTCCGCTGCAAATACCTTAATATTCCGCTTGTAATGGGGTCAGCAACTCCCAGCATAGAAGCCTGGTACATGATGGATCAGAATGTAATCATGCGCCACACCTTAACAAGAAGGCTTGCGGGCGGTGCAATGCCGCACATAAAGACAGTAAATCTTACCTGGCAGAAAGCAGATCAGGGCTGTATTTCTGATGAACTTGAAAAAGAAATTAACCAGACCTTAAATGAAAACCGTCAGGTAATTTTATTTTTAAACAGACGGGGTTTTACTCACTTTTACAGGTGTCATTCCTGCGGGTTTGAATTAAAGTGCAAAAACTGTTCGGTCAGCCTGACTTATCATAAAAACGAAAATCTTCTGCGCTGTCATTACTGCGGTTGGAACATCACTCCCCCGCAGCAGTGTCCTCAGTGCGGCTCGCTTGACGCAGGCTATTCAGGCTTCGGAACGGAATTCATCGAACAGGAAGTAAAATCAAAATTTCCTAATGCTAAAACAGTAAGAATCGATACTGACAGCCTGACTCATAAAGGTGAACTGCAGGAAAAACTTACTGCCTTTAAAAACAATGAATACCAGATTATGCTTGGAACTCAGATGGTAGCAAAAGGACTTAACTTTCCTAACCTGAAACTTGTAGGAGTAATTCTTGCTGATACTGCCCTTCACCTTCCTGATTTCAGGGCTTCAGAAAGAACTTTTGCACTCATAACCCAGGTTTCCGGACGGGCAGGAAGATTTTTCCCTGACGGAAAAGTTATTGTTCAGACTTATTCTCCGGACAGAGAGCCCATTCTTTTTTCTGTGAACGGCAGAATTAAAGATTTTTACGACATGGAAATCAAGAACAGACAAATATTGAATTTTCCGCCTTTCTGCCGTCTTCTGCGTCTTGTTTTCCGCGCTCCTACAATGGAACAGGCAAAGGCTGCCTGTGAAGGTGCTTCAAAAATCTTACGGGCGGAACTTGAAAAACTTTACAACAGAAAAACAGGCCCGGATTTTACACAGAAAATAAAAGATGCAGTTGGAGCAACTCAAATCTTAGGTCCCGCTGAGTGCCCGCTTTCAAAAATTTCTCAAAATTACAGATGGCAGCTTACTTTGAAGGGAACAAATATTCATGCCTTACAGCTTGCCGCCGGCAATCTTTTATACAATTATTCAAAACCGACCGATGTCTACATTGAATGCGATGTAGATCCTGTAAATCTGCTCTAGTCAATGTAAGAGGGCACAAAAGCCGTGAGCACTCAGAATATTAAACGTGCCGCCTGATGCCGTCAAACTTAATTTTATAAAGAAAAAGTCCCTGAGCCGGAGCTGTAGGTCCTGCAAATTTTCTGTCTTTGCTTTCAAGAACTGTTTTAAAATATTCAGCTTCTTTTCCCATACGCTCAAAATGAATAAGGCTACCTGTAATGGAGCGGACCATTTTCCATAAAAAAGCGTTGGCTTCAATCTCAAAAACTAAAAGTTCACCGTCCTGATAAAAATGAGCATCATCAATGTAGCGGAACATTGAAAGGCTCTGATCCCCTGCGGCCGCAAAAGTCGTACAGTCTCTTTCCCCGCGGAGATAAGAAGCCATTTTATTCAGTTTTTCTATATCGGGCTTATAATGAACAGGCCACACATATCGCATCTGAGAAGCAAAGGGATTTCCTGTGTGAATAAAATACCTGTAGATACGGCTTGTGGCGTTTGTCCTGCTTGAAAAGCCTTCGCTTACTTCTTCAGCACTCATTATTCTCACATCGTCAGGTAAAAAGCAGTTAAGCGCTACAGGATATTTTTCTACGGGAATTGAATCAATCGGGGAAATAAAATTGGCAGCCTGGGCAAAAGCATGAACTCCGCTGTCAGTTCTTCCGCTTCCCTGAAGAGGAATTTTTGTCTTATGAAGTTTTTCAAGGGCATCTTCTACAGTCTGCTGTACGGTTCTGACGGCCTTTCCTTTATCCGCAAAATCCTGTCTCTGCCAGCCGCAGAAATCTGTTCCGTCGTACGATAAGGTTAAAAGTATATTGCGCACTTATTTTTCCTGAAAAAAACTATTCTTCATCGTCATCAACTGAAATAATGTTTGCTTCATTAAGTGTTGCTGTAAGTTTATCGTAGAGATCTCGTGATTTTTCAAGAAGCGGACCCGGTTTTGATTTAGAAGATTTGCCAAGACCGAAAATACGCGCAATTGAACGCTTGTTTGCATCAAGTTTCTTATAGCGCACCTGCATATCCTGAGTCTGACCGTATTTATATTCAAGAAGCGAATTAAGATAAATTACTCCGTCATAGCCGTAATTTTTATCGATGTCAGGACCAAAATTTGAAACTTTGGCGATTGTTTCAATTCTGCCTGTTTCATTGATAAGAGTCTGCTCATAGAAAAACTGAGCCTTGCGGTAAAATACATCTGCCGCAAAATTGTAATTGTGTCCCGGCACTGCTTTTTCAAGATCTTTACAAAGCCAGGCAAGACGAAGGCTTATAATTGCCCTTTTTAGAGTCGGAGCATATTCAAGATCTACTTTTTCATAGCTTAAAAGAGCAAGATAATACATTGCGGCCCCGTCAAGAAGGTTTCTCTCACGGGTAAGCTCATAATAAGGGAACATTGTATTAACAGCCTTTTTGCGGCGCTCTGAATCATCCAGAAGGGCATTCAAGGTTGCATTATCGTCTATATCTTTAAAATCACTCCAGAAAAGTGCAGTATGACATTTAGGACAGGCTCCGATGGAATAAATTAAAGGATAAATCTGTCCGTATTTTGCAGAAGGTTCAAATATACGGTGAAGTTCATCTGTAAGCTCACCTGCAATCATACGGCCGCTTCCAGAAAGCATTTCTTCCCTTTCAAAATCTTTTTTACAAACCGGACAGTGACATTTATTTTTTGACCAGTAGGAAAGTTTTGGTTTTTTATTCGGATCTGCTTCTTTTTTTGAACTTCTGTAAATCATCAGTTTCTCCCATAAAATGTCAGAGTTTAAGACAGTGCAAAAATCGCCTGCAAAGCCTTAAGCCTTATTCTATTTTACCCTAATTTTTCAATAATAACAAAAGCAGTTGCAAATTCTTTTTCATGACTTAAAGAAAGATGTACTGCACAGTTTTTTCCTGCCCTATCTTCAAGGATTTTTCTTGTTTTTTCCCCGAAAACAAAATAAGGTCTTCCGTTTTCATCTTTTGCAACATAAAAATCCTTAAGTTCAATACCTGAAAAACCAGTTCCCAGGGCCTTTACGAAAGCTTCTTTTGCAGAAAATCTTGAAGCATAGTGACAGCAGGCACTTTCGATGTGTTTTTCACAGTCTCCCTCAAAAAGTTCCCTGTCATTAAAAAACCGTAAATAAAGTTCAGGATTTTTAACCCATTTTTCAAAGCGTGAAGTTTTTGAAATGTCAGTTCCAGTTCCGTAAATCATTATTCTGTTTCAGTCCCGTTTTTAGATGGCAGAACTTCAGTTCCAGGTGTAACACTCATATCTACAGTGATTTTTTCTTCAAGGTCATCGGACTTCTGTATTTTCCGCACTTCAAACTTTACTTTTTCGGCTGATATTTCAGCAATTTCAAACTTGTCAGGGAAGTTTACTTTTAAAGGAAGCTCATATTCCCCGGAAGAAGTAATTTCAGAACAGTTTACGCTGACAGCCCCGGGAAGCGGACTGTATTTTTCAAGTTCAAGAAGATTTCCTTTTAATTCTGCTGATACAGTTAAATTTTTAGGATAAATTTCAAAATCTTCTGCCAGTGAAGTAAAGAGAACCTGTATATTAGAGATTTTTTTAGTTGAGCCTACAGGAACAATTTCAACTGTTGCAGAGATTTTTTCTTTATTCTTAAACTTTAAATAAGCGCCCGGAATTTCAGGGTCAACTGTTTTTTCAAAACTGACTTCAGCATTTTTCACTGAAATTTCTTTTGTCTGAACTCTT
The DNA here is from genome assembly GCA_002392405.1 of Treponema sp. UBA3862. GTDB lineage: Bacteria > Spirochaetota > Spirochaetia > Treponematales > Treponemataceae > Treponema_D. The sequence continues at coordinate 53,544 of DGGY01000024.1, read as the reverse complement.
GTACAGTGTTCAACCATAGAGCGCGGACCTGTAATTTCAATTGTATCAGGTTTTAACGTAATGCTTTTTACTTCAAAACCGTGAGCAGGTTTTCCATTTACAAGAGGACTGATACTTACAAAACCTGAAATCTGTTCTTCAACCTTTAAACTGATTTCCTGCGGGCTCACCTTAACTTCAAGAGTCTCAAGCAGCATTGCAGATTTCGGGAGATTTACAAGAACAGGAAGGCGGTAAGTTCCGTCTTTAGAAAGATAATTCAGGTCAACATATGCTGAAATCTCGCTTTCGCGTACAGTTGCAATATCTTCTGTTTTTCCTTTTAATGTTACCTTTACTTTAGTTGGATAATTTCCTGCAGGTGCAATTCCACCTGAAGATTCAATTTTCAGGGGTACAGTAAAGGAGCGGCTGTCCTGCATTGAAAGAGTATAAAAAATATAAAAAAAGGCGGCAAGCAGGACACAGGCAGCTTTTACCCCCCAGTTGTCGGTTGCTTTATTTATAAAGTCCTTTATTTTCATCAATCGTATCCTCAATTGTTTTCTGGTCTGCAGTCATATCAAGAAGTTTTTCAAGCTGCTTTGTAATCTGATTAGGATTTAAGTCATAATGAAGCTGGCTGTCATAGGCAAGCGAAACAGCACCAGACTCTTCAGAAACTACAAGAACTACGGCATCGCTTATTTCACTCAACCCCAGGGCTGCACGGTGACGGGTTCCGAATGTTTTTTTAATATCATACTGTTCACTTAAAGGAAGGAAGCAGCCTGCCGCAATAATTTTTCCGTTCTGAACTATACAGGCAGCGTCGTGAAGAGGTGTATCGTGTCCGAAAATCGTAACTAAAAGCGCACTCGAAAGATTTGCATCCAGACGAGTACCTGTTTCAATAATGTCATCAAGTTTTGTATGACGGGTAAAGACAACGAGCATTCCCCTCTTCATTTTTGAAAGCATTTCAGCCGCAATAATTACTGTATCTACATATGTGTGACGGGAGCGGTTTCCGAAAGTAAACCACTGACTCTGTCCGAGTTTTAAGAAAACTTTTCTTAATTCAGGCTGGAACACGATGGCAAAACAGATTACAAGACCAGGGGCAAGTTTCTGCATTACCCATAAAAGCATGTTAAGGTGAAGTATAATTGCAACTGCATAAGCCATTGCAACAACAAGAGCTGCTTTGATTATCTGGAGGGCATTAGTTTTGATGATTATTTCATAAGCTTTGTAGAGGATAAAAGCCATTATGCCGATATCTAAAACCGGCCTTATGACGCTGTATACCCCCATTAAATTATCAAATGTGCTCAAACTTATCCCTCTATTCCCTGCAGAACTTTAAGGGAGTCAAGAGTTTCCTTTACGTCATGAACCCTCAAAAGTTTTGCGCCGTTTAAAACCGAAAGCAGATCTGCACAGACAGTTCCGGTTAATCTTTCTTCCACGCTTCTTCCTGTAAGATCCCCGATTACGGTTTTCCTTGAAAGAGCCATCAGAACCGGATAGCGCGAATCACAAAGAAGACCGCATTTTTTTATTAAAGTGCAGTTATCTTTAGTATTTTTTCCAAAACCGATTCCAGGATCTACTATTATCTTATCAGAGGAAATGCCCTGTTTTAAAGCATATTCCGCTCTTGATTTTAAATAAGAATCAACTTCTTTAAAAATATCGGCATATTCTGTGTTTTTCTGCATTACGTCAGGAGTAAGCCTTTTGTGCATCAAAATTACAGGTATTTTTGTCCCGGCACAAAGTGCAGCCATATTTTCATCATCTTCGAGGGCTGAAACATCATTTAAAATGTCCGCTCCTTCATCAAGGCAGGCTTTCATTACAGAAGCTTTTCTTGTATCAATTGAAACAGGTATGTCTGAATGCTTTCTGATTGCTTTAAGGACAGGAAGAAGCCTTTTTATCTCTTCTGTTTCATCTACATATAAAGAGCCCGGTCTGGTTGACTCAGCTCCAAGGTCAATAATGTCTGCACCTTCTTCAATGAGTTTCAGCGCAGTCTCACCGTCTCCACGGCTTTCTTTCCAGAATGAATCGGGAGTTGCGTTTACAATTCCCATAATTAAAGCCCTGTTCTGAGTTGAAATTACCCTGTCTTTTAAATTTAGGCTTATCATTTTTTTAACACCACCCTCACAGCCTCTTCGGCAAGACTTCTTGGATCAAGACCTGTATCCATACAGATTTCAGCACGCGAGCCCTGGCTTATAAAATGAGCTGGCAGGGCCTTAATACTTGTTCTGTCATAGTTTAATTCCCTGAGTTTCTTCTGAAGATTTTCACTCACACCGCCGCTTATAATTCCGTCCTCAACAAAAATAACAGCATCAGTTCCCTGGACATAAGACCATAAATGGTCAATATCAATTCCAGTCAAAAACCTTAAGGAATAGATGTCAGCCTGAATATCTTCAATCATTAAAATACGGGCAGCCTGTATAACTTCAGAAAGCATTCCGCCTGTGCAGACAAAAAGTACTTTTTTACTGCGCTTTTTCTTAAGTTCACCGCTGTTATCAAATTTTAAGCTTAAACCGGGTGCAAACTCTTCACAGGAAACAAAAACGCCCCTTCCTTCTTCTATTTTTTCTTCAAAAGGTTTTAATTCCGTAGGACAGGCAGATTTAGGATAGCGGAGCACAACACTCTTATTTGAATTAACTGCCCACTCAAGACAAAGTCCTAAATCACAGGCTGTTGCCGGAGAAAGCATAGTAATGTTCGGTATATGAGAAAGCAGAGAAATGTCAAACATTCCCTGATGAGTTTCACCGTCACTTGGAACGATTCCTGCCCTGTCAAGACATAAAACAACAGGGAAAGAAGAGAGCGCTACATCATGAATAATCTGGTCCACTGAGCGCTGTATGAAAGTTGAATAAACTGCAACAACGGGAATCATCCCGCCTGCAGCAAGACCTGCAGCAAAGGTAACGGCATGTTCTTCTGCTATACCGACATCAAAAAATCTGTCAGGGAAACGCCGTGCAAAAGAGTCAAGCCCTGTACCTTTAGCCATGGCAGCTGTTATTGCCGCGATTTTAGGATTTTTTTCTCCGAGCTCAATCATTTTCCGGCTGAAACTTTCGGTAAAACTTGTTGTATCAAAATGTTCAACTTTTCCGTCAGAAATTAAAAAAGGTCCGATTCCATGGAAAGTTGCAGGATCATTTTCTGCGGGAGAATAGCCTTTGCCTTTTTTTGTTACAACATGAACTACAACCGGGCCTTTGAGTTTTTTTACATCTTCAAAAACTTTTTCCATTTCCCTGATGTTATGCCCGTCAAGAGGACCTACATATTCAAAACCAAGGTCGGTGAAAAAATTATTTGACAATAAAAGACCTTTCATGGCCCTTTTAAAGCGGTATAAAAACTTTCCAAGATGACGGCTGGAATTAGGAAGAAGAGAAACAGTTCTGTCAATTAAATGACGCACGCTCTGATACCAGTGCGACATTGTCAGCTTTGAAAGATATTTTGAAACAGCCCCTGTATTTTCGCTTATGGACATCTGATTATCATTTAAAACAACAATCAGATTTTTCTGAAGCTGCCCTGCATGATTCATAGCCTCAAGTGCAAGTCCGCCTGTCAGGGCTCCGTCACCTATTACAGCTACAACTTTTCCGTCTTTATGATTCAATTCCCAGGCGGTTAAAAGTCCAAGGCCCTGTGAAATTGAAGTTGATGAATGGCCGTTGTCAAAAAAATCGTGGGGGCTTTCCGTTCGTCTTGTAAAACCTGAAAGGCCTTCATGCTTTCTGAGTGTTTCAAACCTGTTGAAACGGCCTGTAAACATTTTATGAACATAACACTGATGACTTACATCAAAAATCAGTGCATCTTCAGGAGAATTAAAGACACGGTGAAGCGCAATTGTGAGTTCAACCACGCCCAGATTCGAAGCAAGATGACCTCCGTTTTTACCGACAACATCAATAATCTTTCTGCGGATTTCTTCTGCAAGCTGAGGAAGTTGTTTTCGAGGAATCTTTTTTAAATCTTCCGGTGAATTAATCCGGGAAAGCAGCAATTCAATTCTCCTTAATTACATTGTAACACAAATAAAAAAAGACCGCTCAAGTCATGTTACTTCAGCGGTCTTATTACGGGCATATATCAAAACACCTGGAATCAGATGTTACTTGCTCTTATGCCGATTGCGTCTAAGCATCTTCTTGCGCTTATGTGTAGCCATCTTCTGGCGCTTTCTCTTTTTACCACAAGGCATTATGGGCACTCCTTAATCAAAATTAGTATAATTATTATCATCAAATCCCGGTCTTTCGTCAAGACTTAAGGCTGATGGAATTTACTTCTGTTCGATTCTGTACTGAACCTGGTTGTTAAAAAGCTGTCTTGCAGCAAGTGATACAACTTTTCCGTCGTTCTGTTCGATAGACGGATCTTTAATCATTGACATCTGATATGCACGGCGGCTTGCAGCAACTGAAACTTCATAAACGTTTCCTGTAAATTTAACAAGCTGTTCCAAAGGAAAAATCATTATTTATCCCCCATTCTTAAAGTGAATAATAAATTATAGTAAAAACTAAATGATGTGTCTAGTAAGTTTTCGACAGGTATTAAATAAATATGTTAAAATTAAAGGTGAACTGTTAAAATTCCTGATACAAATGTTCAGAACATTGTTATAATATTTTTACATGCGCAGTTACTCCGCACAGGCAACAGTATTAAAGGTTTCTCAAGCAGGTGAAAACAACCGTACTGTCACGCTCCTTACCCCTGACGAAGGAATTATTCACGCCACTCTTTATGGAGGCGCTAAAAGCAGGCTCAGATCCCTCGTAAGCCCTTTCAACAAAGGAACTGTTTATCTTTACCGTGATCAATCAAAAAACACCTGCAAACTGACTGATTTTGACGTAAAAGCTTTTCACCTTTCATTCCGGGAAAACCTGTTTAAAACCTATGCAGCAAGTTTCGGGGCAGAGATAATAATCAAATCTAAATGTGCAGGAAGTCCTGACCAGAGTTTCTATCTTTATAACGGGCTTCTGGACGGAATGGAATTAAGCACTGAAAATGATTCAAGACTGGGCCTGATTCGTTTTTTATGGAGATACACTGGAGTTCTTGGAGTTAAACCGGAAACGCTTAACTGCGGCGTATGCGGAAAGTCATTTATGAGTGGAAAATTAGGCGAAAACTCAGTAAAATATTCAGGTGCATACAGTGAAATGAACAACTGTTTTATTTGCAGTGACTGCCGGAATCAGGAAAAATACACTCATATTCTGTCACAAGAGGCGCTGACTTATCTGCAGGCAGTTTCTTCACTTTCACCAAAAGAAGTACGCGCAATCAGTGTTGATCAGAGTCTTTTAAATGAATTAAAGGATTTCTGTTATTTTATGATTGAACACGCATGCGGAACACGATTTATGTCCCTCGAATCGGGCATCAGTATTTTGTGAACAATGGCCTTATGGCCGCGACAGGATATATAAAAAAATGAAAAACTGGAACAAAAAAGCCGTTCCAAGAGAAAAAGTAAAGGAGCTTGCAGAAAAATACGGACTTGATCCGATCACTTCTTCAGTTTTAATCCGCCGTGGAATTACCGAAGGAAAAGAGCTTCTCTATTTTCTTGAAAACGACACTAGATTCATGCACAATCCTTTTGCCTTTGCCGCAATGGAAGATGCAGTAGACCGTATTATGCAGGCACAGGAAGAAGGAGAAATCGTCCTTATTTTCGGTGACCGTGATGTTGACGGAATTTCAAGCACAGTAATTCTTTTCGAACAGCTTAAATCAATGGGAATTGACGTACAGTGGCGGCTTCCAAACGGAAACGACGGCTACGGTCTTTCAATGGAAGCGGTAGATGACTTTGCTGCAAAAATGGGAACCCTCATTATTACAGTAGACTGCGGCATTTCAAACAATGAAGAAATTGCATACGCTGCCTCAAAAGGAATTGACGTAATAGTTTTAGACCACCACAATCCGCCGGAAACTCTTCCTGCTCCAGCAATAATAGTAGATCCAAAATGTGCTGATTCCCTTTATCCATTCCCGGATATCTCTGGTGCGGCTGTAAGTTTTAAAACCTCCCTCGCCCTTCGTTTTGCAAAAACAGACTGGTACAAACAGGAAATCTGTCTTTTAAATGCACGTGAAGAAGAGAACAAGATTATAATCGAAGCATTTTCGGTAAGAAATTTAAATATACAAAAAAAATTTGAACTTAAATTGACTGATTATCCTGTTTCAATCAGCTCATCACGATTCAATGATTTTGCAGCCGGAAAATACATTCTTGTGTGGGATTCAAAGACTGTACTTCCAGTATTAAATAAAGCCTTTGGAAACGGCGTGGAATTTAATGCCGCAGACTTAAGGGAACAGGCAGCAAAGATAATTCCACAGGTTTCAAAATTATCGCTTTTACAGATTAAAAACTCTTCAAAAATCGCAGGCTATATACCTGAAGAAAACACACAGCTTCATGCCTTTTTTAATATTTTTGTAACATTCGTAAACAAGACCCTGGCCGTAAAATACCCGGAAGACAAAAAGCAGGAAGAAAAAGACCTTCAGCTTGTTGCACTTGCCGCCCTCGCGGACATCATGCCGATGAAAGACGAAAACAGGATTTTCTTAAAACAGGGGTTAAAGTCAATAAACGAAGGTAAACCAAGAAAGGGACTTCTTGAACTTCTTTGTAACGCAAGACTTCTTGGAACAACCATTAACAGCGTAAAATTAAGCTGGAACATAGTTCCAGTTTTAAATGCAACTGGAAGGCTCGGCCAGCCTGAACTGGGGATGTATTTATTCCTTGAAGAAAACGACAAAAAACGCCAGGAACTTGCACAGAAAATCGATAACCTTAACCTTCAGCGAAAAGAACTCGGCAAAGAAGCCTGGTTAATCGGAATAAAAACTGCACAGGAAAGCATAAATCATTACGGCGGAAAACTCTGTGTAATAATCGATGAAAATATTAACCGCGGTGTTTCTGGAATTTTAGCCGGAAAACTCGTTTCAAAATTCAATGTACCTGCAATGGCAGTAACTTTTGTAGATGATACTGCCATCGGTTCAATGAGAAGCTGCCGCGGACTTGACTGCCCTGAATTTTTAAGCGCAATGTCTGACATTTTTATAAATTTCGGAGGACACAACCAGGCTGCAGGCTTTAGTTTTGAAAAATCAAAACTTGAAGAATTTAAAATGCGTCTTGAAAAACTTTATCCTTCAATAAAGCTTTTTGAAGCAGACAGCGAAACCGTTGAAATTGACGCAGAACTTCCACCGGAACACCTTAAACCTGAGGTTTTAAAAGTCGTAGATTTTTTTGAGCCTTACGGTGAGACAAACCCTGAACTTACCTTCCTTACACAGAAAATTCCTATAATAAAAGGATTAAAGCTTGGAAAAGAAGAACCGCTGCACTTAAAGCTTGAACTTGATGCTGGTCATACAAAATGGCCCGCAATGTTTTTTGGTCGCGCAGACCTGCTCGATGCAGAGTTTTCAGAAAAAGACAGGATAGACATTCTCTATCAGATTCAGAGAAATGAATTCAACGGAAATGTAAGGCCGCAGATACTTTTAAGCGACGCCTGGAAGAGCAGATAAATGAAAAAAAGTGTTTTCAGATTATTAATATGTATTTTTTTGTATACAGTTTTTTTCTCAAATGAACTTATTTACGCAGAAAACCAAAAAAAAGTTTACCAGAACGATAAATTCAGGACAGAAATCTTTTACAATGACATTTTATACCCTGGAGACGCAGTCTTTGTAAAATTAAAACTTACTCCTTTAAAACGAAAAATAAAGAAACTCATCGGCGGGGAAATCAAAGCCTCTCTTGAATACAAAAAAGGTACAGACGAAAAAGCAGTAAGAAAAGGAAGTTTTTATAAGACAGACTTTAATAAAAAAAGAAAGGCTGAGACTCTGCTTGCTTTTCTGCCTTCTTCAACCTATTTAAGCGAAGGAAATTATGAAATTACAATTACTCTTGAACCATGGAATCTGAATGAAAATCAGTTTACCCTTCCGCTTACAGTCTGCCACAAAGATTTTGTCTCAGAAACAATTCCCTTAAACGCCACAAACACTGCAATCAAAACAAATACTTCAAAAGAGAGGCAGAATCAGATAGAACGTCTCAACGCAATATTAGGAACTGTTAATCAGGATGCAGTTTACGAACTCACTCCATTTATCCCCCCGACTTCTGCCACAAGAAGGACTTCTTTTTTTGCAGACAGACGCGTTTACGCCTACTCAAACGGAAAGTCTTCTACAAGCCTTCATTACGGAATTGACTACGGAATTCCGACGGGAAGCGAAGTGCGTGCCTGCGGAAGGGGAAAAGTAGTAATGGCAGAAGACAGGATTTCAACGGGCTGGAGTGTCTGCATAGAGCATCTCCCGGGCCTTTACTCGCTTTACTACCACATGAGCCGCCTTGATGTCGAACCTGGACAGATGGTTGAAAAAGGAGAGCTTTTAGGACTTTCTGGGGCAACTGGACTTGCAACAGGTCCTCACCTTCACTGGGAGATAAGGCTCAACATGGAAGCCGTCTCTCCTGACTTTTTTACGGATGACTTTGCCTTTATGCAAGCATTTCCAGGAACTGCTCTTCATTAATGACGGGAATGCCGAGTTTTGCCGCCTTCAGGTTCTTTGATGAGCCGGAAGAAACATCATTTGTGACAAGATAACTTAAATCCTTTGTAACCGAAGACTTACAGCTTCCGCCTGCTTTTTTAACAAGATTCTCGGCGTCTGCTCTTTTCATTGTGTGAAGTTCCCCGGTAAAACAGAAGGATTTTCCTGCAAGAACTCCGACTGCATTTCCTTCTTCAACTTCAAGGACATTTTTGTAGAGATAAAGGATTTCTTCCTTATTTTCTTCAAGTCCATCACAGAAGGCGCGTGCAGATATTTCTGCAAAACCGTAGACATTTTCAAAATGTTCCCGCGATGCTGCAAGGATTTTTTCTACAGTGTTAAAACCTGCGTCTATAATCTTCTGGATCTGAGTTTCTCCCATATCCTCAATATCAAAACCCGCAAGAAAGGAAGCAAGGCTCATCTTTTTATGCACCTGAATTGAATCAAAAACCTTTTTTGCCCCAAGGCTCTGCTTTTCCTTCTGGCGGCTTTCCTCATTTAAAAAATACGGAACCAGGGCTTCCTCGCTGAGGGCATAAATGTCAGAAATTGACTTTACCCTTCCGTCCTTAAAAAGAGACGTAATCAAAGTCTCGCCCAGGTCACGGATGTCAATCACCTTTATCCATTTTAAAAGCTGGTGAAGGACCCGTTTTGAACAGTTTTTATTCGGACAGTAAAGTCTGCTTCCTTCATCAATAAGTTCACTTCCACAGGTCGAGCATGTGTGAGGAAAAATTACTTCACTTGTCTTCTGCCCTTCTTCCTCAGCAAGCACACGCTCAATTTTAGGAATTATTTCACCGCGCTTTACAACGACAACACGGCTGCCGATTTTTACGCCAAGGGTCCGCATTGTATCAGGATTTGCAAGGCTTGCCCTCTGAACAGTGGTTCCGTTAAGCTGAACTTCGTCAAAAATGGCGACAGGAGTATATGTAGCCCCTGATTCGCTCCATTCAACTTCGCGCAGAACTGAAACTGCTTCTTCAAGAGAAAACTTAAAGGCAATCTGTCTGTCCGGACGGGCACGGCTTGCATCCTCAAGATCAATGCGCCTCTCTTTTATTACAAGACCGTCAATGTCATAATCAAGGCTTTTTCTTATTTCCATGACTTCATCGCGGTATTCAATTACTTCATCAGGAGATTTACAGATTTTTAACGGTGAGGTTTTAAAACCGCATGACTTAAGCCAGTTTATTTTTCCTTCTTCATCCTTAAAAGGACTTTCTCCTTCTAAAGCGAGGGCATCATAGGTCATAAGGCATAAGTTCTCACTTCCTTCTCCGTCCTTTCTTTTCATCAGACCATTGGCAGCGTTACGGCAGTTTGCCTTGTCTTTATAAAGGCTTTCATGCACGGTATGTGTCATAATTACTTCGCCGCGCACAGCACCCGTAAAGTTAATTTTTTTTCCTTCTCTGTCAAAAAGTGCTGCCTGTACTCCCTGCATTTTTCTTGCATTGGCAGTAATATCGTCCCCGATTGTACCGTCACCACGGGTTACGGCCCTTACAAGTTCTCCATTCGTATACTGCAGCTCAAGGGAAGCACCGTCGAGTTTATATTCAACTAAATACTCATCGTAGGCATGATTTTTTGTCCAGGCTAAAAACTGCTCAGGATTTGCGGCCTTTTCCTGACTTCCCATCGGCATAATATGGCGGATTTTTGCAAAGTTTCCGGAGTCTGCTCCGACACGCTGCAAAACAGGATTAAGCGGGTCAAGGGACTTTAATTGGTCCCAGAGTTTATCAAACTCAGCGTCAGAAATTTCTCCTTCGCCGTTATAGTATGAGTCCTGATATTTTTTTATTAGAGTGGCAAGTTCTGAGATTCTAGCAGTTTCGTCTATATCAAATAAATCCGGCATAATTTTTTTCCTTAAAATTAAAAATCTCTCACAGAGCAATAGAGGTCACAGAGACAATTTATAATCTCCTCTATGTGCCCCGTGCCCTCCGTGAGGAATTATACCTTTTCAAACATCATTTCATTAATCACGCGATTTGCGTCCAGTCCTTTCTGCTCAAAACGGGTCTCTGGCCGCCACTCCTGGTGGGGAGCATAGCCTTCATATTTATTTTTAAGATTCGGCGTTGCATTAAGCTGTTCAAGTCCAAACTCTGCATAAGGAAGCCAGTCCGTTACAAAATAAAGATAACCGCCTTTTTGAATTTTAGAGGTAATTAAATCAGTTCGCGGACGCTGTATGAGGCGGCGCTTGAAATGTCGTTTTTTCTGCCACGGGTCAGGGAAGAAGATATGAAAAGCAGAAACACTTTCATCAGCAGTCATATTCTCAAGAACTTCAAGGGCATCATGTTCAATTATCCTTAAGTTTTTAAGTCCCCTTTTTCTAATTTCACCTAAAAGCTTTCCGATTCCAGGTTTATGCACTTCAAGCCCAAGATAATTAATCTGCGGATTATTTTCTGCGATTATAGCCGTTGCTTTCCCCATTCCAAAGCCGATTTCAATTACAACAGGATTTTTATTTCCAAAAATTTTTTCAAAATCAAGTTTTTCTTCTGAATAAGGAATGCAGAAAACATCCTTGAGTTCTTCATAATCTTTTTTTTCTGAAGCGGTAAAATGTCCAGCCCTTATCTGAAAAGTATGAATCGTTCTTTTCATTGATTCTTCAGGCGAAAGAGAAACTTTTTCTGTATTTTTATCATTAATCAAAGGCATGTTTTATTCCTCTAAAGGCTCGTTTTCCTCAATTCCAGCGGTCTCATTATTTTCTGTATGACTGTCTCCACTTCCACGTTCAGTTTTGTCAGCAGCTTTTGAATTTTTTATTGTTTCCGGAGGCATTTTAACCATTATTGTTGATCCTGAAGAAGAATAAACTTTTCTTATGTAAACTGCCCTGCTGTATTCTTTTAGAATATTGGAATAGTTTCTCCAGGCATTTTTCATATTTCCCCAGAAAAGCATGTTCATATTTTTGTCGTAAATAATCACATTTTCTGTAAGGGTCAGACCTGTTTTATCTTTTGCCCCTTCACTTTTTGAAGCAAGCATTTCATCGCGGTAATAAACCGTAAAACTTGTTTCAGCTTCTTCTCCTGAGGCATCAGTGTATAATACCCGGTATTCACCCTGTTCTATTTTTTTGCCTTCTGCTGGTTTTAATATTGAATAACCTGCATAGGATTTTGAGTTACCGCTGAAAACAACAGGATTATGTATATTCCAGTAAATATTTTTGTCCGGACTGTAAACTTTTAATAATTCAGCCCGCTGTGCCTCAGCTTCTGTCTGAACAAAAACAGAAAGATAAACGTCCGGATTTGACTTTTCATCCGCATAATCAAAAACTACAGTTCCGGTGACATTTGAAATACCAGCCCCTGCTTCCGAACAGGAAAAAAACATAAAAAGAGAAACAAAAAAATTAAGGAGAATAAATATTTTTTTTAAAGGGCCGGATATTGCCATGTTCTAGAAATTAAAAATCAGGTTAATGACCGTTAAGTCACTTGAAGAGAACTGATTTACAATTGATTCAAACTTAACGTTTACCTTTTTGCAGGCATCATCAAGATAAGAAAGGTAATAAAGACCTAAATCAGTGCTTTCCTGACCTTCAGGAAGTTCCCTGTAAAAGTCAATCAGAGATTTTTTGTTTGTATCTGCAGCAGCTTTAGATTCAATGTTTTCCTTTACTTCCTGGAATTCATCATCCTTATTGTAAAGAGTTATCTGAAGTCTTCCCTGTTTACCGATGGCAGAAGAACCGCCGCCTAATTTCCATGAAATAAATACCTGTTCATGGTTACGCTTGAGTTCTGCTACGATTTTTTCCCTCTGCTCCGGATCATAAATAAGCGCATCAACATCATCGATTCCGGCAAACATGCGTCTTGCTTCCTTACGCATATTTGTATTTTCATTGTTAAGGGCAAGTTCCATTACAAGAATTGAAATATATTCTGCTACACGGGATTTTTCCATGTAAACCTGCAAAAGATGCCTTACCGCAATATTAATCTGTGAAAAGCCGTCTGTTTTGTAGAACTTTGTAATGATATGCCAGTTCATCAGTGAAAGACGGTTAAGGAATTTTTCAGTCATCAGAAGATAGACATTTTTTTCTTCAAGGGAATAATCCTTGTTTTCCATAATCGACTTCCAGACCGGCTCAAGAATTTCTTTTTTTGCAAGCTGGATTGCGGTCTGCTGTGTTGCAAGAATCTGACGGAGCTGGACTTCTGTAAGCTTTGTGCGCTCATCAATAAGCTGTGTCGGATTTTTTCTGTTATGCTTCTGGACTACATCAGTCTGGATAAAATCTGCAAAAAGCTGACGGTCAAACTGTTTGTAAAGAAGCGAATATACAACAACTTTTGAAAGATCCATTACTTCCTGACGGACAGAAACAAACTCTGACATGGAAATTTCAATTTTGGAAATGTAATTTACAAGAATCATGTTCTGCAGTGACTGCGGAGAAAACGGATTTAAAGATACACCGTATTCTTCAACATTATCAGCAAGACGGAAACGCAGAAGTTTCATTTTATGGCCGATAAAGTGGGAAGCACCTTCTTCAGTCAGAATTACTTTAAGTGGAAGATTAAGCGAAAATTTTTTGTCTGAAGCCATAAATACTAAAAACTCCCTGTAATGATTATAATATTATATTACAAGGGTCTTGCATTGTAAACCTGTAAATTATATCCTATAAATATGATTTTACGAGTTCTGCGGAAGTTTCTAATTCCTTTACTGCTATTGAGTTACACCACTTTATCTGCCTTTGCAGAACCCGCTGAAAGTACTGTTTTAAGGGGAAAAGAACTTTCAGATTTTGTTGAAGACACACTTCAGAAAAATCAATTTTCTCCACAAAATAAGCCCCTCTGTCAGACAGGTTCAGACATTTTTCCAAGAATTATTTCAGTAGATTTTCAGGGCTATTACACAGATGAACAGTCCGACCCTAAAACTTTAGTTTACTGTCTTTCCCAGGAAGATTTTTATAATAATACTGCCTCATTAATTGAGTTCATAAAGTACACGGAAAATGCAAAACTTCCTTATCCTGTTGAATTTGTTTTTACACCGCTTGATAACAGAAACCTTACCCTGCCTGGATACGACATTACGCTCCAGGGAACTCAGAATTACGCCCTGTCAAATGAAAACCCTGAAAACATTTTTGTAATCCTGCTTAATTTTGATGCAAAAGACAAATCAAAGGCGAGAATCTACACAAACGGATTAAAAAAATCCACTCCGCTATGGCTTACAAGAGAAGTAACACAGGCTTTTCTTGAAAAAAAAGTTAAATTTTCAGCACCGCAGAAATTTCTGTCTCTATACAGGGCCGGTCTCTTATTCGGAGACACCCAGATGGCATCTTTTTTCAGCCAGGGAATTTCCTGCATAAAAATTGAATTTACACAGCAAAGTGAACTTGAAGTTCTTAAAAGTTTCATGTCTACTCACGACACAAAAATCACTGAAATAAACGATGTTCACTATTCTTTTTTTACGCTGTTTTCATGGAAATCCTTCTGGATTTCAGAAAGAGCAAACCTTATTTCACTTGAAGTTTTCGGAATTCTTTCAATTCTTTTTCTTGTCTGCTTTACTTTTACAGGAAAAAAAAGGATCCGCTCAAAAAGACAGTTTTCAAGATACTGGTTTGTACTTCCTCTTCTAATTGCAGTTTCATTGCTTTCACTTTACATATCACAGTTTATCTGTATTCACGCACCGTTTATTTATAAATCAAATCCCGTCGTTCAGTTTGCCTCGAAGCTGTTTATTTCAATTACGCTGATTTCAGTTCTTTTTGTATTCCAGAACCATCTTAAACTTGAACATTCTGCTGAAACCTTCGGATTTTTACTCACCCTTACAGCAGTTTTAAATATTTTTCTTTTCAGTGTTGCAGACATCGGCCTTTTCTGGACCTTTGCAATTGAGTTTTTTATAATTTACACGACAAGAAATGCAAAAACTACAATACAGCTCATTCTTTCGTTTGTACTCATGACGCTTCCTTTCTGGGGATATTTTGCCGTTTATTTCTTAAATACGAATATTTTTGATGTAAGGGTTTTAATAAAAGCTTCACCCGGAGTAAACCTGCTTTTAAGCCTGATTCTCTTTCCATTCCAGATTATCTGGCTTAAGGTACTTCTGCGCATAAGGACAAACAGAATTCCTGGCTTTAATTTTAAGAAATTCGCCCTCTACACGGCATTTTCTGCTGCAGTAATTTTAGGCACGCTGATAATTTTTACTTTCCTTACGACAGAATTTCTTTACAAAAAATCGAAGGACTCATTACCAGCAATTAAATACACTGACAAAAATGCAGAAAACCTGTCTGTAACGGACGAAAGCATTTCAATGCCGCAGCTTACTTCACACACTTTAAAAATTGCTTCAAAAAAACAGGCTGAACGCTACAGAATATTGATTTCTTCTTCACTTTCAAACCCAGTTTTAGATTCCATGTATGAATATAATTCACAGGAAAACTCAAAAATTGCAGACTTTAAACTGCCGGACTACCCGCCTCAGGAAATTACGATAGAAGTTGCCGTAGAAAAAAATAATTCAAAAATGCTCACGATTACCGCCCTTTACAAAACGAAAGAAGAAAATGTTTATGAAAGGGAAACGTTTACAAAAATCTGGGACGGCGGTGAAAACTGATGCAAAAAGCCTTTCTTCATGTTGACCTTGATGCTTTTTTTGCCTCTGTTGAAATCCTTGACCACCCTGAATGGAAAAATAAGCCCGTCATAATCGGAGGAAGGCCCGAAGACCGGCGTTCAGTTGTTTCTACCGCCTCATATGAAGCAAGAAAATACGGAGTTCACTCAGCAATGCCTTCTTCCCAGGCAGCGCGCTTGTGTCCGCAGGGGATTTTCGTTCATCCTAGAATGGAGCGTTATCTTGAAATGTCAGAAAAAGTCATGATGATATTTGAAGATTTTTCTCCAGACATACACCAGATTTCAATCGATGAAGCCTTTATCAACCTGACAGGAACAGAAAAACTTTTTGGTCCGCCAGAACAGACAGCCCTCAAAATTAAAGAGAGGGTTTTCAAGGAAACAGGACTTACCGTAAGCGCAGGGCTGGCTCCAACAAAATATCTTGCCAAAATAGCATCCGAAGTAAACAAGCCGGATGGCTTTTTCCAGATTACAGAAGGCGAAGAAGAAAATTTTATGCTTTCACTCCCCTTAAAAAAAGTATGGGGAGTCGGAGAAAAAACTCTTGAACTTTTAAACAGAAACGGCATAAAAACGACCAGGGACATTTACTCAAAACCCTTAAATCTTCTTACTGTCCTTTTCGGTCAGTCAACAGGAACTTTTCTTTACAATGCAGTCCGCGGAAAAGAAGACGAGACATTTAACAGGGAAACAAAAACACATTCAATAAGTGCAGAGCACACCTGCCCATTCGACTTAACAACTCCTGAGGCAATAGACACAACCCTGCTTCATTTAAGTTTTGCCGTAATGTACCGTCTTCGAAAAGAACACAGATACAGTTCAACAGTTTCAGTAAAAATCCGCTATTCTGACTTTACGACAGTCAGTGTCCAGGAATCATCTGACAGAATCATTTCTTCCATCGATGATTTATACGAGCGTGCCAAAAAGCTGTTCTACAAAAAAGCAGACAGTTCAAAAGGCATCCGTCTTTTAGGAATTGCAGTTTTAAAAACAGAAGATGAAAGCGTGCCGCGTCAGACTGAACTTTTTGATTTTGGAGAAGAAAAAAAAAGAAAGGCAGAAGAAGCAGTTTTTAAGGCACAGAACAAAATCCCCGGAATAAAAATCACCAGGGCAAGGCTTTTAGACCCCCATAAAACAAAATTAATAATCCCCTTGGCTGTCCTTTTTCTATTGTTTTCAGGCAGTAAAGTTAAAGCAGACTCAAAAAGTGTAAGTGAAAGAAATGCTGACGGTGCCGGAGCAATTGTTTTTGACACGGCAAAACTTCCCCCACAGTTTGAAGACTCCTCCGCCCGCAGTCTTTTTAACTACAGCGAATATGACAAAAACGTTGATTTTCTTGCTGAAGGATGGTGGAAATCTTTATATACAGGAGGATTTTTACTTTCCTCAGGAACCACATCTGACACTTCAGCATCTTTTATTACACCTGTCCTCACAAGTCAGGTTGATTTAAGCCTGTGGTTTTTACTCAATAAGCGCTGGTATTTTGAAGCTGCTTTTGCAGATGATTTTGACAGAAATACGGTTGCGGCCGGATACTGGGGAGAGGGAGCCTTAAAGGAAGGGCGGATTGCAAACCGGGGAATAACTTTTCCTGACATTTATTCAGTTGACGGCCTTAACAGGGGTATAGGCGGCGGGGATAATTTAAGTCCCGGAGTAAAACTTGATTTTAAAGGCAGTGACTGGAAATCTGACTTTGCATTAAGGTGGGAAAACATCGAAGCAAAGAGCAGAAGCTGGTACGGTAAAAATTCAGTTTCAGAAGAATATCTGGACCTTAAGGAATACCTGACAGGTTTTCATTATATTTTACCTTCAGCAGAGGCAGTAAAAAGCGTAAAAAACATCTATGTTGAATCTTCCTCAGGCACTTATAAAGACAAACTGGGCAGACGCTATAAAAAACTTGATTCTTCCCAGTACCTTTTAACCGCGTCAATGTATTCCCTCTTTCTTTCCAAAGACGCAAAAGCCTCAGCGTCAGAAGGCACTCTTCCTGCGGTGGCTCTTGAATATTATTCATCTTATAATCCTGAAAATGATCTTGGCGACTGGGGAAGCTCTGAAAGTCCGGGCCCCGGCTTTTTAGGTGAAACTCAGAAAATTTTTTCTTCCCATGATTTAAGCAGATATGCATTTACAGGAGAAGACGGCCGGGGAAAAGGAGAAATAAACGGAAAGGCTGTATGGTTCATTCAGTATCCGGACAGATTTTCTCCTTATGCAGCCTGTTTTCGTTATGACGGTGGAATTTGCAGCACAGGGGAAAGCTCAGTTGCTGACAGAAGTACAGGTATTTCTAACTCAGACTATCTGGCACTTCTTGATAACGATGATTATTCTTCTGTCCTTAATGATTTTTTTTACTCATCACATAAATACGCTGAAGTATTTTATAAGGAAACTAAAAACTATCTTTCACCCCTTTACCGTTTTCCTTTTGCCCCAAGTGAAAGCGCAGTCTATCTTGGTGGAAAAATAAAAGGCAATCTTTGTGTTTTAATCAAAAGCTATACGCCGGTTTCCAGATTTGAAATCGGAACAAATGCTGTCCCCGGCACTGTAAGAGTAACAAAAAACTCAATTCAGGACATAAATGCGGTTTGGGACAAAGAAAGCGGAACCATTACCCTTTCATCTTCAGTTTCTGCATCCGACAAAATTACGGCAACCTGGTATGAAGATTCCACTGATTCTTCTTCAGGAACTCTTGCCGCCGCCTTCGGTTATAAAAAAACATTTTCTCCATACACAGAAGCAGACATTTCCCTTTCTGCAAGATGGACTTTTTTAACGGACACTGATGATTCTTCCTATACTAAAAATACCCCCGGCTTCATTACAGCCGCCAGCCTTTTTAACTGGAATAAAGAAAACATAAGTTTTTCAAATACAGCAGGCTTCACTGTAGAAAAAGCAAGTACTCAGGACAAATATCTTGTCTGGAACCTTGAAAGTGACACAGCTGAATACTCATATTTTTCAAAAAACTCAGGCGTAAAACTTTCACCGCATATAATTCCACTCTTAAACCCCCGTGATTTTTCAGATCCATACCTTTCTCTTGATAAAAAATTTCAATATGAAGGGGAAGAAATCAGAGGAATAATTGATTCAAGGCAGAAAGGTTATGTTATTCCTCTTGAATGGGATTTTTCAGATTTACCGGATGGCGCTTCAAGTCCTTACTGGGCAGCCTTTTCCCTTAATACATCAGGAACTTCCTCTGTTTTAGGGGGAGCCGGCGCTTTTTCCATCAAATTAAAATCAAATAATACTGAAGTAACAGATTACCAGGTATACCTGCAGCTTGGAACAGAGGCAGATGAAGAGCTTTTATTTGAAGATTCTGCTTTTATCAGCACCTGGAGAATTGATACCGGTGACGGGCTTAAGGAAGATGTAAAAAAAGGTTTTTCCCCGGAAAAGGAAGGCTGGCAGGAAGTAACTGTAAAAATAAAAGACATCGACCGCTCAAGGCTCACTTCCTCTACTGACGCCCGTATAATTATAGTTAGTACAGAAAAAATAAGTTCTGCAATTTTTGCAGGAGAATACAAGGCAGATTCCTTTGATTTTAACATAGAAGCGGACAGTGAAAACTCTTATTTTACCTGGAAAAAAAGCGTTTCATCTTCAAAATGGGAACAGATATTTGAGTTCAACAATACGGAAGAAAAATCATTTACAATCACCCGCTGGTTTGAAGAAAATGAATGGGAAGACTGGGAAAACTTAAACCTTGAAATGTCTTTAACTGCAGATTCAATCAAAGATACAGACTCAGCAGTTATACGCCTGGACAGACCTGAAAAAGACGGATCTTTTTCTACAGCAGTAGAACTTACATTGACAAATGAAGATTTAACAAAAATCGCTAATGGTTCAGGGAAAATAAAAATCAATCTTTTCAATAAAAAAAGTGATACCGGTACAGTTACAGTAAAAAACAAAAAAATAATTCCGGTACGTTTTTATCTTGAACTACACACTTCCTCCCCTTCAACTCTATCCTTAAAAAATCTTTACTGGTCAGAAAATCATGCCTATACAGTTCTTGCAGACAAAACAGATTTTAAGTGGACCCAGACTTCTCCCCTGGTCTCTTCCAGAGGTTTTTCTCTTATAAAAAACTCAGGATTCTGCGCAGAATCTTTTGTCCAGACAGCAATAAAAAAGGACGGTGCTTCTTCAAAGGAAAACTCCTTTACAGGAAAAGCATCCGCACACTCTGTAATCGCAAACCTTTACATTGAAGCAGAAGGCGAACGGTCTTCTCAGGCAGAACTTCCTCTTTCTCAGGCAGGACACAGCTTAAAAACTGAAAAAGCACTCTTTAATATTATTAATCTGTCTGAGAAATTTTTATTCGACCACGATGAAAAGACCCTTGAAAAAGAAAACTCACTTTCCATAAATCTTTCACGGCTAAAAATACCCCTTAATTTTGAAATTACCAGTCAGGGATCATCTTCATCTTCCCTACTCAACCAGAATATAAACTCAAAGCTTAACTTTAACTCCCCCCTCATCAGCTTAAAGACAGCCGCCTTTGCAGGACAAAAACTTTCAGTTTCAACTGAAGGAATTGATAATCTTATTTGTGATAACTACGCAAAAAGCTGGGCTGACATAACAGAGCTGGCATTTGACACAGGGAACTCTCTTTCTTCAACCCGCTCCATCGGAGCGGAAGGAATGCTTTATACAGACAAAAGCATATTAAAAACAAAGCCTTCCTACAAAATCTCACTTTCTCAAAAATACAAAAATACAGTAAGCACTGTTTCTTCTGATTCGGTATCCCAAAACTTCAGTCTTCCCCTTACACTAAAAAAAAGCAGCCTGACCTTCAGCTGGCAGAAAAGTGCAGGCGGAACAAAGCTTACAAAAGAAGGAGGATCCTATTCTGATGACGCAGAAAATCTTGCTTCTGCCCTGTCAGAAAAAAACTGGTACTTTAAGTCCCTTCCTTTTTATGATTTATTTGATTCAAAGCTTAAAGATTCGGTATTAAGTGATTCTACAATGAATGAAGATTCAGTCCACTCTCTTTACTACACTTCACTTTACACTGCTTCCTGGAAAAGACGTTTTAACGGAAACCTAAAGGACTTTTTCTTACCTTCAAATGCTTCACTTGCCTTAGAAAGGGATATTAAAACTTCATCTTCTGTAAACGATTTGTATCAGTTTAAATGCATTCTCGGCTTCAACGCACTCAACGTATTCGGCTCAAAAAGTGCACTTCATCTGACTGATCTTTTCTCTCAGGATGAATACATAACTTCAATTACGGCGGCTTTAAAATATTCAGGTGAATCTAAAAAACGTCAGGCAGTTCTTATTTCTATTTATCAGCAGGATATTTTTTATCTGGCAGAAAAAGACACTTTAAAGACAGGTTTTGAAGTTACCCTGGAAGATGAAAATAATTACAGTACAAAAGGAACGCTTATCTGGAGCAGAAAAGGAAATTTTTCTCTTCTTGAAAGCCCCGTAAAATACATGTACAAAAAATACAGCCGCACTAAAGATTCACTTACAAGAACTGACAGTTTGAATCTTGTTTATTCACGCACAAAAAGTACATCTTCAAGTCTTAAAATTCATCATAACTATGAATACAGCCATAAACTGGACTTAAAAATAAACAGTATTGCAGAATTAAACACAGCCTTAGGCCTGTCCTATGACTGCATTGTAAACAGCCTGACTACCCTTTACGCAACGGCCTCAATAGGAGCCACCTTAAAGTTCTAAAACAAACTGCATTACTCAAAAAAACTACTGGAGAGGAGCAAAATAACCGCTTTCATCACGGCCTGAACGGTTCATTAAATAAGCTTCGACTTCAACAGGAAGATACTTTTCGCCGAATCGGGTCGTCTGCTGAGAAGTAAATGACAGAACATAGGTGCCGCCTGCAATATTTATTATATCCTGCACAACAACGCCTAAGCCCTGGCTTCTGTATACATAATATTCTTTACCTTCAGTATGAGAGCAAATGTAAGAAATCTCCTTAGAAACTGCATTCTGACTGACAAGTACATAAGACAGGTTAATTGAATTATTATTCAGATATGCCGTAAGGTCAGAAAGACCGTATTTTTCAAATGCACGCTGTGAAACACCGCCTGTACCGATTAAAACAATCGCACGCTTTTTTTCGCCGTTAATAAGGGCATTTGCAGAAAGACGGATTGCCATATCAATAGCAGAATCATTTGAATACGGATTTTTAAGTGCTTTTGTACTGAATTTAAGGGCGCCTTTAGGAGAGCCTTCATATTCAAGGACAGGAACAGCCCCGGAAGTAACAATTCTTAAAGTTCCGCCTTTATCCATTGAAGCAGCAATTTCTTTTACGGCCGTCTCAACAGCCTGGGCATACTGCCCGGAATCAGGACTGCGGTCAATAACCAGAGTAATATCGGCAGTATCATTTGCGTAAGATGCCCCGAGGAATTTATAGCCGTTAACAGCGTTTTTATTTTCAGTAATTACAAAATTCTGCTCTTTGAGGCCTACTACAGCCTGACGGTGACGGTTTTCAACCTTTACTTCAACTTTCACTTCAGGGAATTTATCTGCATTAACCTTTTCAATCTGAACAAAAAGTCCTCCGACAAGTTCAGAAAGTTTTGCCATTACATAAATCTCATTTGTCTTAAAATCAGAAGCAATAAGGTTTCCGTTTACATCAGGCACCGCACAGGTTAAGCGGCTCGGGGCATTTCCCGTACTGACATTTTCAAAAAGGCTTCCTGTTTCACTGTCTACTGAATAAATCTTATTTTTATCACAGAGAATAAGGTACTTACCCCAGCTCTTCATTGCTTCAGGATGAATAAAAGTTTTTTCACGGCATAATATACCAAGATAATTACCTGAAGTATCAAAACGGTACACTGCCCCGGAAACTGAATCAGCCGCATAAACAAAACTGTCTATTACAGCCACTCCTGCAGGCGCCTTGAGCCCCGTAAAACCTTCAGTTCCGGCCCCGCCAAAATAAAAAAGTCCGTTTCCGTCTTTATCAAAGACATCAATACGGCTGTTACCGAAATCACTTACATAGATGTTTCCGTTTTCGTCACAGGCAAGATACTGAGGTCCGACAAGATTACCAGTTCCGCAGCCTTTTGAGCCGAAAGATTTTATAAAGTGTCCTTTTGAATCAAAGAGAGAAATCCTGTCACCTGCAAATTCACTGATAAGTATATTTGAGTTTTCAAGACGGATTATATCCATCGGACGGTCGAAACCTGTAAGAGGCCCGTTTGTTCTGGTAAAAACAAATCCGTTTATATCCATGCGGAGAAGTTCATTTGAACCGTAAGCAACCACCCACATAGTTCCGTCAGAATTCGGAAGAACGGAAACAGGCTGGCTGAAAATCATATGACTTTTATCTGAAGTAAATCCAGGATAACTGCCGCTTTCCGTATACTTGATCGGAGAATCATAATTATTGTCGTTTATGCGCCTTTCACGAACAATTTCAATCTTGTTTAAGAGAAGTAGTCCGCCGTAACCATTTTCGCTTGCAAGCTTCCACTGGGCTAAAGCAGTTCCCTCAAGTCCTGAGCGGTAATAAGCCTTTCCAAGCCAGTCCATGATTATGCTTTCTGACGGAAGATAAGAAAGTGCCTTTTCAAACTGAAGGATTGCATCGTTAAAACTTCCCCTGTAATAAGCCTGAACGCCCCTTCTGAATTCTTCTTCGGCAAAACCGGCATTAGCAGAACGCGCACCAGTAGAACTTGTAGAAAGAGCTTCCGGAGATGTAAAAGCATAATTCTGTGCACTTAATGCAAAAGGAGCACACAGGAGAAATAATGCTGCAAGTTTTTTCAACAGTACTTTTTTCATTTATTGAGCTTCCACCTGGCAAATCTGCATATGTTCAAGGATTTCCTTGTTTTCAGGTTTTAAATTATGCGCCTGAAGAAGATATTTTTCTGCATCACTTTTAAGCCCGAGCTTATGATATACCCAGCCCACGGAATCAAGACAGGCAGCAGAATCAGGCTGTTTATCCAGCGCTTTTTTGCAGTAAGAAAGTGCCTTTGTAAGGTCTTTATCCTGACAGGCAAGTACATAGCCCATTCCGTTAAGTGCAGTAGGATTTTCAGGTTCTTCATCAAGTGC
Organism: Treponema sp. UBA3862; assembly: GCA_002392405.1. Lineage (GTDB taxonomy): Bacteria > Spirochaetota > Spirochaetia > Treponematales > Treponemataceae > Treponema_D. The sequence continues at coordinate 29,968 of DGGY01000024.1, read as the reverse complement.
ATTTTTGTAGTATTCCATGCACTTTTCTGCATCTCCCTGAACCCATGCAATATAGGCTAAGGAAGAATAAACACTTGCCTTTTTATAGCCTGTTTCAAGGAGCTTGTTTAATTCAAAATCTGCAAGACGCTTTTTACCGACCATTGCATAGATTACTGCAAGCAGATAGCGGCACTGAAGGACACGGGGATTTTCTTTTTCTGAAGTTACGACCTGTTCAAGATATAAAAGTGCATCATCATAACGGTCGAGTTTTGCATAGCAGAGCCCGATGTAATATGCCAGTTCAATATTGTCTGTTTCTGAATTATCCGGAAGTGAAATGAAAAAAGTAAGCGCTGAAGTATAGTCGCCTTTCTGATAAAGAGAGATTCCCTCTGAAAGAACTGATGATTTTTTATTTTCTGCCACGAGGCTCCTCCCTTACAAAAAGATTTATCTTAAAAGTTCAGCGTCAGACTTTAAAATCTTCAGCCGGAGAACCTGCTCCTCTAAAATCAACAGGCTCTGCATGAAGTCTTGTAAGGGCTATATATCCCTGTGATACTGCTTCATATTCATTTCCAAGCGGTCCTGTCGTTGTAAGGCTTCCGCTCAAAAAAGAACTTTTAAGTGAATCATTATCCTGTACTTCAAAAACAATTTTATCTTTATAATCACGAAAACACAAGGCGGTATATCTTACCCCCTTATATTTTTTTATGCTCATGGCATTTATACTGATAATACAGTCATTCTCATAAAGAGAAATAAGTTTTTCAATATTGTCTTTTACAAAATCAGAAAGCCCCTGATAATCATATCCTGACGGGGCATATTCACCTTCAGGAGAAGTAAGGCTTAAGGCAATTCCGGGAATTCCGTATAAAACAGCCTGACGTGCAGCGGCAATGGTTCCTGAATATATGCAGTCAGTCCCCATATTAGGGCCTTTGTTTATTCCCGCAATCACTGCATCAAATTTTACATCACTGAAAAGATTTGAACGGAGGGCTGAAATTACGCAGTCCGCAGGATAGCCCGTACATGAATATCTGTTTTCTGCATGTCTGGTAAAATAAAGGCTTTCTGCAAGGACTATATGAGAAGAAACTCCCGAACGGTTTCTATCAGGTGCAAGAACATAAACATCTGCCTTCTCTTCAAGAGTCTTTGAAAGGACACGTATTCCTTCAGCATCAAAGCCGTCGTCATTGGTCAGAAGCAGCTTAAGACGTTCTTTACCCTTCAATTATTCTTACTCCGCCTGCAGGTTTTACTTCCCAGCAGGAAGCCTTAAAACCGAAAATTCTTTCATATTCACCAAGAGTTTTTCTGAAAGCTTCTTCATCCGAGCGGTTCATGATTGTGTAAGCCATTCTGCCAAAACCTTTACCAGTAATTCTTCCGCAGGAAACAGGATTTCTTGAATCTTCAGGATTAGGATTGATCTCATGAAGTCTCTTTAAAATCCAGTCAATTTCAGGGCAGGATAAATCATAATTATCCCTCATGGTCTGATGTGAGTGATTGACAGCACGGGCAAAACCGCCGAATTCTTTTGCAAGAAGTGATTTATGAGCTTCAAGGACAAAACCGTGTTCCTTCATAATGCACATAAGGCGTCTTCTCATATCTTCAGTTACAACCGACAGAACCTCATTGATTTCAGTCGGATTATCTTCATATACCCAGCCGCCGTAAACATTTGACTTACGGTCTTTTAATTCACCAAGGAGAAGGACATTTTCAGGCTGCTGTATTGTTTCTTCATTCCACATTTCAACCCGGGGAACCTTTGCATCTGTCAAAAGAATTACCTTGTCTTCAAAATCAAAAGGAATAAGCTCACAGGAAGCCTTTGCATAGTCTGTAAGAACAAGATTATTTTCCTGAGAATAGATGGCAGCAAAATTATCAGCCATATAGTTTTCAATTCCTAAGAAAAGTTTGTTTCCCCTTTCAATTACCTGAAGAAGCTGGGCGTCAGTGCACGGAAGATTAAAAAGTTTTCTTACCGCATAAGCAGAAGCAACTTTTATTGCAGTTGTAATGCCGCATCCGGCAGAAGGAAGAACATCAGAATAAACCGTAAAGTTCATTCCTTTAAGTTCAAAACCGCCTGAAGTAAATCCGTAGACTATTGCTTTGATTGCATTTGCCCACTTGTCTTCTTTTCTGAATTTAAGTGATGTCAGTGTTGCTTTTTTTTCATCTTCAAGCTGATGAAAATAAAAACGAAGGGATGCATCGTCTCTTTTTGAAACACATACATAGACAGGCAGATTAACAGCCATTGAAAGTGTCTTATCTTTGGAAAACCAGCTGTGTTCGCCGATTAAATGAAATCGTCCGTTTGCAGTTGCAGTTACTGCAGGTTTTTCTTCATACTCGCGCAAGTGTTCTTCGCGGGCAAGATTTACCTGTTCCATAAAAAAAATCCCACCTGTTGCTTTTAACATTCAATAATAATAATATTATTATAATGTTTTGTTTTTCTCAAGTTTTTTATTCTGTTTTTTCAAGCCTGCTTCTGGCCCTTGCAATTCCGAACGAATTCTTTCTTCTAGGAAGCCCGGTTACAGGACTTTTTGCCCTGGTTCCTCTCTATATAGCAATATCCCGATCAAAAAGCTTTAAACAGTCTTTCTTAATCTGTGCCCTGCACGGAGGACTTACACACCTTCTTTCAAGTTTCTGGCTTGCAAACTTCCAGGGAATGGCAGCCTTCACTTTAGGAGCAAGTCTTTTAGGAACAGCCGCAATTGAGGGGTTTGCAGGCTGGGTTATTTATTATCCCTTTTACAAAAAAAACACAGGAGCTGCACACACAGCCTTAAAAATATTCTGGTTTGCCGCAGCATGGGTTTTCTATGAATGGTGCAAATCCACCGGCTTTTTAGCCTACCCGTGGGGCACTCTTTCAATGACTGCCGTAAGCTGGACTTTTATAATACAGATTGCAGACCTTACAACGCAGTACGGAGTTTCCTTCCTGTTTGCCCTTTTTTCAGCCCTGACCGCAGAAGGAATACTTCTCTTAAAAACACAGACTAAGACAGTTAATTTTGAAAGAAAAGGCTGGTATTACCTTAATACGGCTGAATTTACAGCAGCACTTTTCTGCCTGACATTAGTTTACGGTATATACCAGTATTCAAAACCTCGAACTGTGGTAAAAAGGCTCAATACAGTTTTAGTACAGCAGAACCTTGATACCTACCGTGCAAATGAAATGACGGCAATCGAAACTTCACAGCGGCTTACAAACGAGGGAATAAAAGAATTCCATGAACAGGAATTAAAACCTGATCTTATAGTCTGGAGTGAAGGTGTCTTAAACAAATATTTTCCTGCGGCAAAAATCTATTATGAAAGAAAGCCTGATTCAAAACCTCTTGTAAAGTACATCAAGCAGAAAAAAGTTCCGTTCATAATCGGTGGCTCTCTTGCCATAAACGAAGACAAACATAAATACGGAAACGCCGCCCTCTTATTTGATACAAACGGTATTTTTAAAGGTGCCTACGTCAAGCTTCATCTTGTCCCGTTTGCAGAAGCAATTCCGTTTGTTGATTATGAACCGGTCAGAAAATTCATTAAAAAAATTGCAGGATTTTCTTACGGCTGGGCAGCAGGAAACAAATATACAGTTTTTGAAATCCCGATTTCAGGAACAGAGAAAGACCTGAACGGAACCCAGATAATTACTCTCGATACTAATAAAAAACCTGAAAAACCTGTAGTTCTGGTTTCAGCCCCGATTTGTTTTGATGACGCCTACAACCATGTATTTAAAGGCCTTTACAAAGCAGGCTGTGAAATATTTATGAACATTACAAATGATTCCTGGTCAAAAACAGCCTCAGCAGAATACCAGCATTATGCCGTTGCCTGTTACCGCTCGATTGAATTCCGTACTACAATGGCCCGCTGCACAAACTCAGGCTACACTGTAGTCCTCAATCCTGCAGGAAAAATAATTGATTCACTTCCTCTTTTTGAAGAAGCAAGCCTCGCCTGCGCCATTCCTGTTTACCAGAGGACTGTTACGGTTGCATCAGTCTGTGGCGGCTGGCTTGCAGGACTATTTATAATTCTCATTGTTTTATATATCCTCAGCGACTTTTATACTTTCCGTAAAAACGTTTCAGAAGACAAAAAATTGAGAAAATGGACTTCAATTTAATTTAAGAAATTTTATGTCGGAATTTTTCAAAATTTTTTGAATAAATTCACTTGCAAACCTAGATTTAGTGTTTTATGATTAAAAAGTTAGCAAATAACACTATTTTTAGAGGGGATAATAAGTTTCTATGCGCTGTCCATACTGCGGAAGCCTTGACGACAAGGTTATAGAGTCACGTACCATGGCAAACGGTGAATCAATCAGAAGACGCCGTGAATGTGCCAGCTGCGGTTACAGATTTACCAGTTATGAACAGATTGTTGAAAAGCCATTTATGGTAGTGAAGCGTGATGAACGCCGCCAGCCTTTTGACAGGGCAAAACTTGAAAAAGGAATTGCACGTGCCCTGGAAAAACGTCCTGTTGCTACCAGCATGATTGAAAATATCGTAAATGATATTGAAGACAAGGCTTTAATCACAGGAAAAGCGAACAGAGAAATTTCAACCGCAGAACTCGGCGAACTTGTACTTGAACGTCTCTACGAAACAGACAAGGTTGCCTACATTCGTTTTGCATCCGTATACAAACACTTTGAAAACCTGGATGAGTTTATAAACGAAGTAAACAGTCTTGGCAAAAAAAATAAAAAAAATGTACGCAAAGATCCGGTGGGAGGACAGAATTGAGCGAATCTAAAAAATCAGACAATACTGAAGACCAGTCGATTTTTCCTCAGTGGAGAAATTTTCTCGGCTCAAATAACGCCGAAGAGACAAAAGGTTTCTTCAGACAGGTTGTAAAACGTAACGGTTCAATCGAAAAGTACGACCGCTCAAAAATCGAAGGCGCTATCAGCAAGGCAATCCAGGCTGTAACAAGAATCCCTGACGAAGAAAAATCAAAAGAACTCACAGACAGAGTTGAAGAAAAATTAAGAATCCTTCTTGCAGGAAGACGTGCTCATTCCATTCCTGCTATCGAAGAAATTCAGGACATTGTTGAAAATGTCCTCATTGAATCAAAAGAAGTTGAAGTAGCAAAAGCATATATTCTTTACCGTGCAAAACACGAAGCCATCCGTGATTCAAAATCTTTAATGCTCGACATTAATGCTACTATGGACGGCTATCTTGCACAGTCAGACTGGCGCGTGAAGGAAAATGCAAACGTAAACTTCTCGCTCGGCGGTCTTATCCTTCATAACTCAGGAACTGTAACTGCAAATTACTGGCTTAAAAACATCTACACACCAGAAATCGCAGAAGCACATAAAAACTGTGCCTTCCACCTGCACGACCTGTCAATGTTTTCAGGATACTGTGCCGGCTGGTCTTTAAGACAGCTCATTGCAGAAGGTCTCGGCGGAGTTACAGATAAAATCACCTCAAAACCTGCCTCACACCTTTCAACTCTTGTAAATCAGATTGTAAACTTTCTCGGAATAATGCAGAACGAATGGGCAGGCGCTCAGGCTCTTTCTTCTTTCGATACTTACCTCGCTCCGTTTGTAAGGGCAGACAATCTTGATTACCACGGAGTAAAACAGTGCATACAGAGCTATATTTACGGCGTTAATACACCAAGCCGCTGGGGCTCTCAGGCACCGTTTACAAATATTACTCTCGACTGGATTTGTCCAGAAGACTTAAAGAACAAGCCTGCAATTGTCGGCGGAAAAGAACAGGACTTCAAATACGGCGACTGTCAGAAAGAAATGGACATGATTAACAGGGCTTTCCTTGAACTGTTACTTGAAGGAGACGCTGTAGGAAGAGGTTTTGCCTACCCTATTCCGACATACAACATTACAAAAGATTTCAGCTGGGACAGTGATAACGCAAAACTGCTCTTCGAAATTACAAGCGCATACGGAACTCCTTATTTTCAGAACTTCATCAACTCTGACCTGGATCCGGGCGATGTAAGGTCAATGTGCTGCCGTCTCCGCCTCGACAAGCGTGAACTCCGTAAACGCGGCGGCGGACTTTTCGGTTCTGATGAATTTACAGGTTCTTTAGGTGTTGTAACAATCAACCTTCCTCAGATTGCATATCTTGCAAAAACAGAAGAAGAATTCTACGCACGCCTTGACTACCTCATGGATCTTGCAAAAGACAGTCTCTGCATCAAGCGCAAGGTTATCCAGAAACTCCTTGATAACGGTCTTTTCCCTTATACAAAAAGATACCTTAAAACACTCGACAACCACTTCAACACAATCGGTCTCTGCGGTATGAATGAATGCTGCTTAAACTTCCTTGGTGTTGATATTACAGATCCAAAAGGCTACAAATTTGCCGGCGAAATACTCGACCACATGAGGGCAAAGATGCAGGACTATCAGGAAAAAACAGGCGAACTGTTCAACCTCGAAGCAACCCCTGCAGAAAGTACTTCATACCGTCTTGCACGCCACGACAAAACAAATTATCCGGGCATAATCACAAGCGGAAAAGATGAACCTTATTACACAAACAGTTCACAGCTTCCAGTTGATTATACTTCAGATATTTTTGAAGCGCTCGACCACCAGGAAAGCCTTCAGACAAAATATACAGGCGGTACTGTATTCCACATGTTCCTCGGGGAACAGATAAAAGACTGGAGGGCATGCCGCGACCTTGTAAAAAAGGTATTCACAAATTACAGGATTCCTTATTTTACAATCAGCCCGACTTATTCAATCTGTCCTGTACACGGATACATTGCAGGCGAACATTTCGAATGTCCAAAGTGTAAGGCAGAAAAAGAGAAAAAACTTATGGAAAAACTTGCAGAACTGGAAGCAGAACGCAAATCACTTTCCAGATAAAACTAAACCAATAATTAATAAATATATAAAGTGGGAGAAACAAAATGGCAGAAAAAGTAAAAAGAACACTTGAGCAGATTGACGCAGAAATTGAAGCAGTAAAAGCAGAACTCAATGATGTTCACGGAACTGAAACAGAAGTTTACGCACGTATCGTAGGCTACTACCGTGCAGTACGCAACTGGAACAAAGGAAAGCGCGATGAATTCAATAACCGCCGTCTCTTTACAGTAAATGACAGTTATGACGAATCCCGCCCGATGAACACAACTGTTACTGTAAATCACGAAAAAACAGAAGTAAAAACAGGTGATGCTTTATCATCAGCTTCTGCAACAAGTTATCAGTTCTTTATGAGAAAAACCTGTCCTAACTGCCCTCCTGTAAAAGCCTATATGGCAGAAGTATCTATGGAAGGTTCAATAATCGATGTAGATACAGACGCAGGCTTAAGGGAAGCTGCCTTAAAAGGCGTTTTCTCTGCACCTACAGTAATTTTCTATGCATCAGACGGTTCTGAAATCGGACGCGGTCACAGTGTGGAAGAAATCAAAGCTGTACTTGCACCACTGGCTGTTGTTGCATAACAAAAATTAAAAATAAATACAAAATATGAATTTAAAAACAGGCGCACTTGTCAAAACATCTCTCGTAGATTATCCGGGCATGATATGCGCCACAATTTTTTTAAAGCACTGTAATCTGCGCTGCCCCTACTGCTATAACGGACCGCTTGTTAATGACAGCGCAGATGAAAGTGAACTTGTAACCCTTGATGAAATCACAGCACACCTGGAAAAACGCAAAAATGTACTTGAAGGAGTTGTTGTTTCAGGCGGAGAAGCCCTTCTGAATCCTGACGCAAAAACAATAATCCGAAAGGCAAAAGAACTGGGCTATAAAGTTAAACTTGATACAAACGGGACTCTTCCGGAACTTCTTAAAGAACTTATAAACAATCCCCAGACAAAACCAGATTTTATTGCAATGGATATTAAAACAAATCCTGCAAACTATCATAACCTGTTGAATGCTTCAAACCTTCAGGATAAAACGGATTACTCAAAAGTATTAAAAGAATCGGTCAAAATAATAAGCGGATACCCGAAAGATGCAAGGGAATTCCGTACAGTTCTTGTACCCCTCCTGGTAAAAAAGGAAGACATAAAAGCAATAGCATCGATTTTACCCGAGGATGCATCCTGGCAGTTTGCACACTTTAGAAACGACAACTGTCTTGACCCTCTTTTTAATTCCTTAAAGCCTTATTCCGATACCGAAGCTTTAGAACTCGTTGAATACGCAAAAACTTTTATAAAAGGCGCTGTTTTGAGATAATCCGGCAAAACTTTCTCCGATTTTTTTTCAAAACGTGCACTTTAATACTTGACTGAAAATTCAGATTCTGATAAATTAGAAAAATCTCATGGGGGCATAGTCCAGCTGGTAGAACACCGGACTCATATTCCGTATGTCATAGGTTCAAGTCCTATTGCCCCTATAAGCACTCAAAAGCCAGTCGTTAACGGCTGGCTTTTGTCATTTTTCAAGGAGATGTGGTAAATATGAAGGCAGAAAAATTCAAAACACCATTCAAGGGCCGCTCCCTCTTAACCTGGATTGATTATACTCCGGATGAAATCTTAAAGTTCTTAGATTACGCTTTCCTCGTTAAAAAACAGGCTCATAAAGGTGAAGTACACCAGCGTTTTTTAGGCAAAACAATCGCCCTTATTTTTGAAAAACGCTCAACAAGAACACGTTCTTCTTTTGAAACAGCATTTGGAGAAGAAGGCGGACATCCTGTATTCATGTCCACTCAGGACATTCAGCTTGGCGGAAAGGAAACTGTAAAAGATACAGCCCGCGTTCTTGGAAGAATGTTCAGTGCAATTGAGTTCCGCGGATTTAAACAGGAACACGTAAAGCAGCTTGCAGAATATTCAGGAATTCCTGTAATCAACGGCCTTACAGATGATTTTCACCCTACACAGGCACTTGCAGATATAATGACCCTTAAAGAAAATTTTGGAAAACTCAAAGGCCTTAAATGGGTATTCTGCGGAGACGGCCGTAACAATGTTGCGCGTTCCCTTATGATTATCTCTGCAAAACTCGGAATCGACTTTGCAATATATGCACCAAAGGAACTTTTCCCGCCTAAAGACATACAGGAAATCTGTGAACCGTTTGCAAAAGAAAGCGGTGCTAAAATTGAAATTTCTGACGATATTTCTGTTGTAAAAGGAGCAGATTGCCTTTATACTGATGTATGGGTTTCCATGGGTGAAGAAGCACTCAAGGAAGAAAGAACCCGTCTGCTTACACCTTATCAGGTAAATTCAGCCCTTATGGCTGCAACAGGCAAAAGAGAAACAATCTTCATGCACTGTCTGCCGGCCGTTACAGGACAGGAAGTGACCGAAGAAGTTTTCGAAAGTCCACAGAGCAAAGTCTGGGACGAAGCAGAAAACCGTAAGCATACAATCAAGGCAATTATGCTGGCACTTATTTAAAGTCATCAGGAGATAATAAAATGAAAAAATCACTTTTTGCTGCTTTAATGACTGCTCTTCTTCTGACAGGAGCTGTATTTACAGTTACAGCTGATGAAAATCAGAATAAGGCAGAACCTGTTTACAAATATCCTTTCCAGGAATCTAACATGTCTTACAGAAATGTAACTGTTTACAAGGTTCTTGATCAGAAAGACGCTTACATTGTTATGTATGCAAAAGGACACAGAGAAGTTGGAAATATTGCCATTCCAAAAAGATGGTACAAAGAAAAGCCACGAAAGCTCGCTTTCCGCAGCCTTTCTACCGGAATGTCACCTTATATGACAGTATTCTACCGCGGCGGAGAATTTGATCAGGTTGTTCTTACAATGCCTGTAAGCCGTGCTGATCCTGTATGGGGAGTTGCAGACAGCAATGTTCAGGTAGACGCAAGCAAAGATACTTTTGATATTGTTTACTAAAGTTATGCTTTACTGAACAGCGCATCCATGCGCTGCATTTACTAAAAAAAAGGGCCGTAATCTGACGGCTCTTTTTTATATCCTTACCGCTTCAGGACTAAAAATGAAAACCGTTTCAGACAGACAAATTGAATCTTTCAAAAACTTTTTAAACACTCATGATTTTTTCTTTATTGCAGGCCACAAAGAACCTGACGGAGACTGTGTTTCAAGCAGCCTTGCAGTAAGCTGCATATTAAAAAAACTAAACCTTGAATTTCAGCTCCTAAATGAAGGTCCTTTCAAACGAAATGAAATCAGTGAATTTGAAAAGTATTTTTCAAAAGAACCGCAGTTTTTAAGTAAGCCTGAAAGAAAAAAGACAGGACTTATCATTGTAGACTGTTCAGAATTAAAAAGGCTCGGTGAACTTGAAGCAGAATTAAAAGGTCTTGATACGTTCATAATTGACCATCATCTTACTGCTTTAGAAACAGACACTTCTATCATTGATTCTTCTGCCCCTGCTGCATGTTGTATTGTCCAGCAGATATATGAAAAAGTTATTGGTGAACTTGATGAAGAAGCTGCTTCTTACATATTCTTTGGTCAGAGCACAGATACAGGCTGGTTCCGCTTTCTTGGAACAGATTCAGAGAACGTTTTCACTCAGACAGCGCGTCTTGTAAAGGCAGGTGTAAATCCAAGAACAATGTATGACAAAATCACAGGAGGCAGACCTTATTCAACAAGAAAGCTTTTAGGCATTCTCCTTTCAAAAGCAGAAAGATACTGCAACAATAAACTTGTCATTACATACGAAACCCTTGAAGATACGAAAAAATACGGTCAGGAAGGCAGGGACAGTGACTCACTGTATTCACTTCTTCTTTCAGCAGAAGGTGTAGAAGCCGTCGCTTTTTTAAGACAGGATACAGAGTTTTCATGTACCGGAGGACTTCGCTCAAGAAAAGACTGCGATGTAAGTGCAATTGCAGCAAAATTTGACGGGGGCGGACACAAAAACGCCGCAGGTTTCAGCTGCCAGGGAAAAGTAGAAAACCTCATCACAGAAATCAAAAAAGAATTCAGCAAAGTTTTGTAAAAAAAATTATTTTTTTTTATTTCTTAAGTTTGTAAAGCTGACAGAAACTGTTATTTTTCTGTCAGTTTTTATTTTTTATTTTTATTTAATGTTAGTTTTTAATCAGATAATACTAATTTCTCCTTAATCCCGCTGTATTTTTACAGGTTTTCTTAAAAAATAATAAAAATCTTTTGCACCTTATGTATTTTTCATTTTATATTTTCATTTTTTGCTTTAACAATGTCTGATTCCGCTGCAAAACGCAGGATTTAAGCTTTAAACTGCAGTTTTTATAATCTGGCACGGTTCTTGCAGACTCCTCCCTGCACGACCGCTAACGCGGAGTTTCATAAGGAGGCGCGACCGCTAACGCGGAGTTTCTTAAGGAGGAAAGATGAGCACTATCAAAATCAGTGAACTGCCGTTACTCGTCAAGGAAGGCAAAATTGACCTTGCCGACGCTAAGAATGAATTATGGTCTGACATCTACCAGAGACCAGTTCTGTACGGTCTTAAAGGACTTACGGAAGATCAGAAAAGCGATTTTCTGATGTGGATGTCCTCAAGTTTTGAAGGATTAATTAAAAACTTCAGACAGGGAGAAATCGATTTTTTCTTTTATGTAAGAACCTGCATAAAAAGGAACCTCAATTCCTGGATCCCCCGTATTTTAAACCGTGCGGCTGGAGACAACTGTATCTGTGACCAGATTGCAACTGAATATGATTCAATTTCAGAGACGTTTATTCCAGTCACAAAAAAGGAAAAAATCGAACTATTAAAAGAAACACTGTCCACTTTCACAAAAAAGCAGCAGGAAATCATAAAAACTTTTGTCCACATCTGTGCCTGCCGTGCCGTCAACGAACTTGAAGAAGACACAATGAACAATATCTGTGATTTTTTAGGAATCGACAGAAATCTTTTTAAAACACAAATAGAAAAGCTTAAAAAACTGACCGGAAAAAAATCCCTCAACCGTAAAAAAATAATCGAAAAAAGAAACAAGGCTTTCTTCTACCACAAGAAATTTCTTTATGAACTTTCCCGTCTTGAAAACTCCTCAGTTTCCTATGATTTTATCTTTGAGAAATTCATGTCACATACAGCAAACTGGAAAAAAATTAACGAAGAACTTCTTCACAGACATTCTGCTTCACCTACCACAATCGAAATCTCAAAAGTGACCGGAATAAAACACAGGCAGGTTTCTTTTTATCTGAATCATAAGAAAAAAAGAAAGACACTATACCCATTCATTGATTTTCCGGAAGGCCCGTTACCCGGCAGCGGTGAAAAGGATAAATAACTTTAATTGTATGAGATTAAAATTTGGGGTATATTTGTGAACATGAGATTATTTTTAGCAACAGGCAACAGACACAAACAGAAAGAAATGCAGGAAATCCTAAGTGATATGGAGATTTTAATTCCTTCAGACAAAGGTATTACATTTGATCCTGAAGAAACAGGCACTACTTTCTATGAAAACTCTCTTATTAAGGCAAGAGAACTTTACAGACTGATAAAAGAACCGGTAATCGCAGATGATTCAGGAATCTGCGTAAAGGCATTAAACAACGCACCGGGAATCTATTCTTCAAGATATGCAGGTCCTGAGTTTATGAAAGGTTATCCCGACGGTCATAAAATGAGCCAGGAAGAACAGAACATAAACTTAATTAAGCAGCTCAATGATACAAAAAGCACTGACAGAAGCTGTTTTTATGTATGTGCCATGGTTTTAATGCTTAATGAAGAAAGGTTTTATGTTGTTCAGGAAACCTTCGAAGGCGTTCTGCTCGATGACATAAATAAGCAGTCAGGAACAGGCGGTTTCGGGTATGATCCGATTGTCTATCTTCCTGAATACGGAAAAACAATCGCAGATTTAACAGCAGATGAAAAGAACAGAATTTCCCACCGCGGAAAGGCTGCTTTACAGATAAAAAACATTCTCAAAAATCTTTAAAAAAAAACAACTTTTTTAAAATTTTTTATAAAGGTTTTTCAGGTTAATGCCGATACTAACACTGATAAGCTATGGACGGATAACTTCGTAGAAGCTGCCGGACAAGCAAGTCAATGTAAAAGGAAATGGATGTAGCCTTGTAATGCAGAAGTTTCCTTTTACAACAGTCCAGAAAGGATTTTGGACTGACATTTCCACGGAGGAAAATACTATGGTCATTAACCACAACATGTCAGCTCTTTACGCTAACCGTCAGTTAGGCGTAACAGGTCTCGGTCTTCAGAAAGACATGGAAAAACTTTCATCAGGCGAAAAAATCAACCGCGCTGGTGATGATGCTTCAGGACTCGCAGTATCTGAAAAGATGCGCAGCCAGATCCGCGGTTTGAACCAGGCTTCAACAAACGCACAGAATGGTATCAGCTTTATCCAGGTTGCAGAAGGTTATCTGCAGGAAACAACTGATATTATGCAGCGTATCCGCGAACTCGCAGTTCAGGCATCAAACGGTATCTATAGCGATGAAGATCGTATGCAGATTCAGGTAGAAGTTTCTCAGCTCGTAGCTGAAGTTGACCGCATCGCTTCTGCAGCACAGTTCAACGGTATGAACATGCTTACAGGACGCTTTGCACAGCAGACTGGTGAAAACACTGTTACTGGTTCTATGTGGTTCCACATCGGAGCAAACATGGATCAGCGCATGGCAGTTTACATCGGAACAATGACTTCTGCAGCTCTCGGTATCCGCGAAATCGGTACTGAAACTCCAATGAGTCTGGCAGCTCCTGATTTGGCCAACCGCGCAATCGGAACTATCGACGAAGCTCTGAAAAAGATCAATAAACAGCGTGCAGACCTTGGTGGTTACCAGAACCGCATGGAATATGCAGTTCGCGGTCTTGATGTTTCAGCTGAAAACATGCAGGCTTCTGAATCACGCATCCGTGATACAGATATGGCTGCACAGATGGTTGAATTCACTAAGAACCAGGTACTCCAGCAGGCTGGTACTGCAATGCTGGCTCAGGCAAATACTCAGTCTCAGACTGTATTGTCTCTGCTCAGATAGTACTGTATAGTAATTTTGCCGGGATATATCTTTATATTCCGGCAAAATTTGCGGTGTTTTTCAGTTCTACCCTCTTTACATTTCCCCTAAAACACTCGAAAATTAGACTTAAGAAATTTGATTTAGCACGAAAAACTGCTATAATTAAATATATATGATGATTACAGGAATCATGTGATTGCAAAGATTATGCTGATTCCGTAACCATAGACTGCATTTATTTAGGATGCAATTGTTCTTTGAAAACAGCTTTCCATGGTCACTTGTGACAGTATGGACGGTTATTAGTACGTACAAGGAGTACGAATAACGGTTCCTGCTGATGGGATCTAAATCTGCAGATGGGGGCGCAAAAACCGCCTGCAGCCCGCACTTTTGGCAGGACGTACGGCACGATGCTGTAACGTTTTTATTTCATGGAGGGCATAAATATGGTTATTAATCACAACATGAGTTCGATGTACTCAAACCGCACTCTGGGCGTTTCTAACGACCAGCTGCAGTCAAACATCGAAAAACTCAGTTCAGGTCAGCGCATTAACCGTGCTGGCGACGATGCATCAGGTCTTGCAGTATCTGAAAAGATGCGCAGCCAGATCCGCGGATTAAATCAGGCTAACAGAAACATTCAGAATGGTGTTTCTTTCATTCAGTCTACAGAAGGATACCTGCAGGAAACTACAGACATTCTTCAGAGAATCCGTGAACTTGCAGTTCAGTCAGCTAACGGTATTTATTCAGACGAAGACCGTATGCAGATTCAGGTTGAAGTTTCACAGCTTGTATCAGAAGTAGATCGTATCGCTTCACAGGCTCAGTTCAACGGTATGAATACTCTTACAGGTGCTTTCGCTGCTGAATCTGTTTCTGGACGCGTAATGCAGTTCCAGATCGGTGCTAACGTTGATCAGAACGCTCGTGTATATATCGGCACTATGACAGCACAGGCTCTTGGTCTCAAAGGAGCTCAGGGCAATGATGATCAGATCGGAATCGAATCTCCGGACAAGGCTAACATGGCTATTGCATCTGTAGATAACGCACTCTTAGTAGTTTCTAAACAGCGCGCAGATCTCGGTGCTTACCAGAACCGCTTTGAAATGGCATCAAATGGCGTAGGCGTAGCTGCTGAAAACCTTCAGGCTGCTGAATCACGTATCCGTGATACAGATATGGCTTCTGAAATGGTTGAATACACAAAGAACCAGATTCTTACACAGTCTGGTACTGCAATGCTTGCACAGGCTAACAGCCAGTCACAGAACGTACTCGCATTGCTCAGATAACAAAACCGCTTTTTTTATAGTCAAGAGACTTCTGGATGTTGTCTTTTATATAAAAAGGCGTAAAGAGGAAGGGGTGCGCCCCCCTTCTCCTTTTATTTTCAGGAGGAAAGCCCTATGACTATCAGTTCACTCGGGCAGTCGGCAATGGATGGCCGCTTAAATTTAAACTCCGCAGCAACTTCTACAGCAAAAAGCTCCCCAACACAGGAGTTAAATGTGCCTATGGCAGATGCTGCTAAAGTGGTTCAGAATATTTCCGAAAATAATGCCCAATTGCAGGAAGATGTCCGCCAGCTTCAGAAACTTTCGGATGTTGTTTCGGGTCGCAAAGTTCAGTTCTCTGTAAATAAAGAATTGAATCAGGTAGTAGTAACCGTTGTAGATTCAACAACAGACAAGGTTGTAAAGCAGATCCCTTCCGAAGACATTCAGAAATTAAAGGTAAGAATCAGAAAAGCAATCGGTGTTTTATTCGATGAAATGATTTAATTCATTTTATTTTTCTGATTGTTCAAGCATAATTTTTGAAACACTTAAAGGGAAAATATTATGGCCGATATTTCAATACCTGGAGTCAGCGATAAATATAAAACTAACGATTATATCGAAGCGCTGATGAAAAAAGAGCGGCTCCCGCTTACAAGAGAACAGGAGTCGCTCGACAGGTACAAAGAACAGCAGAGTGCATGGAACACAGTGAATCAGAAAATGTCTTCACTGCGGACAAACACAAAGTCACTCTATTCTTTTGATAATCCTTTTAACAACAAACTAGCCTCATCAACCAACGAAAACGCAGTAACTGCAACCCCTGGACGCGAAGCATCGTATGGTTCAATAAAAATCGATGTCATCCAGCCCGCAACAGCCGACAGATTTCTTTCAGGGGATTTAGATAAAGATTTTAAGATCCCCCAGGGTAAATACACCTTTCAGGTAGGAGAAAAAACAGTTTCTTTCAACTGGAAAGGCGGCAAAATTACAGATTTCATAAACTCACTCAATAAACGCGGTGCAAATACTATAAAAGCAAGTATAGTAGGCGTTTCAAATGACAAACAGTCTCTTTTAATTGAATCCTTAAAAACCGGCAGTGAAAACAACCTGATTTTCAAAGATGACGCACTCACCTTTGCCTTAAAGCACGAAATGATTGCAAAAACCAAGGCTGATTTTCAGGAATTCGGAATGACAAAACAGGATTTTTCATCTCCCGAGCTTGAATTTCCTGTTCCGGCCGTAGAACAGAACGGAATGCCTGAATTTACTGACAAAGAAGTAGAATGGGACGAAGAAGAAAAACGCTTTATTCTTCCTCCGCGCTCAGGCCTTCAGCTTGAAATTGACGAAAGTTTCCTTGAAAACAAAAACAACCGCATTGAATTCACATTTTCTACATTCGAAGTAGAAGACATTACAGAAGAATTAAACATCAAGCGCACAACCCGTCCTGAATTAGGTGAAGCAGGAAAAGTCACATATGAAGATGTAACTGTCTGGAACGATAAAACAAAAGTCGAACTCCCGCCTCCCCCGCCGGTTCCCCTTACTCCAATCGCAGGAGAAGCAGACTTTTATGCAAGAACTAAAGACGGAAAAGAAATTCAGATTGAAACAGCACAATTAGCAATGGACAGCGAAACAGGAGAAAAGACTGTCCAGCTTGATATAAAAGATTATCCTGACATTCAGAGCATTGTAGTACGCAACAGAAACACAGGCGAAGCCGTAGCCTTATCTACTTTTCAAATTTATGATGTCAAAAAGAACCTGGGTTATCAGGCAGTTCATCCCGTAACCGAAGCAAAGGATGCTGTTATAAAATACGAAGGCATTACGATTACCCGTCCGACAAATAAAATTGACGACGTTGTTCCGCATGTAACATTAAATATTTTTAATCCGACAGAAAAAACAGAAACAATTGATATAAAACCTGATAAAGAAAGCGCAAAAGACGCCCTGATTGCCTTTGTAGGAACTTACAACCAGGTAATTGCAGAAATGAATATCTTAAGCGAAAACAAGCCTGAAATCATCTCTGAACTTGACTATTTGACACGTGATGAACAGGAAGATGCAAAAAAAAGGCTGGGCATGTTTCAGGGAGACAGTTCTTTAAGGACAGGCAAGTCTTCAATGCAGTCAATAATAAGTGCAAATTACCGCTGGTCAGAGAACGCAACTGTAACAATGCTCAATCAGATTGGCATTTCTACCAGGGCAACAGGTGCACAGGGCGGATATTCACCAAGCCAGATGCGCGGTTATCTTGAGATAAACGAAAAACAGCTCGATCAGGCCCTTGAAGAAAACCTTGACCAGATTAAAAACATTTTCGGCTTTGATTCCGACGGGGATTTAATTATTGACCAGGGAATAGGTTTCCAGCTCGACAAACAGCTTACATCCTGGGTCCAGAACGGCGGAATAATTGCCAATAAAAACACAACAATAAACGGAAGAATCAAGGCCTCTGAATCCAAAATAGCAAGTCTTGAAAAACAGCTTGACACTAAAGAGGCCCAGCTCAGGGCAAAATACGGTCAGATGGAAGGCACCTTAAACAGCCTTAATTCGCAGTCAAATACTATTTCAAATTTTGCAAATAGTGGAAAACAGCAGTAAAATATAAAATACAGGAAATTAAAAAATGGAATTATTTGTAAACGGACAGAAATTAGACATACAGCTCGAAAATGAAAAAACAGTCGGTGACGTTTTAAAAAGCTTTCAGGAAGAATGCGAAAAAACACAGGCTGCAACTGTTACTGTCTGTGTAAACGGAAAAAACATCAGTGCAGAAGAATTTGACGAAACCTGTAAAGAAAACCTTACTGATTCCACAAAAATCGAACTGGGAGTTGTAAGTAAAACTGCAATAGACGACGCTTTTAAGGCACAGAAAGAAGAAGCCTTAAAACTTGCAGAAGAATTAAAGGAAATATCTGTAAAGTTCCAGACAGGAAAAGATAAAGAAGCTAACGCCCTTATTACAAGACTCGCAGACCTCATTGACAGTGTCTGCCATACAGCAGGTCTTTCTGCCCTTTTCCCTGAAAGTTTTGGTAAAATCAGCATTGACGGAAAAAACTTCATGGAGTTTTTTGAAGATTTTTCACCTGTACTTAAAGATTTTGAACAGTCAATTGCATCTAAAGATACAGTAATGACAGGCGACCTTGCCGAATATGAAATCAGTCCAAGACTTGAATCTTTATCAAAAGCACTGGAGATTTAAATGAATAATTCAGGATCACCGATTGCAGCAAGATTAGGCCTCAACATTTTTGCAGTTCTGATAATTGCATTAATAATTCTTGCTGCACTTGCTGTCCTCTGGTTCATTTCAAAAAAACTTGAAGCATTAAAAAATTCCCAGGCTTATCTTGAAAAGAATAAGGATAAACCGACCTCAGCAAAAGACATAAACGAAGCATCTAAGCATGCACACCTGACAAAGGAAGAAAGGGATATACTTACTAAAATATTTAAACAGCATATTTCACCTAACCTTTTCTTTGTTCTAAAAGACACACAGTTGCTTGAAAGCTACTTTAATGAAGAATACCAGAATATTTTTATCACGGGTAACCAGCAGGCTATAACTTCTTTCTTCTCGCTCAGACAGAAACTTTATTCAAGTTATGAAGCAGTAACATCAATTAAAAACTCAAGACTGATTCCAGTTGAAACTGTATTTACATATACTCCGTCACAGGGTATTCACTATCAGTTTAAACTTTATGACACAAATCAGGAAGAACTGCACTTTCTTTTACCTCTTGAATTAAAACCTGAAGAAAAACCTGAAATTCTTTCAAAAATAAATCTGGTTTTCGTCTATAAAGATTCAGCCCCATTCGAGCTTGAAGCCCGTGTAATCCGCTATCAGAAAAACAAAGAAAACCGTGACATTCTTGTATGCGCTCACTCAGACAGAATAATGTCCAGAAAAAAGCGAAGTGCCCCTCGTATTGATTTTAATCATGCCTGTACCTTCGCATCAGTAAAAACGCAGACAAACGGCAATTCAACCTCTTACACTGTCAGTGATAAAAGGCATGACGGAATAATAACCGACTCTTCTGCGGGCGGCTGCCGTGTTATAACAAAACTTCCGATCAAGCCGGAACAGTACATTCATATCAATGCTCCTTTCGACGGCAAAGAAAACGATCAGGCTATCGGTATGATTTTGAGAACGACAAAAAATAAAAACGAAGAATATATTCTACACATAAAATTCGTAAAAATAAGAAGCGAACTGCAGAATAAAATCAATGCAGTAGCGTGCGGATATCAAAAATAATAGAGAGAGGAAATCTGAATAAAACTAACCGTTATTGACGGCAAAAAGTGTTTAGATTATTCTATAAAGGATGAAGGTTTTAGAAATAAGTTCAATAACAGTAGAAGATACAGTTATTTATTACAGAAGAAATTATACAGCCCTCGCAAAAATTGAATTTCTATCACAACAGGCAGATGTAAAAATTGCCTTCACCATTGAAATCGATCCTCTCGGAAGAAAGTCTATCACTTTAAGTTACCCTTGCGGAACAAATTTTGATTATCCTGTAATGCCGGTTACACAGTCCATTAAAGACAAGGTTTTATCTCTGGATAACGAAGGCTCATTACCGTTATGATTTTATTTTCAGATTCAGCCGAACAGACAATTGAGCTTGGAGAAAAAATCGGCAGAAAACTTCAGAAAGGCGATGTACTTGCAATGCAGGGAACACTTGCTGCCGGTAAAACAACAATTACAAAAGGCATTGCCCGCGCTTTAGGTATAACAGAAACAATCACAAGCCCTACTTTCTGTCTTATAAGTGAATATGAAGGAAATATGCCCCTCTATCATATGGATGTTTACCGCCTGGGCGGTACAGATGACTTTATAAATCTTGGAGTCGATGACATGATTTACGGGCGGGGTGTAAGCATAATTGAATGGTCTGAAAAAATCATGGATGAACTTCCTTCAAATACAATTATTATCCGCCTTGAACCTGAAGAAAGTAATGACGGATGCAGAAGAAAAATTACAATCGAAAACTGGCCGTACGGTGAATTATAAAAGGTAAATAAAATGAAAGCTTTAGCAGTTGACAGTGCATCATCAGCAATGACTATCTGTGCAAAAAATGGTGATGACAGAGTTTCTTTAACTTTGGACATAGGACCAACACAAAGCCAGGAACTTCTTCCTGCCATTGATTATGTCCTTAATAAACTACATTTAAAACCTTCTGAACTTGATTATATGACTCTCTGCAAAGGTCCGGGAACATTTACAGGATTAAGACTCGCATTCGCTGCCCTTAAATCAATTGAACTTGCATTTAATATTGACATCTGGGGAGTTTCAACGCTTGAGTGTTATGCTCATCCATACAGACAGTTCAACGGCCAGGTAATATCAACTATTGATGCTAAAAAAAATCAGTTCTTTGCAGCCATTTTCGAAAACGGAAAAACAGTTATGGAAGCACAGGACACTGACATTAAAAAAGTATGCAGTAACCTTGATAAATCAAAACAGATTCTCTGCACGGGGCCGGATGCTGATAATTTCTGTACTCTTTTAAAAAATGAAAATCCCGAACTTAATGTAATCTGTTTTTCTTCAAGCGCAGATCCATGCACATCACTTTTTGAAATAGCAGAAAAAATGATTGCAGAAAAAAAAGAACCCCTCAAGGATTATGAGGGGCCTGAATATCTGCGAAAAAGCGAAGCAGAACTTGCATTAGAAAAATAATCAGTTAGACAGGAATCTGGAAAGTGCTTCGAGAGTTTCTGAACTGGCCGCAGCTTCCTTATTCTCTGTCTGAATAGCGTCAAACACTTCCTGACGGAAAACCTTTACATTTTTAGGAGCTTCAACACCGATTTTCACCTGATCTCCGTGTACTTCTATTAATGTGATGGTAATGTCCTCACCTATTTTAATTTTTTCGTCGATTTTTCTTGATAATATCAGCATTACTTTGTTCCTTTTGATTTTAAAGCTTTGATGATATTATGCTTAGTGGTCCATTTTGAATCAGAAAGAATAACCTGAAGTGCAGTATTATTTTTACGGTTAATTACAACCGGTCCCTGAAGATTAGCTGTAATCGGCTGTCCGTCTGCAGGAACAGTGATAATTGCAAATAAAATAACATCCCCCGGAGAATCAATTCCAATTTCTGAGAGAGTTTTATCGTCTATATCCAGTTCGTAATCGTTTATGATAAGGAAAGGGTCTACAATAATAAAGGCAAGCCCGCTCTCATCAAGGGACTGAAGCCAGTAGAAAGGCTGATATTCAGCCTCAATTATTGCGTAACGGTGAAATTCTTCGAAGCCGTAGAGTCCGTTTGGAAAATTGATGATCTGTTTTTCATCAACACTGACGGTTCCCATTGTTTTTGTCTTTACATCCATGTTTAAAATATCCTCCATGTCTATATTTATTTTTTAATTAACGCATGTAGTTTAAAAGTGACGAACTGTACATTTTTCCGGCATTACTCAAGGTTGCCTGCTGTGTATATTCGAGCATTTTCTGATCTGTAATAGCCTGAGTTAAATCAAGGTCTCCTTCACGGCTTATCTGAGAAGTAACATTAAGGGCTGTAGCACTGTTTCTTGTAATGTCATTCTGAAGTCTTTCGTATTCACTTCCGGATTTTGCAACGCGTGCAGTAAGATTTCCGATTCCGGCATCCAATGATGCCATAACTCTTCCACCGATTGCTTCACTGTCACCTTTTAAAAGAGAATCACGGAGGGAAATTACAGTATCAAACAAAGAGCCGCCTGATACCCTGACATTATCTGCCATGTTATAAGGAGGGCGCTGACTTGAATCCTTAATTATCCCAAGGTCATTTAAAACATTTCCTGAAACATCTTCAAGCCAGAGCTGATGAGCATCTGTTCCCGTAAGGTTAAGTCCGCTTGTAATCGGGTCTATTGAAGCTTTAACGGGAGCTCCTGAACTGTTGATTTTTGAAACAAGCGAATATACTGTATCTCCTGCTTCCATCTGAATATACTGACCGTCCACATTGATTACCCCGGCATCTTTTGCCTGCCATGAAGACAAATCCCTGCCTCCAAAAAGGCGCTGAGGTTCAGCCCAGAAAGTTTTTGAGCCTACATTATCAACTGTAACATATTTATTTTCATCAACTTCAACTTTATTCTGATCAATTGTTCCGTTATAGCGCACAGAAGAAATTAATGGAGAAACGGCACCTTCAACATGCCCAAGGTCAATTTCAAAGGCAGCGGCGTTGGTGTTTGTTCCTGCAAAAATTGAATTACCGTCAGGACCAACTGCATTTGCGTTCTGCACAAGTTCCTGCAAAAGTTCATCTACTTCTACGGCCATATTTCTCATATCATCATTTGTATAGATTCCATTAGCACCTGTTACAGCAAGTTCTCTTACTCTCTGCATGATTTCAAGAGAATTTTCCATGTAACCTTCACGGTAAAGAAACTGGTCGCTTAATGTAAGTCCGTTTTTCTCAAAATTATTAACACGGTTCAAATAAGACTGGTATTTTACAAGATGACCGGCAGCCACAGGATCATCACGAAGAGACTGAATTTTCTGCTGTGTTCCAAGCTGATTATTCAGTTTATTCATGCGTCGTTCCTGAATACGCAGGTTATATTGAGTATTATTATTATTCATCTGGCTTGAGATTCTTTTCATAAAATACCTCTTAGTTAAATTATCGTATCTTTACCTTATGAACTTAAACTCCCAGACGGTTAATGATTGTATCAATCATCTCATCGATTACTGTTACATATTTTGCAGCCGCATTGTAACCGTGCTGGAATTTTATTATGTCAGCAAGTTCTTCATCAATATTTACGCCGCTTATTGAATCCCTTAAATCACGGAGATCATTCATAATTGCATTCTGACTTAAAAGCATGTTTTCTGCCTGTTCTCCTTTAAGGCCTACATTCGTAACACTTTCAGCAAAATAATCGTCAAAAGTTCTGCTTGTTCCAATCATCACAGAAGTATTTCTGATTGCTGCGATTTCAACTGCAGCCCTTCCGTCTCCAATAACAGCCCTTCCCTGAGGATTTGGAAAAGCAGCGGCTACTGAATTAACGTCATTTTTAAGTGCACTGTTAACTGCAATATAATCAGAAGGATTTAACACGGGTGCCACAGCATAGCTTCCTGAAAGAACATCTACGGCATCAGCACGTGCAAAATCATAGGCATTTTCTTCACCGCTTCCGTTCAAGATTCCTGTATATCCTGCAAGGAACATTCCTGAATCTTCAACATGACGGATTACAAAATCAGGGTTAGACATATTCTGAGCCGTAGTTGCTTTTAAAACCAGATGATTATCACGGTCAAGATATGCTTTTACTTCTCCCTGAGAATCATTTATGCGGTCAATTACTGCACCGATTGTATCATTTGCATAATAAGGAACTTCTACATTCCCTTCACGGCCTGACAAAGTCATTACACCTTCAAAGCCGACCTTTTCCTGAGGATTTAATGGGTGTGTACCGCTTAAACGGAATACATAAGAACTGTCTGTAACGCCGTCACCGTTTCTGTCATAGTTTCCATTTACATCTGTAACAAAAGGATGCTGAACAAAGAAATCGAGGCCTGTAACATTATTTGAACCGATTCCTGAGCGGTGAACGTCATTTACAAGATCAGTAAAGTTCATTGCCATTGTATTTAATGACTGAACTTCATTACGGATATCAACATCCCTTAATTCAAGAAGGGCTCCAAGTTTTCCATATTTTACGCCTGATTCATTTCCTGTATCTTTCCAGATAACTTTGCTGTAACCGTTATTATCTGCATCAGGAACAAGATCAAACTGACGGGCTTTACTTCCCTGAACTAAAACCTGTCCTTCTACATGAACAAGGAATTCATCTTCATCCCTTGTATCTGTCGTAATATTTGCAAGGGCGGAAAGTTTTTCAACGAGAAGGTCGCGCCTGTCCATTAAATCATTAGGATTATCGTCCATAGCCTTAGAACGCACGATTTCTCCGTTGATATCAGCAATCTGCTTTGTCAAATCATTAATCTGTTTTACAGTTGATTCAATATCACCATTTATTAAAGTTCCAACACCGGCAAGTGACTTATAACGCTGCGAGATTGATTCAGCGAGAGTTTCTCCCCTTGTTACAACAGCCTGGCGCGCTGCTTTACTGTCAGGATAAACAGAAAGTTCCTGCCATGAATTCCAGAATTTATCCATATTGGTGCGGACAGAAATATCATTAGGTTCATTGTAAATCTGTTCAATCATGGTGTAATACTGTTCACGGGTTGCCCAGTAAGATTCCTGGTTAGTCTGTGCAACAATCCGCTGGTCAAGCATTTCATCACGAAGACGGGTGATACTCTCAATTGTAGTACCCTGCCCGATCTGTCCCGGAGTTTCAGCTCTTGTTAAATCCGGACGGTAAAGAGGTTCAAAAGTCTTTACCTGAACACGCTGTCTTGTATAGCCTTCTGTATCAGCATTTGAAATGTTATGACCTGCAGTCTGAATCTGCTGTGCATGAGCCATAATGCTTCTTTTTCCAAGTTCTATTCCTGCAAATGAATTAGCCATTTCGTACTCCTTACCTTTTTTTTACACTACCTGATTTACGACAACATTATGTAATTCACCTTTAACGATTTTTCCATAACGTGAATAAGTTATATTTCTTCTTTCAGGAAGAACTTCATCAAAAATTCCCTGCAGAAAACTTTTTGTAGTAGAAATATATTCATTAAGAACTTTATTCTGAAGTTTTGATTTAGAAAGTTTTGATCTTACAGAAGATAAAGCAGGTGTAACTTCAAAATCCCGCGAAATATCAGCATTTTCACTAAGTTCTGAACGTTTATTATCAAGTTCTACAAAGTCTTCACTCATTATCTGTAAAGCTGCAAGAAGATTTTCAAGTTCAATCCAGTTTCTTTTTCTTACACATTCATGAACCGCATCCTGATGCTTTAAAATCTCATCAAGAAGATTCGATTCTTTATGAAGAACATTAATAAGTTCGGCTTTAATTTCCAGTGCTTCCATAAGGCTTCCTTAAAGATAGATTTCTACTCTTTTAATATCGGAAATTAAAAACAGTCACTTAAGAAAAAATTGTGAAAATATTTTTAAAGAAATTAACAGACAAAAGACAGGGGTATTTTTACCAAAATGACAAAATTTGAGAGATTTGATTATTGACACACTATAAATATTTTTGATATATTAGCATACATCAGTTACACGGTGCCTGTAGCTCAGGGGTAGAGTTCCAGATTGTGGATCTGGCTGTCGTGGGTTCGAAACCCACCAGGCACCCACTTTCTTTCTGATACGCCTGGATGCAGCATAGCTCACTGGTTAATTACAAATGCGTTTGTAGCTCAACTGGATAGAGCAACGGACTTCGAATCCGTAGGTTGCACGTTCGAGCCGTGTCAGACGCAAAACTGATAATTTTCGGGCGACTAGCTCAGTTGGTAGAGCAACAGACTCTTAATCTGTGGGTCCGGGGTTCGAGCCCCCGGTCGCTCATCAAACTTTAAGTTTGAACAGAAAGATCGGATTGTGACTTATGTCATGTGCCGGTAAAACCTGCGAGAGTGGTGAAATTGGCATACACGCTAGACTTAGGATCTAGTGCTTCGGCGTAAGGGTTCAAGTCCCTTCTCTCGCAATCATTAATTTGCGGAAATAGCGCAGTGGTAGCGCGTCACCTTGCCAAGGTGGATGTCGCGGGTTCGAATCCCGTTTTCCGCTCTACTGTAAAAAACAGATGTAATATTTTTTGCGGAAATAGCGCAGTGGTAGCGCGTCACCTTGCCAAGGTGGATGTCGCGGGTTCGAATCCCGTTTTCCGCTCTACTGAAGCGATTTGGAACTCATCTGAATCGCTTTTTTTTTAGGAAACCTCAAAAATACTGAAATTTTTAGAGGCAACTTTGATAATTTTTTAAGGGGCGTAAAAGTGAAATTCACAAAAGAAATCACAAAGCTTGAACACTCAGCAGCAAAATTAACAGTTACAGTAGCAAAAAAAGACGTTGAAGAAAGCTACAAATCAACACTTGGAAAGTATGTAAAACAGGTTCAGATTCCTGGTTTCCGCAAAGGTCACGTTCCTGCAAATGTTTTAGAACGCAAATACGGTGAACAGATCAAACTCGAAGCAGCAGGCGATCTTATTGACAATGTACTCAATGAAATCTTCCAGGATGAAAAAGAAACTGAAAACCGTCCGCTTCCATATGCACAGCCAAGAATGGATGAAATGCCTGCATTTGATTCTTCAAAAGACTTCACATTCACTGTTACATATGATGTATTCCCTTCAGTAGAAGTTAAAGATTTCAATGGAATTTCTGTAAAAGAACCTCAGGTATCTGTAGGCGATGCTGAAGTTGCAGAAGAATTAAAGGGAATTCAGGAACGCAACGCTGCCGTAATGGATAAAAAAGACGGTGAAAAAGCAGAAAAAGACAATATCGTAACTATTGATATTGCAGAAATCGGTGACGACGGAAAAGAAATCGCTTCTACAAAAAGAGCTGGTTTTACTTTCACAATCGGAACAAAAGAAAATGTTTACAAAATCGATGACGAAATCATCGGTATGAAAAACGGTGAAACAAAAGAAATCACTAAAAAATATCCAAAAACAGAAGCTGACAAGGAACTTGCAGGAACTACAAAAAAATACAGCGTTACAGTAAAGCAGATTAAAGTACGCACACTCCCTGCCCTTGACGATGATCTTGCACAGGATGTAAGTGACAAATACAAGACACTTGCAGACCTCAAGGCTGACATACTTAAAAACCTCAATACTGCAAAAGACAGAAGAATTAAAGAAATGAAAGTTAATTCACTTCTTGAACAGCTTATTGAAAAGAATAAGTTTGAAATTCCAGAATCAATGCTCCAGGCAGAACTCAACGGACGCTGGGCACAGATGGCTCAGCAGTTCCAGACAAGTCCTGAAGACCTCGAAAGAATGATTACTGCTTCAGGTCAGAAAAAAGAAGACATGCTTACACAGTGGACCGGCGATGCAGAAAAAATGCTCAAGAGCAGAATCATCGTTGATTCACTTATGAAAGCAAAGAACATTTCTGTAACTCCTGAAGAAGTTGAAGATGCTTACAAAGCACTTGCAGAATCAAACGGAGTATCAGTAGAAGATGTTAAAAAACACTATGCTGATCCACGCTCAAAAGAATGGTTTATTGACGACGTTAAGGAGCAGAAACTTTATGATGACATTTTCAAGCAGATTAAAGTTTCAAAAGGTGACAAAATCGCTTTTGCCGACCTTTTCAACGCTAACTAATTCAAATCATTAAAGTTAAAGGACGGAATGTAGCAGATTTTTTTGTTAACATTCCGTTTTTTTTTGATTTTATGTGAATTTGTTACTATATTTATCTTAGGAGTAAAATTATGGACCCTGTTATGAATTCATATATACCAAGCGTAATTGAGCGCACCGGAAACGGCGAAAGAGCCTATGATATTTTTTCACGTCTTTTAAAGGACAGAATCATTTTTATTGACGGACAGATTGATGATGTTTCTGCAAATCTTATTGTTGCGCAGCTTCTTTTTTGTGAATCAGAAAATCCTGACAAAGATATAAGCATTTACATTAATTCACCGGGCGGCTCTGTTACTGCTGGACTGGCAATTTACGATACAATGCAGTATGTAAAATGTGACATTCAGACAATCTGTGTAGGACAGGCATGCTCAATGGGAGCACTTCTTCTTGCCGGAGGAACAATCGGAAAAAGATTCTCACTCCCTTCAAGCCGCATCATGATTCATCAGCCGTCAGGAGCCGTAGGCGGACAGCAGAGTGATATTACAGTTCAGGCAAAAGAGATTTTAAGAATCAAAAAACTTTCAATCGACTTCCTCGCTGAAAAAACAGGAAAATCACCGGAACAGATTGCAAACGATATTGAACGCGACTATTTTATGACTGCAGAACAGGCAAAAGAATACGGTATTATTGATAAAGTAATGCCAAGACGCGCAGACAACAAGAAATAAGGAGAACAAATAAATGAGAGGCTTCAGAAGCGACAATCAGTACTGCTCTTTCTGCGGTAAGCCTGCAAGCGATTCACGTACACTGGTTGCAGGACCAGCAAACAATATTTTCATCTGTGATAAATGTATTACAGTATGCCAGACAATTCTTGAAGAACAGCAGAGTGATCTTTCGCCTATCAATATGGATGATGTATCATCTCCTAAAGACTTTAAGAAATATCTTGATCAGTATGTTGTGGGACAGGATTACGCAAAAAAAGCCCTTTCAGTTGCAGTATACAATCACTACAAAAGAATGAGTGCTAAAAAAAGAACTGCTGCAGGTGATAATTCAAACGATGTTAAAATTGAAAAGTCAAATGTACTTTTAATCGGTCCAACTGGAAGCGGAAAAACACTTCTTGCACGCACCCTTGCTCAGAAACTTAAGGTACCTTTTGCTATTGCAGATGCCACTACCCTCACAGAAGCAGGATATGTAGGTGAAGACGTAGAAAATGTACTTTTAAAGCTTATAAACGCTGCTGACGGTAATATTCCGGCCGCAGAAAGAGGAATCATCTTTATTGATGAAATCGATAAAATCGGCCGTAAAAGTGAAAACACTTCAATTACAAGAGATGTTTCAGGTGAAGGCGTTCAGCAGGCACTCTTAAAAATCATTGAAGGCACAGTAGCTTCAGTTCCACCTCAGGGCGGAAGAAAGCATCCGAATCAGGAAATGCTGGAAATTGACACAACAAACATTCTTTTTATTCTCGGCGGTGCTTTCGTAGGAATCGATAAAATCATCGAACAGCGCGTTGCAGGAAAATCTATTGGTTTCGGAGGAAATATCGGAACAATGGATGAAGAAGAACGTATGGAACTTTTAAATCAGTGTACTCCTGACGATCTTGTTAAATTCGGTCTTATTCCTGAAATCATCGGACGTATGCCGATTACTGTAGCACTCAAAGAGCTGACAAAAGCAGACTTAAAAAGAATTCTCACAGAGCCGAAAAATTCAATCGTAAACCAGCTTAAAGCAAGTTTTGATTATGATGACCTTGACCTTGAATTTACTGATGATGCACTTGAAGCTATAGCAGATATTGCAATCCAGCAGAAGACAGGCGCCAGAGGTTTACGCTCAATTTGTGAAAAGCTTCTTATGGATGTAATGTATGAAGCACCAAGTGTTAAGGGAAAAAAGAAACTTACTGTTACTAAAGAGATTGTAGTTACAAACAAGCTTCCTGCTCCAGAAACACTTCTTATTAAAGAGAATAAGGAGACGGCATAAAAAAATCCATCCATGGATTTTTTTATGCGACAGAAATTACTGTGTAATTTCTGTCCTCTATACAACAGCGCATCCTTGCGCTGCTTTTTTTTTAGCGATGACTTATACTTTTCTGGCTGACCTTTTTATATTGACGATAAAAAAAATATTTACTATATTTTTATTGAAAATGTATTGGGGGTGCACCGGTTTCGACGACTGTGAATAATGCACTTACTGCATGTGGGGGTGAAGGTCCCCTGAACTGACAAAACAATAACTGCAATTTTCGCAAGAAAA
>DGGY01000048.1 GCA_002392405.1 Treponema sp. UBA3862 | reverse complement strand
GCCTGTGCAAGAACTGTAGCTGTTGTTGTACCGTCACCTGCAACATCATTTGTTTTTGAAGCAACTTCTTTTACAAGCTGTGCTCCCATATTTTCAAAAGGATCTTTAAGTTCAACTTCTTTTGCAACACTTACACCGTCTTTAGTGATAGTCGGTGCACCGAATTTTTTATCCAACATTACGAGACGGCCGCATGGACCGAGTGTTACTTTTACAGCACTTGCAATCTGTTCAACACCAGAAAGCATCTTTTTGCGTGCTTCTTCATTAAAAATAAGCTGTTTTGCCATTTTTGATATATCTCCTTAAATAATAAACTTTTCTAAAACGCCGCAGTTTTATCCGCAGCCTATACTCTAAAAAATAATAAAAAATAGTTCAGCCGGCAAGTATTTTTTTGTTTTATCACATCCGTTTTTTCTGCTAAAATATCCTCATGGAAAAAATAGTTGTTTACACTGACGGAGGCTGCTCAGGCAACCCCGGCCCGGGCGGATGGGCCTGCGTAATCATAGCAGAAGGCGAAGCACGCAAATTAAGCGGCGGCGAAAAACTCACCACAAACAACAAGATGGAACTCATGGCCGCAATTGCAGCTTTAACAGCGATAAAGAATACGGCGCGTTTTAACGGCATTTCTGTGGAAGTAAACATCGATTCCCAGTATGTGAAAAACGGCATTACTCAGTGGATTTTTTCATGGAAGAAAAAAGGCTGGAAAACTGCAGATAAAAAGCCTGTAAAAAACCAGGAACTGTGGATGCGTTTAGACGAACTCAACTCATCAATGAATGTGGAATGGAAGTGGGTCAAAGGGCACGCCGGAATTGAATACAACGAAATCTGCGATTCACTGTGCCAGGAAGAAATCGCAAAAAGGCGCTGAAATTTTTACTTCAATCCTTATATAACCCAAACCTCATGCGTAAAAGCATTATAACGCCCCTGAAGCAAAGTTCAGCTGCCATGGCAATCCAGATTCCCGTAAGACCGTAAGGCCTGACCAGAATAAAACTAAGCGAAAGTCTTACAACCCATAAGCTGAAAAGATTTAAAAGCCCGGGAACAAGAGTATCTCCCTTACCACGAAGAACACCCATTGCGACAATACTTGCTCCGAAAAGAGGTTCTGCAAAAAGTTCTATCCTTAAAATCTTTACAGAAAGAAGCTGGACCTGAACATCAGGCGTAATGAACTTAAAGATATAGGGACAGACAAAATACATAAGGATTCCCGTAATCCCCATAACAAGCATTCCGTATATAACGGTAATTCTTCCAAAAGAACTGACTAAATCCTTACGCTTAGCCCCCCAGCTCTGTCCTGTTAAAGTGGTTGCTGCTTCCTGAATACCGTAGCCGGGCATATAACACAGACTTTCGGCCGTTGTCGCAAAAGAGTTGGCAGCAAGGCTCACAGAACCTAAAGGTGCAATGATTTTTGTAACAACGGCAAGGGCGGCACTGAAGGCTGAACTCTGGAGGGCAACAGGAAAACCAAGGTTGACAGCTTTTTTTATTGAAGCAGTATCTAAAAAAAACTTCTTAAAGCCGGAGATTTTTAAATAATCAGATTTAAAAAATGTATACGAGCAGATAACTGCGGCAATTATTACCGCACTGACAGCAGAACCAATGGCCGCACCTTTTACGCCAAGCTTAAATCCAAAAATAAAAATCCAGTTAAAAATAATGTCTAAAATACACATCAGTGCATTCAAAACAGCAGGAAGCCTCATATTTCCCGTACACTGAAGCATTCCGCTCATTAAAAATACAGCTTCATAGAAAGGCCCTGATAGACAGAAAATAAGAAAATACCAGAACGCATCACTGTAAATCTGAGGAGAGGCTCCAAGCCATAAAGGGAGTTTAAAACTAAGACAGACCCCGGTCATAAGAATAAAAAGACAGAAAACGGTGGAGCAGATTAAAGAATTGCACAAAAGATTCTTTGCCCTGTCTTTATCCCCTGCCCCTGCAGCGTGTGCCGTCTGAACGGTAAAGCCAATACCAAGGGCATGCTGCAGGCTCATTAAAACCCAGGTGCTTGAAGAGACAAGACCGATTGCAGCCGATGCATCAGCCCCCAGAGCTCCAGCCATAGCTGCATCAATATACTGCATTAAAATTGCAGAAAGCTGTGCGAGCATACCGGGCACGCTCAGCTTAAGGACAAAGTAAATCTGCTGCCTTAGAGAAATCTGAGAGTTTTCTTTTAATAAGAGAGATAGGTCAAACCTGCCAGTCTCAGTCGATTTTGAATCCGTCAAGTTTTTCAGTCACCGCATCAACAGAATTATGATTATCCTGGGCGGCCTTAGCAATGCCGTTCATAGTTACTTCAAATTCGCGTACAACCTTATCAGATTCTCCGATCGAAGTATTTACAGAGCGAGAAAGTTCAACAACATTATTGATGTCATCTTTAATCCGTCTGTTGTATTCACTCTGTCCTTTAACAAGGGAATTGATTTCATTTATCTGAGAAGCAATCTCATTAGTCACTTTTAAAGTTTCAGAAGCACCTATAGTCTGCTCTTCCATTGCATTGTTGATTGTTTCAACAATCTGATTCTGGTCTTTTACACCAGTATTGATTTCTGCAAATACCGAAGAAGTCGCAGTCATTGATTGAGAAGAACTGTTTACAACATCAACCATTGTCTTGATAAGGTCTTTAATTTCCCTTGTGCTGACAGTTGTTGATTCAGCAAGTTTACGGATTTCATCGGCAACAACAGAGAAACCTGCACCAGACTCACCGGCGTGAGCCGCTTCAATTGCAGCATTCATTGCAAGAAGGTTGGTCTGGGAAGCAACGGCAGAAATCACCTGAGTAATTTCAGACATGCGTTTGGACATTTCGGTGATTTTTTCAATGAGCTGTAAGGTCGTGTTTACTTCACCAGTTCCCCTTTCAGCAATCTTTGACAGGTTTTCAGAAAGGTCTTTTGCCTTTTTAATCATCTCAGTCATTGATTTGATGTTTGCAACCATTTCTGTAACGGCTCCGGCATTTTCCTCAATTGCGGCAGTCTGTTCCTCAACCAGTCCAGAAATTTTTTCAGCATCGTCATTGAGTTTTGCAATATTCTGCTGCGTATTTCTTAAAAGCTCATCGCGGGTGGAGTTTTTATTGTTAATATCATCAAAGGAAGAAACCATCTGATGAATACCGGAAAGGTTTTCTTCTACATGATCTAAAAGGCTTGAAGCATTGTTATCTACAGACTTATTCTGCCCCTTTACTTCCCCGATAACGTCCTTAAGGAAGTCTAAAAGCTTATTCATTTCAGAATTAATTACGCTGAAGTCATCAAAAGAATCAAGTGAAATACGGGTGATAAGGTCTCCGTTCTTACGGAGATTTTTTATCTGGCTGGAAGTATCGGAGAATCGTCTTCGCATTATGTTAAGCAGTATATACATTCCAGGTATACAGGAAACAAAACACCAGCCGAAAACAGGGAACATGGTTTTAAAGAATTCTGCAATTCCAATTCCATTTTGGTTAAAACGTGCAAGAC
Organism: Treponema sp. UBA3862; assembly: GCA_002392405.1. GTDB lineage: Bacteria > Spirochaetota > Spirochaetia > Treponematales > Treponemataceae > Treponema_D. Next base: position 31,694 of record DGGY01000048.1, on the reverse strand, counting down.
CAAAACCACAGCAGACCATATGCCAGCCTGTAAATACGGCATTTACAAGAGAAACCATACCTATACTGACAGTAAAGTGGGAAACTTCCTGATTACCTACATCTGTAATACCGAGTTTTTTGATATATTTCTGGGCAAGAAGTTCAAACAGTGTTGTCGTATAACTTATATGCCAAAGAGCATATACAAAACAGAGGGCAAAAATTGCAAGCATAGTTGCAGTCCTTTCACCGGTAGTTTCACCAATATTGATTGCCCCTTTTGAGGCTTTTATTAAAACAACTCCGCCGTTACCCACAATGTAGGCAATCATGAGGGAAGCAATTGTTGTGTGACGAACCCTTCTGAAAGCAGGAACAAAAGAAATTTTTTCTTCATCTGAAAGATTCTGGGTCTTTGACTTTTCCATTACCCTTAAGGCAGGATTAATCTGAACACGGACAATAGCAGCAATTACAAGAATTAAAACTACAGAAACAGCTACAGTAACAGGAAGCCCTGTAATCCATTCTGACACTCCAAGATGATGAATATGAACATACTCAACAAGTGAAAGGACAGGTACACCAATAACCGCACATACGGCAAAAATTACAACATAAAGGGAATATAAACTCATGTCTGATATTCTAGCATTTTTTCCGATAGTTTGCATGATATAAAAATAAATATCATAAAATATTATATCATGCTGCAGGTCTTAAGAACTGCCCTTACAGTGAAATCCGCAGCATGCACTAATTTTTATCCACAGACTAACAAGGATTTTTTTACAATTTGTTGAAGTTTTTTTCTCATTTTTTGTCAGTTTTTGATTTTTTTCACCAATTAATATATCAGAGGGATTTCAACTTCCTCGGACAATAAAATCTATGGAGGCAAAAAATTGAAACACAACTTCTACGAAGAATGGGAGTCACTGACACTCGCAAACAACTTTATTTTCTGCAAGGTCATGGAAACTGAGCCAGAACTCTGCAGACACCTGCTCGAGATTCTTCTGCATATTAAAATAAGCAGACTGGAATTAGTAAAATCAGAATTTTCGATGCAGGAAACAATAAACTCAAAAAGCGTCCGCTTTGATGTCTACACAGAAGGAGATGGAAAAATCTATGATATTGAAATTCAGACGGTAAATAAAAAGAATCTGCCTAAACGTTCAAGGTATTATCAGAGCATGATTGATGTTGATAATATCTACAGAGGTCAGGATTATAACGAGCTTAAAACCACATATATAATTTTTCTTTGCCTGAATGATCTTTTTAATCGAGGTCTTCCGGTTTATAGTTTTGAAAACATCTGCCAGGAAAACAAAGAGTTAAAACTTGACGACGGAACTCATAAAATCTTTTTTAATGCAGCAATGTGTGATAAGATGAAGTCAACAGAAGAAACGGCCTTCTTTAAGTTTTTACAGGGAAACGATGCTGAAGATGATTTTACGAACAAGCTTAAAGAAAGGATCTTAAAGATAAAACACAATTCAACATGGAGGAATCAGTATATGACATTCCGTGAACAGTTTTACGAAGAATTTGAAGAAGCTGCAGAAAAAGGCAGAACAGAAGCACATTCCAGAGATGCCCTTAACGCACTTAAAATGGGGCTCACACCAGAACAGGCAGCACAGATTACCGAACTTCCGCTCGAAAAAGTACTGGAACTTCAGAAACAGCTGTAGTAGATGACACAAATAATCTGAAACCACACATTAACAAAGTTTTATACAGGCATTTTTATAGACACAGCTGACACTGATTTTAAGGTGATGGGGCACGATTTTTTTTCCACAAATCTATCAACTAAAAAAAAGAGGACAGACACTTGCTATATCTGTCCTCAAGACAGTCTGCACGCCGAGAACGAAAGAGGCCTGCAGACTGTTTTTTTTAAGCATTGAGATTCGTTATTCAGCAGCTGCTACAGTCAAAACTAAATCTGCAAGAGTAAACTGTTTGTCAGCTACAGCTGCATAAGTTCTTCCTTTTGTTGAAAGGAACTTTACTGTAAATGTATATTCAGTATCTGCTGCAAGAGCTACTGTTTCTTCAATGTCATTTTCGAAACTTGCAAGATTTGAAGATCCAGATTTTATTACTAACTGTTTATCCGATAAGCTTCCGCCATTTACTAAAACTTCAACCTTAAAGTCAGATGTTTTATTGCAAGCTGCATATGCAGCTAACTTTGAAACAACAAGAGATTCAGCTGGTGTTACTGTAAATGCAACATTAAAGAATTCTTCATCTGCGGCAGTCGTTGCAAGATCAGCAGCATTTCCACATGACAAACCTTTTACAGCTTTTGCTGTGTTCCAGTTTGCTTCTCCAATACCTGCATTAACAGCAGTAAATACTGCTGTACCGGCAGAAGTAAGTAAAGACTCCGAATCAGTAACAACAGCATCATAAGAAAGTGCTGAACCAGAACTTGCAAAATATGCAATTGTTGCTTTTGGTGCACTTGAATATTTATTAATTTTTGTAACAGTAACTGCACCAAGTGTACTTACTGCTACCTCAATTGTTGCCTCATTTGTACCGTCACTAACTGTAATTACAGCAGAACCAGCAGATACAGATGTAATTGCAATGTTACCATTGTCAATTTCAGCAGTTGCAACTGCTTCTGCAGATGAAGTTACTGATATGCCTACAAGACCTAGAGTTTCAGCATCATTTGCTGTATTTGAATTTGTTTCTGGTGTGAATGTAGCAGATGTTTTTACTTCCCCGGCAGTTTTTCCTGTTGCATCGCCATTAGATGTTGAAATCTTAATGTCATGAATACGAACAATATTTGTTCCACCAAAATATACTGTTACGGTATCTGTACCTGAATAAGCATAAGTAAGAACTTCACCAGTACCAGAAAGTGTATTTGCATTCTTATTTGGAGCAGCAACTTCTTCTTCTCCAATTTTAATAAATGCATAGCGGTCATCTTTTCCAGAATTTGAATTTGCTGCACAAATCATTGTTACTGTAAAAGGACCCTGTAAAGTTACATATGGAAGACTTGCAGCTGCACCATCCGGTTCAATATGACCCGCAGTAGCCCCTTTAGCTGTAACACCACTACTTAAAGTTGCAGATGGCGATACTTTATTAAAATAAGCATTTGTTGAAAAATTCAGTGTAAGACCTGCAGGAGTTGATTCATAAGAACCAGCAGCTTCCAGTTTTACTTTCTGAAATTCTGTACCAGTAAGCACACTTCCACTTGCAACCCCAGCAGTCCATGAAAGATTATTCAACAAATCAGTTGCCTGGAAATTCCATGCATAAACTGTTTCCGGTGCCGGCGGGAGTTCTACACCTGTAAATGTAAGAACATTACCCTCACCTACTGTGAATACCATTACAATCTGCTCTGCTTCCGAAATGTCTTCAAGAGCAGTACCAGCATCGTTGAGAGCTTTTGTCTGAATAGCTTTAAGTGTTGTTCCAGAAACAGTGTAAGTTCCCTTTGCAACAACAAGAGTTCCAAGACCTTCGATTGTTGCAGATGTTTCGAAAGTTCCCTTTGAACTTGCCTTGATTGTGTAAACACCTGCATCTACTTCATAAGTTGTACAGGCCTCATCTGTATCAAGTACAGTCCATGTGTAATTTGTGAATGTTTCTGAAGGCTTACTGTCATCATCACCACCTGAACATGCAGTAAAACCAGTTCCAATGAACGCAAGAGCTGCAAGAGCTGCGATCATATTGAATAACTTTTTCATAATTCCTCCATTTTTTTCAACGTTTTGAGCCTTACAGCAAGCGACCCGTCCGTTGATTTGTTAAATCTCGTATTTCTCTATTAAATAATAAGGAAGGAAGAATTTTTTGTTTTTTTTTTGAACTTTTCCGACTTTTTAAATAACCGTTATAGTATCTTTTGGATTTTTACGATTTTTTTAAAGTAAAAGATTTAACGGATGAAAAGGATATTTCATCCTTGCCAGACATAATCAAATGGTGTAACTTTTTTAAAGAAGCGGATAATCCTGAAAAGCAGGATTTTTTTAACAGAATTGAAAGTTACGGAGATGGAATAATGGCGGCAAAAAAGACCTTAAGCAGACTCAGCGACGAACAATGGAGATGGATTATCCAGGGCCAGATAGAAGGCCGTGAAAGAGACATAAGAACTCATTATTACAACGCCGAAAAAAGAGGTCTTGAAAACGGCATGAAAAAAGGACTGGAACAGGGCATGCAGCAGGGACTCCAGCAGGGACTCCAGCAGGGACTCCAGCAGGGCTCAACAAATACAAAACTCCATAATGCCCTGAATGCACTTAAAATGGGGCTCACACCAGAACAGGCAGCACAGATTACCGAACTTCCGCTTGAAAAAGTACTGGAACTTCAGAAACAGCTCTGAAAAACTACAGCGCTATAATTACCCCTGCCCTCGGCTGGATTGTCCAGACATAGGAAGTCGGTTTCTGGTCGCTTGTTTCTTCTTTACTCCAGGCATTATTTGAGCCTTTCCGCTCAGTTCTTTTTGTATAAGTTGCCTGTCCAATTCCTGCATATCCTGTCACTTCTGCATAGACACCGACTTTCTGGGAAACCAGATGAGAAAAATATAAATCAAGGCCGGCAAAGAAGTTTCCTACGCTGAATTCATAAGTAATTTTTTCAGTATCTCCGTTTCTATAAACCGGATCCGAAGTAAAACTGTTTAAGCCGAAACCTATTACCGGTCCTAAAATCAAGCGGTTCAAAGACTGCGGATGAAAAAAGTTCCAGCCCATTCCGACCATAAAACTCAAATCCAGCATCGCGGTATTATTACCGATGTATTTTTCAATATAATCCGATTCATTTACAAAAACACCGAATGCAAGATCAACTAAATAACAGACCCCGCTATAAGGGACATGACGGTACTGAAGGTCAAAGTCGTAGGCAATTGGAGTCGAACGGTCATTCGAAATACCGTCTCCGTCAAGAGTAAGATGATAGTAAGGAACAGTAACACCGACGGCAACTTCCCCGCCGGACTGGGCTGATAATCCTGCACAAAAACAGATAAAAAGAACCGCAAGACTTATAATTTTTTTCATAATCACCTCTCTTAAACGGGGTAGAAACTAAAACAGCAAAACAATACCTGTTCAATTATAACTCATTACGGGCAGTTGTCACCTTATTTAATCCTCTGCTTCCCTTTCTTCTTTAGGAATTTCCTCATCAATTCCTGATTTATCCCTCATATACTGAAGATAAGAATAGCCTTCCTCGTTGCACTTTTTCATAAGGTCAAGTTCCTGCGTTCCAAGGTCGAGTTCGTATGCCATTTCAAGATATTCTGCTGCCTTTGCATATTCTTTTTCTTCATAGAGAAACTGCGAGTAATAGGTAAAAATCATGTATTTTTCACCCAGCGTGCGGGCACCTTTCAGGCCGTTTTTGTAATACTGACGAGCCTTTTTATTAGAACCGATCGGGGCAGGTGCATAAAAGTTCCAGTTTGCAAGACAGGCATTTGCAGCCGTCATATATTCGTCTTTTTTAAGGGCTTTTTTATGCCAGTCCTTAACTTTAAATCCCCAGTAAAACGAGGCAGCAAGGGAACGTGTCATATAGTAAGAAGTAACATCTGCCGTGGTAACATAAAACCATTTGCTTAAATTTTTCTCAGAACGCTTTTCCATAAGTTTATGACAGTCGTTCATCTGATTCTTCATTTCCTTCCGGAGGGAAGCATAATTGCTTTTTGTAAGACGGCGTACATAGCCTTCCATAAAGTAAAGGTTTGAAAGAATCTGTTTTTCCTGCTCATAGTCTTTTGCCTGTGAAGGAAGTTCTTCAAAAACCTTTTCCTGCAGGCTGTTTATTACAGCAAGGACTTCCTGAGAATCTTCAATACTTTTAAGCTGAACACGAAGTGTCACAAAATCAAGAATTTTTGAGAGCGTATAATCAGAAATTTCATTTTCCGCAAAACAGGAGAAGCAGAATAAAAATGCTGCTGCAAAAGCCAGTAAACTTTTCATATCAGTAAAACACCATTTTTCCTTTACAAGTTACCATTTTTTTTAAAACTTCTCTATAACAACCACTGACGCAAAAGCCGATAATTAAACGATGAAAAAGATTTTATTTTTACTGACAGCGGCAGTTTTATTTACCGGATGTTCTAAACAAAAAGAAAATACACAGCAGATTAAACAGATATCAGAAAACTCTCCTGACCACGAATGGTATTTTTTTACACCACACGGCTTTGAAAAAACAAGTCTTCCCCAGAAATCAGGAATTTCAAGCTTAAAACCATGGACAGAAACACTGCGCGCCTCGGACGCAAACACAGGACCTGACGGCAAAGGATATCTTGTTGTAAACCGCCTGGGCGTTATCTTTTTTGACGGTGACAGCAGCGGAGTTTTAATGCAGGATTATTCACTCTTTTCTAATTCAACTGCATCAACCTTAATATTTGATTCAGGAAATCCTTACATTACTTTTTCACGATCTTCCTTTTTCAACACAAACGCAGCTCTGGAAGAAACCTCCTCATATGATTCAAACAGACCTTACCTTGTAAGAATTTCATCAGCCATGCGCTCCTTTTACCCTGTAATTACCTATGGAGATTTAAACCTAAGCTCAGGCGGAGAAATAACAGGCACCCACTACGACGGCTCAAACTTTTTATGCTCAGTAAAACTTCGTAAACATGAAAAAACTTATTTTTCCTACATAAAATTCTCCTCAGAAGAACATCTTGAAACTCTTGCCCCATATACAGTTAAGGGAAAACTCAAACTGGAAGATTCGACTGAAGCGGCCTACAGAAAAGTAAACTCTCCTTCCCCCTTCAGACAGGCACCTTTACGGCTGAAAAAACTCCTTTCTTCAATTCCTGATAATTTTGACTTTGCAGTAAGATGCAAAAACAACGGCGGAAGTTCAGACAGGCTTTATACTTCAAACTTTGATTCAGACGGAATATCTGCTGCCTCTGCAATAATCAGTGACGGCTGGATCTGCGCTGTATTTGAAGACGGAACTACCTATTTTAACGGTGCACTTGAAAACCAGAACATAGTAAACAAAGGAAAAAACATGGCCTTCCGCCTTCCAAAACTTCCTGAAAACTACATTTACGGACCTTTCTGCATCAGCGGGAACAAACTTGCAGTTGCATGGGAAGAAAGCGACTTTTACAAAACTGGACGCTCAGGATTCCTTGTTGTAGACTTAAACCGGGTTTTATATGAAAGATAAGAAATCTCTTTTTTCAAAACTTCTCATTTTATTCCTGCTCTCAGTTTTAAGTTCACAGCTTACAGCCCAGTCTCAGGATTCTTCAGTAATTCAGGAGGCGCATGGCAGCGAAACCGGACAGACAGTTTCAGATGACACATCTTCTGAATCAAAAAGCACAGCTGCTTACTCAGACATAAATCTTGGAAAATGGGATTTTTTCTTCACGCTTGACCCGTGCATTTACATGAACGCAGATGATAAATCAGCTCCCAGCCCAATTATGTTTTCAGGAGGGCTTGGATTTGATTTTTTCAATGACAAAGCTGTCAGTTTTCAGCCGAAGCTTTCTTTTTTTACAAATTACTTTTTATGGAACGGTAATAATGCGCGCCCTGCGGAAGTTGAAAACCGTACTGCACAGGTATTAAACTTTCTGATTGACCTTGATGCAGTCCACACCTGGCTTTTTAAAAACTCTGCGTTACAGGCAGGCGGCGGAATTTCTGTTCTTGCAAGATTTGCTTTTCTTGCAAACGGGGTTAATTCTTCTGATTCAGGCGGGACAGACACTTCTACTGCAGGAGACGACGTAAGTTCCATCAACAGCTGGTTTTACTCAAACCTCAATTTTTTATATCCTAACTTGAATATCAGCTGGATGAGAAAAATGGAATCGCAGTGGATTGCAGGCTTTGAAGGAAGATTTTACTTCCCTCTGGGCGCCCTGACAGACGGCCGCGGTTTTGACACCATGATGATAAGCCTTGGTGTCAAGGTTCAGAAGAATTTCAAAGGCAGATAGTTTTATTTGCTCTCCTTATTTTTTTTTATTGCAGTGGCGTTTTATAGATTCAATATAAAGTTCAGCGTATCTTGATAAAACGGCATCTTTTCTTGTAACAATGCCAACTGTCATTTTATCTTCAAGTGCCAGCGGTTTTGCAATGATGTTTTCACCATTTAACTCATGACTGATAACTCCGGAACATACGGTAAATCCGTCAAGTCCAATTAAAAGATTAAAAAGGGTTGCACGGTCCCTGACCTTGATATTTTTTGAACCTTCAATATCAATCGGAGTCAGCGGTTCTTCTGCATAATAAAACGAATTATAACTTCCCTGTTCGTATGTAAGATATGGATAAGGTTTTAAATCCTCCAGAGTTATAGTTTCTTTTACTGCAAGCGGATTATCTGATGAAATAAAAACATGCAGAGGTGAAGTGAACAGTTCTTCAAAAACAAGGCTGCTTTTCTTTAAAAGCTTCGAAATGACATCCTCATTTTTTCTGCTCATATAAAGGACTCCGACCTCACTTTTTAAATGCACAACATCCTCAATAATTTCATGTGTCTGAGTTTCCCGAAGGGTAAAATCATAAGCCTTTCCACCAAAAGCTTTTATCACATCAACGAAGGCATTTACTGCAAATGAATAATGCTGGCAGCTCACTGAAAAAATCGGATTAACAGTTTCTCCCCCCTTATAGCGTTCTTCAAGCAGAGCTGTCTGCTCAAGAATCTGCCTTGCATAGGAAAGAAACTCATCGCCTTCATTTGTTACAGTAACACCTTTATTGGTTCTGCTGAAAATCCTGATTCCGATTTCTTTTTCAAGTTCATGAATTGCGGCTGTCAGGCTTGGCTGTGAAATAAAAACTTTATGGGAAGCTTCTGTAATGTTCTTAGTCTCTGCAACTGCTGCGGCATATTTTAACTGCTGTAAAGTCATACTCTTTATCCCCGGCTTCTGTACTTAAAAAGCCTCAAATCAAAATATCACAGTCTGATTTTGCCATAGATAAAAACTATCGGCAACCAGATAAAAATAGTATTTTTCATATAGCAAAAATATCCGTATACTGACTGCAATTACATACCAGAAAGGAAGGTTAATAGAAATGTCATACAAAACTTCAGTAAAAGGTTTTCCGAGAATCGGTAAAAACCGTGAATTAAAATTTTCTTCAGAAAAATTCTTCAAAGGAGAAGTTTCCGCGCAGGAACTTGCAGAGACTGCAGAAAAAATCCGTGCCGAAAACTGGAAAAAACAGAAGGAAGCAGATATCTCTTTTATTCCTTCAAATGATTTTTCTTTTTATGATGGAATACTCGATACAGCATTTCTTCTTGGTGCAGTACCAGAGCGCTACACTGCTTTAGGTCTTTCTCCGATTGAAACTTACTTTGCAGCAGCACACGGCTACCAGGGAAAAGAGGGCGATGTAAAAGCTCTTCCGATGAAAAAATGGTTCAACACTAACTATCATTACCTTGTTCCTGAATTAGGAGCACTCACAAAAATTGCGCTTTCAGAAAAAATCAAACCGCTTGACGAATTTATTGAAGCAAAAAAACTCGGAATAAAAACAGTTCCCACCCTTACAGGACTTTACACTTTCTTTACGCTGGCTTCTTTTACTGATAATAAGACAGCAGAAGACTTTTATCTGGATGCAGTTGAAGTCTATACAAAAGCAGCAGAAAAACTTGATGCAGAAGGATGTGAATGGATAAGTTTTTCTGAACCTGCTTTAGTGCTCGATGTATCTGAAGATGAAAAGGCGTTATTTAAGAAAACTTATAATGAACTTATCCGGAAAATCCGCTCAAGAACAAATCTTAAAATCATTCTTGATACATACTTCGGAGATATCCGCGACGTTTACGATGAAGTAATTTCACTCGGATTCGACGGTATAGGCATTGATTTTATTGAAGGCCAGAAATCATCAGAACTTATTCTCAAGGGCTTCCCGGAACATACACTTCTTTTTGCAGGTGTAATCAACGGAAAAAACATCTGGCGCACAAACTATGAAAAAACTCAGGACCTGCTTTCTACAATCAGAAAAACAGTTTCTGAAGAGTGCATAGTTATCAGTACCTCCTGTTCACTTCTTCATGTTCCGTATACTACACAGCTCGAAGAAAAACTCAGCCCTGAAATTTTAAAGCATTTTGCCTTTGCAGAAGAAAAACTTATTGAACTTAAAGAACTTTCAAATATCAGCAGTTCAGATAAAGAGTCAGAGCAGGAGTTTATCAACAATAAAAAGCTTTTTGCAGAAGACCGCGTATTTAAAACACCCTCAGTTCACAACTCACTTTCCGCCCTTAAAGAAAGCGATTTTGAGCGTAAACCTGACTTTTATGAACGGGAAAAACTGCAGAAAAAAGTCCTCAACCTTCCGCTCTTTCCGACAACCACGATCGGCTCCTTCCCACAGACAAAAGATGTAAGGGCAGCAAGGGCAGCCTACAGAAAAGGCGGACTTTCAAAAGAAAAATATGTTGATTTTAATAGGAAAAAAATTTCTGAGTGTATTGCCCTCCAGGAAGAACTTGGTCTTGATGTTCTTGTCCACGGAGAATATGAACGCAATGACATGGTTGAATACTTCGGCGCACAGATGCACGGCTACATCTTTACTGAAAACGCCTGGGTTCAGTCCTACGGCACACGCTGTGTAAAACCACCTGTAATCTGGTGTGATGTAGCCCGCCGCGAACCAATGACTGTAAAATGGTCAGTTTACGCACAAAGCAGAACAAAAAAGCCTGTTAAAGGAATGCTCACCGGTCCTGTAACAATCTTAAACTGGTCATTTCCCCGGGAAGACATAAGCTTAAAAGAGCAGGCACTTCAGATTGCACTTGCAGTCCGCGAAGAAGTTTTAGACCTTGAAAAAAACGGAATCAAAATCATTCAGATTGACGAAGCTGCCCTCCGCGAAAAACTTCCCCTGAGAAAATGCGACTGGCACTGTCAGTACCTGGACTGGGCAATACCTGCCTTCAGGCTCGTTCATGCAAAAGTAAGGCCTGAAACACAGATTCATACCCACATGTGCTACAGCGAATTCAAGGACATCATAAAAGAGATTGATGACATGGATGCAGATGTAATCACCTTTGAGGCAAGCCGCTCAGACCTAAAGATTCTTTCGGCCCTCAAAAACGAAGGCTTTAAAACAGAAACGGGACCAGGGGTATATGATATCCACTCACCAAGGATTCCTTCTGTCAGTGAAATAACCTCTGCCTTAAGCAAAATGCTTGAATATATTCCTGAAGAAAAACTCTGGGTAAACCCTGACTGCGGCTTAAAAACCCGGGGAGAAGAAGAAACCAGGGCGAGTCTTAAAAACCTTGTTGAAGCAGCAGAAAAACTCCGCTCTTCATATTCAGCGTCAGAAGAAACTGCTTAAAAGAAGGCGGTAAAAAAAAAGCCCGGAAACAGAGGTCTCCTGTCTTAAGGATGCACACTCCAGCTCCGGGCTTTTTTATTCATTAAACCGTTTATATTCCGATTACGTGGTTATTAACTTTATCCTGAACATAAGCGATAAATTCTTCAAGTTTCATTGTCTTCTGTTCAAGGCCTGAACTCTGACGGAAGCGTACGCTGACTGTCTTTTCCTTCTTTTCGTTTTCACCAACAACAAGAATGTAAGGAGTTTTGTGTTCCTTTGTTATCATCTTGATTTTCTGGCGCATATTTTCATCAGAAAGATAAGCATTTGAACGGATATCTGCAGCGAGAAGTGCATCATTAACTTCTTTTGCATAATCATCAAAATCATTTTTAACAGGAACAACTGCAGCCTGTTCAAAAGCAAGCCAGGTCGGGAAGTTTCCTGCAAAGTTTTCAATAAGGATTCCAAGGAAGCGTTCAAAACTACCAAGGATTGCACGGTGCAGCATTACCGGATGATGTTTCTGATTGTCTGAACCGATGTAAGTTGCATCAAGGCGTTCTGCAGAAGGAAGCTGGAAGTCAGCCTGAATTGTACCGCACTGCCATTCGCGTCCGAGACAGTCAAAAAGCTTGAACTCGAGCTTAGGACCGTAGAAGGCACCTTCGCCCGGCTGGATTTCATATTCAAGTCCTGCTTCATGGCAGGCATCAGAAAGTGCTTTTTCTGCCCTTTCCCAGGTTGCAAGGTCACCTACGTGATCTTCAGGCATTGTAGAGAATTTTACGACAAGTTCATCAAATCCAAAGTCATGGTAAACAGCCTTTAAAAGCTTACAGAATTTTGCAACTTCTGCACCAACCTGTTCTTCTGTACAAAGGATATGTGCATCATCCTGAACAAAGCCGCGTACACGCATGATTCCGTGTAAAGTTCCTGAAGGTTCATTGCGTACATCGTGCCCGAATTCTGCAAGACGAAGCGGGAGGTCTTTATATGTTCTGAGGCGGCTCTTAAAGATTTCAAGGGCGCCCGGACAGTTCATCGGCTTGATTGCAAAAAGACGTTTTTCTGACTCTGTGATGAACATATTACGCTGGTAGTGTCCCCAGTGACCTGAACGTTCCCAGAGGGTGCGCGGCATGATTGCAGGAGTATTTACTTCCTGATAACCGTCGCGCTTTACCATCTTACGCATGTAATCCTGCATTGTTGTATAAATTGTCCAGCCGTTAGGATGCCAGAAAATCTGTCCCGGATCTTCAGGTTCAAGATGGAAAAGATCCATTTCCTGACCAAGTTTACGGTGATCGCGTTTTTCTGCTTCAGCAATCATTGCAAGATAATCTTTAAGGTCATTCGGCTTTTCAAAACACAGGGCATATACACGGGTAAGCATTGTACGGTCGCTGTCACCGCGCCAGTAAGCACCGGCAAGTTTATCAAGCTTAAAAGCCTGGGCGTTAATTTCTTTTGAAGAAGCAACGTGAGGACCGCGGCAAAGGTCTAAATAGCCGTCCTGTTCATAAGTTGAAATAACTGCGTCTGACGGAAGGTCATTGATAATTTCTACTTTGTACGGCTCATCAGCAAATAATTTTAATGCTTCAGCCTTAGAAACTTCCTTGCGGATGAACTTTACATCACCTGCAATAATTCTGCGCATTTCCTTTTCAATTGCAGGAAAATCTTCTTCGGTGATTTTATGGTCCTGAGGGAATTCAAAATCATAATAAAATCCATTATCAATAGCCGGACCAATTGCGATTTTTGTTCCCGGGAAAAGATTTTTAACTGCTTCTGCCATAACATGTGCACAGGAATGGCGAACAATCTGTAATTTTTCATTTTCTGCCATAAAAAAACACCTCATAAATAAAGGAGACTGTCCCTGTTAAGCAGACAGACCCTGATTCGTATCGATTTTATAGAATACCGTTTTAAAGTTTTTATTTCAACTTACCCCATTACGCAGAATTATATTGTAGAATTCGAAAAAATTGCCGATAATATAAGATATGGCAGAGAATAATTTTACACAGCAGCTTATTGAAGCTATAGACAAAAAAACAGCCTGGCTGGACTCACACGAACTTCCGGATACTCTCGAACAGTACCGTCTTCTTCATACCTGCGAAAAGAATATCTATGAATTTCTTCTGAAAAAAGCCCTTATTACTCCGGACCCCTATAAAGCTGAAAAAAAAATTTCAGACATCAAGCCGCCGGAGAATGCTGCCTTTACTGAAAATGAACGTTCTATGGTTATGGGAATGCGTCTTGCAGACTACGACAGCACCCTGGACTTTCTCTGCAACTATTACAAATTCTCTGTCGAAAACCTTTCAATTCCAAATATCCGCAAACTCTTTGACTTAAACAATGCCATCCAGTGGAATTCTTTTTCTGTCAATTCAAACAACATCAACACCCGTACACTTGCAAACATGGTTCTTACAGGAAAACAAAGTTCAGACGCTCTTTCTGCAAGCATGGTAAACGACAGTGTTTCAAAAGCGGGAAAAGCAATTCTCAGCATAAATAAAAACCTTAAAGCACTCACTGAATTCCAGAGGGAAGTTTACAAGGCAAACGTAAGAAAAAGTGTTTTTGAAAACGCAAAATACGACAAGGCAAAAGCCGCAGAAAGTCCTGAAGCAGAAGTTACACAGATAAAAAAAGCCTTTACTGCAGCAATGGGAAAAGTACCGTTCTACAGTGAGCTTATAGAAGAAATTGTAGATGAAGATCATTCTGCAAACAGAGAAAAACTTCAGCAGGGCCTTCTGACAAAGATGGCAATTGAAGAAGCCGGCTCAACAAAAAAAGAAGAAAAAATCGATACAAAAGAAATTCTTCTTGTTGCGCTCCGTATCTTTGGCGCGATGCCGGGACAAATTCTTCAGGCTAAAACTAAAATCATGGAAAACCATGAAATTCTTGAAAGTGAACACAACTCTTTCTTCGACAAACTCAAGCGTGCTTTCAGAAAGGCCTTCAACCTCGACGAAAAGCCTGTATTCTATGACATCATAATTACGGATCCTTCCACAGACACAAAACAGCACGAAAAGATTAATTATTTCCACTTTATCGAAGAACTTGAACTTAAGGCACGCCGCTTTACATCTGCAGGAATCAGGAAAAATCCGATTTATGAAAAACTCTGCCAGATGAAAGAGGAAAAAATCCTTGAATACATTAACCAGCAGATTGTTGAATGCAACAAGATGATAAAAAGCCTGAACGGGCTTGATGAATTCTTTAAAGCCGCACCTCTCCCTCAGAACCGTGCAAAAATCAAGGGACTCAAGATGGAGATTATGGCAATAAAAAATTCTGTCGTAAAAGCAAACCAGCACCGCTCAGAATATTCGGCTTACATTGAAGAAGAAGCCCAGCTTAAAAAACTTGGAATTACAAATGCTTAAAAAAATTACATCATCACTCTTCATCGCAGCATTTCTTTTTACCTGGAATGTTTCCGCACAGGAAGAAAAAAAGACTGCCCCGGAACCGCTTTTTGACAGTTCGCTGCAGCGGACTTTTTTTATCTGCGAATCAGCATCTCACCTTGATTTAAACCCGCACACTTCAAGCTATTCAAACGAAGCACAGATTATAAATGGCCTTCAGGAAGGACTTTTCTGCTACGATCCTAAAACCTTAGACCCGCTCCCCGCTCTTGCTTCCTCTTACAAAATCAGCCGGGACAAAAAAAGATGGACTTTTACAATCCGCGAAGGTGCAAAATTAAGCAACGGAAATGCGATTACCGCCCAGACTGTAATTGACAGCTGGCTTTCACTCCAGAAAACTCCTTACGCACCTTATGCATCACTTTTAGACTGTATTGCAGGAATCAAAGAATACAGGGAAAACAATGCTTCAATTGAAAAAGTCGGCCTTAAAGCAAACGGACAGAAACTTTTAGTGACATTAAACTCACCGACAGCCTATCTGCCGAGGCTTTTATGTCATCATGCTTTTGCTGTTTACACAGGGAATGCAGGAGTTTTTTCAGGCGCATACAAAATCTCTTTTGTTAATGAAAAAGGCCTTACCCTTGTAAAAAACGAAAACTACTGGGATAAAGACAATGTTGCCTTAAATGAAATACAGATTATTTTTTCAGACAACAAAAAAGAAAATACCTGGCTTTACAATACAGGCCGCACAGACTGGCTGGCTTCATCAATTGACTCAGATGCCCTGATTTCAAAAAATGACATTCACCTTTGCAGCCTGTTTGGAACAACCTATCTCTTTTTTACCTGCCGCAATCCACTCTGGAATCAGGCAGATTTCAGAAATGCTCTTCTTGCAGCCGTTCCCTGGAACGAACTTAGAAAAGACAATTTAATTAAAGCAACTTCCCTTGTCTATCCGCTTACAGGCTACCCTGCAGTTGAAGGTCTCACTGAAACGAGCGAAGACGAAGCCGTTGAAATGATGGAAGAAGCCCGCAGAAAAGCAGGAATAGCATCTGACAAAAAACTTGAAATCACCTTCGGCATTACAGAAAGTGATTACATGAAAGAACTTGCACAGCTTTTAAAAGATGCCTGGGAAAAACTTGGCGTTGAACTTGTTCCTTATAAAATTAAAGACGAACAGTATCTTTCAAATATCGCTTATTTAAACTACGACCTTTTCAGCTATTCATGGATTGGTGATTACGCAGATCCTGTTGCTTTTCTTGAACTGTTCCGTGAGGGATCGACTTTAAACCAGACAAAATGGACAAATAAGGACTTTACAGAAAAACTCAATCTTTCAGATTCAGAGACAGATATACCTGAACGCTACAAGCTCTTAAGCCAGGCAGAACAGATTTTACTTGATGACGGTGTAATCATTCCTATAAGCCACAACTTAAGCGTTCACGCAATAAACTTAAAGGCTGTCGGCGGATGGTACACAAATGCCCTTGATATTCATCCGTTCAAATACCTGTATTTCATGAAGTACGAAGAAGAAAAACTTCCGAATATCGTAAGAAAATAACATCATACACACAAAAAAACTGCTCCTTCGAGCAGTTTTTTTATACGCAGCAGTTTAGTACAATTTCAGTCAAAAAAATGACACGAGGTTATTTTATTTCTTAACTTCTGACAGGGCAGTAACAAGGCCTGAGAGATTCTGAATATCTGACGGGATGATGATTTTTGTGGCCTTTCCGTCTGCTGCTTTTTCAAAAGCTTCAAGAGAACGCAGGCGGATTACCTTATCATCCGGTGCAGCTTCTTTAATCATTTTTAAGCCCTGGGCTGTTGCCTTCTGAACTTCCATGATTGCCTCTGCTTCACCCTTTGCTTTCTGTACAGCAGCTTCTTTCTGAGCTTCAGCCTCAAGAATCATTGCCTGTTTTTTACCTTCAGCTTCAAGAATTGCACTCTGTTTATGTCCTTCAGCAATAAGAATCTGTTCACGGCGCTCACGTTCAGCACGCATCTGTTTTTCCATTGCATCCTGAATTGCCTTTGGCGGGTCAATATTTTTTACTTCAACACGGGTAACTTTAATTCCCCACGGGTCAGTAGCCTCATCAAGAATAGAACGCATCTTTGAATTGATTACGTCACGGCTGGTAAGGGTTTCATCAAGTTCAAGTTCACCTATGATGTTACGCAATGTTGTTGCAGTAAGATTTTCAAGGGCATTCATAGGATTTTCAACACCGTAAGTATAAAGTTTAGGGTCTGTAATCTGACAGTAAACTACGGTATCAATCTGCATGGTAACGTTATCTTTTGTAATAACAGGCTGAGGCGGAAAGTCCATTACCCTTTCCTTTAATGACATTACGCTTGCAACCTTATCAATAAACGGAAGCTTTACATGCATTCCAACCTGCCATGTTGAACAGTAAGCACCAAGGCGCTCAATTACAAAAGCACGTGACTGCGGAACAATACGGACATTCACCATAATCAAAATCAGGACTACGATGAGAACTCCAATCATAATATAAGTCATTTTTTTATCTCCTCCAGAAAAATATATTCCGCCGGCAGTATTTATCACACTGTCACGGCATTAATTACACAAGAGTTTTTAATTTTACAGACAGAGTATTTCCATCTACGTTTTCGATTGTACAGACGCTTCCTTCGGAAATATCAGTACCGTCAATAGAAGTAATTGTCCAGACTACTCCGTTTGTCGTTTTTCCTTCTCCTTTTTCAAACTTTGCTACACTTTTAGTAACAAGAACATCCTGACCGATAAGCGAATTAACATTTGTTACATTTTTACCGAGCTTAAGTTTTTTCATTACAAAAGGACGGGTAAAAACAATAAGCAGAATCGTGATGATTAAAAAAATCAGCAGCTGCCATTTAAAGGCCATTTCAGTTTTGCAGATAAAAATCATTGCAAGAGAAGCCAGAGCCGCCCAGACAGTTGTAAGCTGAAAAGTAACGGCTTCAATTACAACAAAAATCACCATGAGGCCAAGCCAGAACCATGTAAGATGTGACATTATAAAATCCATAATCCGTTTCCTCCCCTAATAACAAAGTTCATCATGCGGGCAAACATCTAGTAATAAGTATAGCACTATTATAGTGTATGAGGCAAATTTTTTTTAATTTTTTTAATATTGTTTAAAGACACAGGGGATAAATTTAACAATATGGAGTAGAAAAACCCCGGCAGTTAAAAAACGTTTCCAGAGTTTTTATCGGAGGCAAATAAATGAAAAAATCTTTATTTAATGCACTTCTTCTTGCAGGGATCCTCATTCTTTCAGGATGCGCAGAAGAAGATTTATCACCGGCACAGCACGGCAATTCAGACGGTTCTGTCACAACGACAGATACTTCAGTTTCAGCTGTCAGTGTTTCATCCCTTTCAAATGCAGCACAGACATGGTACCTTGAAAATGACCTTGTCGAAAACTACACCGCAGCACAGACAGTTTACATCAGTTTCAGCGGAACCTCTGCTTCAATTACGGCAGGCAATGAGACTGTTACACCTGACAGCAATGACATTACAGTATGGACTGATTCTTCTTCAAAAACAATAAATGCGACACTTCTTTCTGAAGAAGATGCCGCCATGTCAGAAACAGATCCTGAGGCACCTGGACTTATAGTCGAATACAAGGGAACTCAAATCATAAATTACGTTCTTTCAGGAAATTTTTCAGGCACATTTAAACTTAAAAACAAAAAAGCTGATGCTATAGTCACCTTAAACGGAGTTTCAATTACTTCAACACAAAGCGGTCCTGCAATGCATTTTACCGCAGAAGAAAAAAGAACCTTTATCTGTGTTAATGCAGGCACTTCAAATACACTTACTGATTCCCGCTGCTACACAGACCCGGCTTCAGAAACCACCAGTGCTGCACTCTATAATTCTAAAAAAGGCTCAGTATACGCAAAAGGTCCTCTTATTTTAACGGGAGAAACCTCATCATCCACAGGCGGAACCCTTACTGTAATAAATACAGGCTACAAGCATGCAGTATACAGCGCTGACTACATAAGAATCAGCGGTATTACCTTAAATGTTTCGACTGAAGAAAACAGCCGCGACTGTATCCGTGCCCTGTGTGCAGTAATCATCGACTCAGGAAAAATTACCCTTAACGGAAACGGAACAATAGAAGACGACGAAAGTGCAGGAATCCGCGTTGACGGAGAAGATGCAGACGACGATGAACAGACTGTAAGTTATGCCGCAGGAACAGGCTTTATCATCATAAACGGCGGAACGATTACAGGTACGACAACTGCAAAAGGAATTACAGCCCACTGGAAATCAGCCGAAACTGCAATCGGCACCTTCACTGATGATGACACCACATCCCTTTTACAGAACGAAAGCATTTTTACCGCAGACTCACTTTTAAGCAGCGCAGAAAGCCCCATTCCTTTTGTAATAATCAATTCGGGAATCCTGAATATCACCACAACACTCGAACCTTATGAAAACAATGACGGAACTTCATGTTCACCAGAAGGAATTGAATCAAAAGGTGACCTTATAATAAACGGCGGAACTCTCGAACTTAACTGCACTGACGACTGCATAAACGCAGGGGGCGCAATAACAATAAATGACGGATACATTTATGCTTACAGTTCGGACAATGACGCAGTAGATTCAAACGACAGCATAAACGGAATTACAATAAACGGAGGCGTAATAGTTGCCTCAGGAACAGCAAACGCAGAATGCGCCCTTGACGCCGATAACTGCAAAATCAAAATCAACGGCGGCTGGGTCTGCGGTATTGGAACGGAGAACTACACGGCAGGCTCATCTTCTTCTCAGCAGTACATAATGGAAATCGGAAGCAGCTACTACAGCGCGGGCAGCAATTTTGCGGTAGTAAACTCAAGCGGAACTCCTGTCTTTGCTTACAAAGTTCCTTCTTCAGGCGGAAAAATCATGATTTTATCTTCACCTGACATCTCAACAGGAACTTACACCCTTTACACCGGCGGAACAGTAACGGAAAGTGACAGCGGCATCTTCCACAACCTTTATATTGAACCGGCTTCTTACAGCCCGGGAACAAAGATTACGGAAGTAAGCGTTTCCTCAAAGGTCACCACAAAAAGCACTACTACAAACCAGGGCAGCATGGGAGACCACACTCCTGGCGGAAGATAAAGAAGCATCTTTAGAGGAAAGATAAAACGCCTTTCAGCTGAAAGATATACCTGGAAAACTATTCCAGAATTTTAAGGAGTCCGGCAGCAAGTTCACGGTTAGTATTTCCTGCGTCGGCTTCTTTTCCGTCCTGAGTTAAAATCACAAAGGGATGAATATCTTTTGTTATGCGGGAAAGGTCATTATAAACAACAAAGTCAGCCCCGGAGTGATTAAAAAGCTTTGTCACGGCGTTTTTTTCAGATGCCGCGTCAGCCTTATTTAAAAGCTTAAAACAGACAATTTTTGCACCTGGAGTTCTGCTGCCTTGAGTACAGGCTCCGCAGTTTTCCGCAGGTTTTGACAGGTTCCAGCCCTCACCGGCCCACTTTCTTAAAGAATCAGCAATTTTAAGAGAAGCACGGAATGTAACAGTCATTTCCTCTCCTGAAGGAAGTTTTTCTGTATTTTTTCCCGCACTGAAAGTTTTTCCGCCGGTTAAAATCTTATCAGGCACAAAATCACTCACAGCCGCCGCATGAATTACGGCATCAAAAGGCTTTGAAATAAGTTCTTTTTTTACAGCCTCCGCGAGTTCTTCCCCGGTCTGATAAAAAATCATTTTTATAGAAGAGCCTGCCGGCTTTATGGCACTTTCAGCAGTAATAAGGGTGACTTCATTTCCGCGTAAAGACAGTTCATCACTAAGTTCTGCAGAAGTCCTTCCAGTAGAAGAGTTTGTTACAACGCGTACAGAATCAATGTATTCACGACAGCCGCCGCCGGTAATTAGAATTCTCATAGTTAAAAAACCTTTTACTTTTGCTGTTCCCGCAAAATTTCTTCGGCAAGGTATTCATCACTCAGACAATGAAAATCACTTATACCATTACTGATCAGATAATAAGTTTTAGAATTATAAAAGAGATCCATTGCCTTTTCTTCATTGATATCTGCTTTTTTAGAAAGAAGCGAGATAATCCTTGCATATTTCATCTGTAACAAAGTTGGATCAGCTGTCATTAATTATTATCCTTTAATTCATACGATGCTTCAAAATGAAGGACAGTATCTAAAATATCCTGATTTATAAAACAAATCTGATTATTAGTTTTTGCGTACTTAAGCCGTTTTAGTGCAGTACTTTTATCGATCAAATCTTGAAAAAACAATTCGACAGTATTGAAAACTTTATCATTTGCAACACCACCTTGTATTATATCAAACTCCTCATAAATCTTTGAACCGCTTCTACAGGCAAGAATAAAATCCAGCCATTCTTCATTATACTCTGGAAAGAACTTATACCTGCATCTTGTTTCTATTTCTCTTTCATCAAAATCATAAATATTTACGATTCCTTTATTCCCCAGAACAATGAACCTCTGAACCCATTTTTCAGCCTGTTCTATTAAATTTGTAGTATAAAAACCTTTACCAAAATCAAGATTATCCCTGCCATAAGAAACAAAAGGTTTTTCTACAATTACAGTTGAACCGTGATATAGCTTCATGCCACAAGGTTCCTATTACGCATAACAGAAATAATTTCATCAACGATATACTGCTTACTCTGTGTATGAAGTGCTTCGTATGAAGGAATAACATATGAATGCAAAAGTCCTGAAGAATTGAGAATCTGATAAACTTCTGAGCCTGTTTTTCCCAACTGTCTGGCAACATTTTCTATACAGAAAACTGAATATTCAATCTGCCGCTCACTCATAAGCTTTCCTCCAAATAATAGTATAGCATATTAACTGAACATTTGCATTGTTAAAAAGACAAAAAAAACGCTGTCAGAATACACTGACAGCGCTGAAGTATGAAATCTAAATCTCTCTAATAATTAAAGGTAACCTTAGCTTCTGAACTACCATGAGCACCCAAATATACAAAATGAATTACATTTGATGTAGCTCCATCATCTTTTGAAGTGAACTTTTCATCTGAATTATCAAATGTATAAGTTGTGTAACCATTTTTTAATCCTAAAGTCGTAATTAAATCTGCATGCGCAGTTCTTGAAACCGAACTTTCCCGCACTATTTCCCAGGAATATTAAATACATAAAATCAAATCATAATTATTGTTTTTATTCCCGCCAGCGCTGGGAGCCCCGGAGTCGACCGCAGCGAAGCGAGGACGATGAGCGTGAGCGAAGGGCGGACATAGCGGCGCCTGCAAGGCGGGCGGCATACTTTACTATAACATTCTTTAATTGAACAAAATCCGCCATATTTTTATAATGGTACTATTCTATTTTATTAACGAGGAATCATAATGGTAATTCTTACATTGAACTGCGGTTCATCATCAGCTAAGTATCAGGTTTATGACTGGGACAACAAAGACGTTCTTGCTACAGGTGTTGTAGAACGCGTTACAGCCCCGGGTTCAGTTATTACTCACAAACCAAAGGGAAAGGACAAATTTGTACTTGAAAGTCCATGTCCTACACACAAAGAAGCAATCGAACTCATCCTTAACGCAATCACAGACAAAGACCACGGCGTTATTTCTGACATGAGCGTTATCGGTGCTGTAGGACACCGCGTACTCCACGGTGGAGATAAATTCACTAAATCTGTAAAAGTAACACCGGAAGTTCTCGAAACCTTCCGTTCTGTACAGGACCTGGGACCTCTCCATAACCCTGCAAACATCATGGGTATTGAAGCTGCTCAGAAAGTTCTCCCGAATGTTCCTCACGTTGCAGTTCTCGACACTGCATGGCACCAGACAATGCCTGCTTCTTCTTACCGCTATGCAATTCCAAAAGAATGGTACGAAAAATACGCAGCACGCCGCTACGGTTTCCATGGAACTTCATTCCTTTACACAGCAAAACGTGCTTCAGTTCTTCTCCACAAAGAACCAAAAGACACAAATGTAATCATCGCTCACGTTGGTAACGGTGCTTCCATGTGTGCCGTTAAAAACGGACAGTGTTTTGATACATCAATGGGTATTACACCGCTGGAAGGTCTTGTAATGGGAACCCGTACTGGCGACATGGACCCTGCCCTTCCTTTCTACATCATGAGAAAAACAGGCATGACACCTGCAGAAATGGATACTGCAATGAACAAAAAATCAGGTCTCCTCGGTCTTACAGGACTTTCTTCTGACCGCCGCGACATTGCTGACGCAGCAGAAAAAGGAAACAAGGACGCTCAGCTTGCAGTTGATATGGAATGCTACCGCCTTAAAAAATACTTTGGTGCCTACATGGCAGCAATCGGACCGGTAGATGCAATCGTTTACACAGCAGGTGTTGGTGAACACTCAGCTTTAATCCGCGGAAAGGCCCTGGAAGGTCTTGAATGGATGGGAGTAAAAATCGACCCTAAAAAGAATGCCCTTGCAAATACAGGAAACGCAGAAACATGCATTTCTGCTGACGATTCAAAAGTAAAGGTTTTTGTTATTCCGACAGACGAAGAACTGGTAATGACAGAAGATGCCTTTGCAATCATGAACGGAACATATGACGTTCACACAAACTTCAAATATTCATTCCAGGATCCTTCATACCGCAACAAGGCACGCGAAGAAGCACTTGTTAAGGAACTGGAAAAGCATCCTGAACTTAAGGACATCATTGTAAGACCGTAAGTTTCTTACAAAAAGCCCTCAGACTGAAGCCTGAGGGCTTTTTGTTTTACGGCGCTTTAAAAATGCTGCCTGACAGGGACATCAATTCATAAGTTTTCCCCGCCACCTGACAGGACTTATTCCCGTATTCTTTTTAAATACGCTGGAAAAATAATTTCTGTTCTTAAACCCAAGTTCAGCTGCAATTTCAGAAAGCTCATATATTCCGGAGACAAGCATTTTTTTTGCCTGTTCTATCTTTATTTTCTCATGGAGACTCTGAAGGGAAAGCCCCGTAAGTTCCCTGCATTTTCTGCTTAAAAAGCTTCTGCTCACCATAAAATGCGCCGCCATTTTATCAATATCGGTCATCTCATTTATGTGGGCATTAAGATAAGCGGTTATATCCTGCACATTCACTCTTGAACGGATTTTTTTATCCGGGGAAAAGTGTTTTGCATCAAAGAGATTATTTATCTCTTCATCCTTCATTTCAAAGGCAGGAGGCTTTATTCTGCCCTCTTTTGTGTAAACTGTATAAAGGGCATTGCTTAAAAGCATGCGGAGAACATCATAAATGGCAAGGTTTGGAGTTTTCATTTCAAAAAATGCATAGCCAAAATATTCATCTCCGTGATAAAGGACTTCAAGCATTACAGTATACCGCTTATCCTTTGTAAAAAAATCCCTGGGAAAAAGGTGGGGCTCCCTGACAAGAGTATGAAGATATTTTTTTATTTCTTCATCCGGCTGGGGAATTATATATTCGATTCTGCACTCCGGGAAACTTCTGCTCATCCTTTCACTCAGTACAAGAACAGCACCTGGAATATCAAGTTCCCCCATCTGAAAGCGCAGTGCCTCATAAACTTCATTCAGATTACTGACAGTAAGAAATCCAAGGGCCTGTCCGGAAATATTGTTAAGGCGATAGGGATTTTCCCGCTCAGAAACAGATTCATACTTCTGAAAAACAGAAACAAGTGCCCTCATCTGATGAAAAATGTTTTCCATATGAATGATGATACTGCTGTCTTCATTCTGAAAAGTATTCAGGAAAATACTCCGCATGGTACTGACGGCATTCTGAAAATATTCACAGTCAAAATCTTTAACCTTTCTGTAATTCTGTATAAGTGTCTGAAACCACTGCAGCATGCGGCTCCGCTCTTTTTTTTCGTAAAGATCCGTAAAAAAACAGTCAATAAGATAGGAAACATTTTCAATACTTTCATACTGAAAAACGCCCCTTAACCTTTCCAGAAGTTTTCCCCGGAGGGAATCTTCTGATTCCCTGTCATTTGAAAGGACTTCCCTTTCATCTACAGACACCCTGGCATCTTCCACACTGTTTTCAAGGCATCCGCAGCTCTGGCGTATTACAAGGTCAACCGGAAAATAAAGGGTTTCAGGCGGAAGTTCGGGTTTAACGATTTTGTCTATTAATTGTTCTACTGCAGCATAGCCCCGCTTAAAATAAACCAGATCTATTGTGGTAAGGGGAGAACGGGAAACAACGCTTTCGTACCAGTTATTAAAGCCGGTAACAGCAACATCACCAGGAACATTTATTCCGTGGCGGGAAAGTTCTTCTATCACTTCATCAGCAATAATATCTGAAGCAGTAACAATTACATCAATACTTTTCCTGTCATGAAGGTCAAACCTTGAAAGCAGGATGTCTGCAGCTTCATCAATATAACGGCCTTCCATTTTTTTATTCATCATCACTACAGAACCTTCGATTATTTCAAGGCCGTTTCTTTCCAGCTCATGCTGATAGTTATAAAGCCTGCGTCTCTGGGGTTCAGAAATATCTGTTCCAATAAAAGCAAATCTTTTGTAGTGATGAACGTTTATAAGATGCTCCATCATTTTTCTTACGGCAGAATAGGAATCTATCTTAAGCATGGTAGCCCCGGGTATATCCATGTGTCCTATATCAACCATGGGAAGAGGCTGAAGGTCAGAAAAAAGGCTGATATAGGACTTTGCATCCATAAATTCATTTAAGGTTGCCGCCCAGGTTACAAGACCGTCAAGAAAAGGTGCCTTCATGAATTTAAAATTTTTCATGTAATGTGAAAGAAAATTAATGTCATCAAAAAGAGAATATTTTATTGCGCCACCCATGTTTATAAAATTAATGTCATAGTCACAGGCGGCCTTCATCATTCCCTTAATGTATTCCAGAGAAATAAAATGCCTTAAATCTGCAATACCTGCAAATCCAATTGTTACCCTGCGTCCTTCCTGCCGGCGGGCGGCCAGATACCGCTTTCTTTCAGATAGTTTTAGTGCCATAAAACAATAATAGCACGATTTTATAAAAAAATATCTGATATTTTGCCGAAAAAAGTATAATATTGGTTTTTCTTGTATAAAATCAGTCACAGAATTTTGAAATAAAAATTTATCTGCCTCTTTACAGGATAAAATTGAATAAATTTTATATAAAATCGGTTATATTTAACGCAAAAATTAAAATCAAGGGCGTTTTTTATCAATTAAGAAATTCTATATTTTCCTCATAAAAAAAAATAAACAAGGGGAAAAAAATGAAAAAAACTCTTCTTAAAAAACTGATGAAAGGAAGCTGCTTAATGACAGCATTAATGCTTCTTTCTTCCGGATTATTTGCAGGCTGCTCTGACGGCTCTTCAGGCGGATCCGATAATAATCAGACACCTGCAGTAACACCTCTGACTGATGACGAACCTTACACAGATGTAACGGGAAGCCCCGTTTCTACCGTAATGGCGGAAAGCGACGAAAACGCTGACATTCAGATTGTAATGTGCGGAGACTCCATCATGCGCACTTACGAAGCTGCTGACGGAGATGAAACAGGCTGGGGACAGGTTCTTCAGTTCTTCTTTGACACAGGTGTATATGTAAACAATACACTTTCAAACGGCGGAAGAAGTTCAAAATCCTTCTATTACGAAAAAGGCAGATGGGAAAGCGTAAAGTCAATTCTCAGCGAACGTACTGCCGCAGGAAAGAAAACCTATGTATTCATTAACTTTGGCCACAATGACCAGAAGTACATCGGCAACGGCGATACATTCATGAACTATGCAACCTTTGCAAAAGAAAATCCTGCAGGCTGGACCGAAAGGACCTACGATAAGGAAAGCAATGTTATTGATTCCTATGACCCGGCAACCGCGCCAGACAACGGAACTTACAAAGACTTCATAGAAAAATACATTACTGAAACTAAGGCACTGGGGGGAACTCCGGTAATCTTCAGTCCATTTGTACGCTGCTACAGTTCAGACGGAGTAATAAGCGATAAGGGCGCACATAACCTTACTGAAGCCTATACACACACAAAGGAAAATGAAGCGGCCCCTCGCGGCAACTACCCGGAAGCAGCAGAAGAAGCCGCAGAAGAAAATGACACTGTTTATATTGACCTTACTGCCCTTTCAAAAACTTATGTTGAATCTGCCCTTGCACTAGGAAAGGAAAAATTCGTTTACTGGCCTAACGACACAACACACGTATGTGCGGCTGGTGCATTAAAAATTGCTGAACTTGCAGTAAACGGCTTAAAGGACAAAATTCCGGAACTTTCTTCCCATATGATTACTCCGGATACCCGCATAATGGTTAATTCAAACACACTGAATTTCGGAAGCATTTACCCTGAAAATACTACGGTAAAATCATTTAAAATAAGCGCATTCAATGCAGCCGGCGGAAAAATTACCGTAACAGCTCCAAAAGGATACACAGTAAGCCTTTCAGAAAGTACAGGCTTTGCAAAAAGTCTGGAAATTGACACTCCTTCAGGATACTTCGGTAATGATGTGTACGTACGCTTTGAACCAAAGGGAATTCAGGAATACAACTACAACCTTCAGATTACCCATTCTTTAACAAATCCAGATTTTGGAAACAGCCCCTGCGGAAAAGCGGCCGGAACCATACTTCTTATCGCCCTTACAGGAGCCGGAAAACAGAAGGCTGCGGAGGGAACTGACTTTACCGTTACCTGGCCTATGATTGATTCTTCAAAAGGCGTTTTATATACGGCAAATGTAGAACCGGAAGGAGTAATTACTGCAGGAACTGCAACCCTTTCCAGCAACCTTGTTGCTTCAACTGCAAAAGCAGACTATGTAAATAAAGTTTACCGTTCACGCTTTGCTTCTTCACTTGAAGAAGGTTGGCCTGGAAGTCGAAGTGAAAGTCTTTACCTTGAATACAAGGTAAGCAGCGGAAGCAGCACCGCATTTGTAAACCAGATTACCTTAAACCTTGCTTCCAGCGGTACAGGCAACATGAGATGGGATGTTCTCTATTCAACAAAGGATGATTTTTCTTCTCCTGTAACCATTGTTCAGGGCGGTCAGGGAACTGCCATAGACCAGGACGGAGCAACCAGCGCAAAGGCAAATGACGTCCTTACAGAGGTAAAATCTGATTCTGACATGGGATTAAACATTACAGGAAAGACCCTTACAGTTCGTGTTTATCCTTACATGAAAAGCGCAGACACAAACGGAAGCGGACGGCTTCTTATGACAGGTGACATTATTATTGAAGGAATAGTTCAGTAAAAAGCACCAGGGACTGAAGGGGCGCAGAGCGTTGCGGAACGAAGTGGAGCAATGAAGCGCTAAGCGGAACCCAAACGAGCACGACAACGAGAGTGCTCGCGCAAGGCCCGGCCGGCTGTGCCGGGGTGCCCGTCCTCCTTCCTTTAAAAGAAATCTACCTCTGACAGCTTCCGTCGTGAATCCGGCGGGCTGTCTCTTCTCCTGCGGTAAGTTCTACAAATTTCATTGCAAACTGTTCTGCTGTTCCAGGGCCTCTTCCGGTCAGGATATTACTGTCGAGGACAAAAGGCACATTCTTTATATGATTAGAATTTTCCATGAGTTCCCGGGCTTTTACTGCACTTCCGCACCAGGTATCAAGTTCTTTTTCCATTCCCGGGTAGCAGGTCCATTTCTTTTCTGCAAGGATTCCGGTCGGAGCCAGAACAACGGCCGGAGAGGCACAAACTGCGGCTACAAGCTTTCCTTTACGTGCCATTTTTGTTATCAGCTGAAATAAAAACTGGTTGTCGCTTAAATTTTTTGCACCCGGCATACCGCCCGGAAAATAAACGGCATCAGGCTCTTTTCCGTCCAGAAGCGCTATATAATCTTTAAGGAGTATATCTGCCACAACAGGAATTGCATGAGAGCCTTTTACAACTATATCTGTAACAGAACTTCCGTCTTCAGGAACACTGACAGTCGTTACATTCTGTTCAGCACGCCTCAAATAATCAACTACGGTCAGGGCTTCAATTTCTTCAAATCCCGGCGCTAAAAAAACAGCAATCTTCATACATATATCATATCACACTTATTGTTGAAAATTCACAAATATTATTCTAAAATTATAGTAATGGCTGCTATTGTTACAAAAAAACAGGTTTTAATTATTGACGCCTCTCCGATGTTCCGCGAATTCTTACGCGAAAAACTTTCAGAAGAAAATATCGAAGTTGAAACAGCACAGGGACACAGAGATGCCTTTATAAAACTTTCTTCAAACATGCCTGACCTTGTCATACTTGATATCGAAAAATCAATCGAAGACATGCAGGACTTTTTTGAAAAAAAGCAGCTTAACCCGAACACCGTACATATTCCGATGATAATCTCAGGACCTCATATCGAAAAAGAACAGGTTCAGAGTCTTTTAAAATACGGTGTCGTTAAGTATTTTACCCGCCCGATTAAATTTGATATTTTCTTTGAGTCAATCGGACGAATCTTACGCTCAGCTTTTTCAATGGACACCACGCCGTGTGTACTTGAAATCCACCTGAACAAAAACATCATCTTTATCGAAATGGCACAGGGCATGAACAGGGAAAAAATGGCCCTGCTCAAATACAAACTCACTGAGTTAATGGACAACAACCGCCTCGACAGCCCTAAAGTCATTATCATGATGACTGACCTTTCCTTAAGTTTTGTCGACGGCTCTAATCTTGAACTTCTCTTTGACAATGTTCTGGCCGACCGTCGTATTGAACGCAAAAATGTAAAAGTTCTTTCACTTGATTCCTTCACTAAAGAACTGATTGACGGTCATCCTGAATACTCAGGAATTGAAGTTGTTACAAACTTAAGCCAGGTTTTAAATTCAATCGTAGAAAGCGGCCCGACTGCAAGCATTCAGGATCTTATTTCCGACCAGATTCTTACTTCAACTGACAACGGTGAAGAAGGCTCTGTTGAAATGCGCTTCTACTCTGACACAGGTACAGGAAACACTGCTGAAGCAGACGACACCCTCATTTCAGACGAACTTACTGTTGCCATTGTTGATGATGATGCGGTTGTACGCCAGCTTCTTGCAGCTTCCTTTAAGACAATCAATGCAAAATCAGACCTCTTTGCAAGCGGAGCAGAATTCCTTCAGGCTGCAAACACTAAAAACTACAGCCTGATTATTCTCGATATCTTTATGCCTGGAATCAGCGGTTTTGACATCTTAAAGACACTCCGCCAGCATCAGGTTAAAAGCCCGGTTATTGTTTACTCACAGGCCGCCCAGAAAGAAGCAATTATTCAGTGTTTAACTCTCGGGGCTAAAACATACCTTGTAAAACCTCAGAAACCTGAAGTAATTATCCAGAAAGCAATGGAAATCTTAAATGGCAAGATCTAAAGACGGAGCCTTAGACGAAGCCAGCCGTTATCTTGCCAGTACTCTCCACGAAATACGCACACCAATCCAGACTATAATAGGCACTGTTGAACTTCTCCAGGAAACAAACATGGACAAGGAACAGCGCGAATACATCCGCCAGATTCAGTTCAGTGCCGACGTTCTTTTAGACCTTGCAAACAACATCCTTGACTTTTCTAAAATCCGCTCGAGCAATTTTAAACTTGAATCAGTGCCTTTCAACATTACGGAACTTACAGAGCAGGTTGTTGACCTTATCAGTATAGAAGCCTTTAACCGCGGACTTGAAGTCATAACCGACATTGATTTTTCAATTCCTCAGTTTGTAACAGGAGACCCGGTACGCGTCCAGCAGATTATCCTTAATCTTTTAAAAAATGCCGTAAAGTTTACAAATCAGGGCTACATCCATATCGAACTTCAAAAAGAAAAAAACATGCTCTTCTTTAAGGTAACAGATACAGGAATCGGCATTAACGACGAACAGAAGGCAAAACTTTTTACAAACTACTACCAGGGAGACATTTCAACTTACAGGCGCTTTGGCGGAACAGGACTGGGACTTTCCATCAGTAAAAACCTTGTAACCATCATGAAGGGAAAAATCGGAGTTGAATCAAATCCCGAAGGCGGTTCTGTTTTCTGGTTTAAGCTTCCGCTTTCAGAAAGTGACATCTCAGGCGGTTTAAACTCAACTGTCCCTGCCCTGAACATCCCTGATCACAAAATTTTAATCGTGGACGACTCACCTATGGCCGCTTCTTCCCTGATTACAATTTTAAGGGGAGCGGGATTAAAAAACATCATCTCAACCAATAAACCTGACACTGCAATAAAGCTCATAGAAGACGCAGAGAAAAACAATAATCCGTTTACTATTGCCTTTATCGATATGATTATGAGCGGTCTTGACGGCTGGCATCTTGCAAGTGAAATCCACAACAACAGCACCGTAAAACAGCCCCCGGAACTTTATCTTCTTGTACCTGAAGGACAGATGAGAAGTGAAGCAAAAATGAAGATGCTTGACTGGTTCAAAGGCTATCTATACAAACCGTTTAAGCGCGAAAAAGTATTTGAACTTTTGAACTCCGCTTTTGTAAATGACGAAGAGGAACTTGAAGAACTTGAACTTGCAAATGACGATACACTTTTAAACCTTGAGCAGAACGATGATTCAATGGTTGCAAAAGGAAAAAAGATTCTCATTGCAGAGGACCACCCTGTAAACAGAAAACTTCTCGAAACCTTTGTAAGAAAATACGGTGCAGACGTTTATCTTGCAGAAGACGGACAGCAGGCGGTAGATGCAGTTAAAAGCACTCCTGAAATGGACCTTATCTTTATGGATATCCAGATGCCG
>DGGY01000051.1:1845-20680 GCA_002392405.1 Treponema sp. UBA3862 | reverse complement strand
CACAAAGACCTACAACCATGATGTACTGAGAAAAACCTTTTCCTGTTTCACCAAGGGCATCACTGCCTGAAGCACCAGCTTTTCCCTGTGCAATAGCAGAAGCACACATTGCAACACCAGACATAAGACCAATACCAAGCTTAAAACCTGCAGGAGCCGATGACCCCATCATTGTCTGCATAAGAAGGAAGCCGTAAATTGTCTGTGTCAAAGGGGCACCGGCAAATACAGTAAGGATGAATGGAGCAGGTTTATTTGCCATATAACAGCGTTTCCATGCTCCGATTGCAGCCTGACCAGAAACCATAATACCGATTGCTGAACCGAGAGCCGCAATACCCATTACAATTGCACTACCTAACTGACCTAAAAATTCCATAATATTTCTCCTTTATGATAATTTTTCATATTTTTTAACTGCAGAAAATCTATCTGCAGTTTAATTAATAATTTATTCACTGAACGGTCTGTATTTAAATCCAGTCCAGCTCATTCCAAGGTGTGTTGAGAATTCAAGTGTATTCAGACGAACACCATGTACAATTACTGAAAGCACATTCAAAATCATATTGAGTCCATGCCCTACAGTAAGAATCAGAACTGCACAGATAAACATTACGGCATGACCAAGCATTGGACCTGCCATTTCATTTACTGTCGCACTGATTGCACTGCCTGCAAGAGCAACTGCCCACAGACGGATATAAGAAACAATATCAGAGAATACGTTTACAACACCAAGAAGTACCGAAACTATATTCTTCAGGCTTTCAAGGATACTCTTAATTATACTTCCCTCATAATTAGAGAAGACAAAACTTAAGAAAAATCCAGAACCAATTGCTGCAAGAGCTGTAAGTGAAACCGGGTATTTATCAAAGAAATACCAGCTTTCCGGGGTTATTCCAAGCGGAAATCTTACTCCGTCAACAACCATGCTGAGTACAACATAATACATACCGCACAGCTGCAGAAGAGAACCTAAATCCCCAAGGAATTTTAAAGACCTGATGTTTTTCCGGATTCCTTTAAGGTGTGCAACAGCAAGCTGTACAAGAGCAAGAGTAAAACAGAAGATCTGAAGGTTTTCTTTTACCCAGGCTGAATATGTAAGCTTTGTTACACTGCCGTCTCCTGCCATTAAATACATTGCAATTCCTTCTTTTGCAGAAGTTACATTTGAAATTGCAGGTATAGAAAGCTTTTTAAGGTAATCCGGCAGCTGGTCAGGAGCAAGTCCAAACCAGGTACAGGTTACTGCTCCCCATACCATTGTAGCAAAACCAAGAAGTACAAGCAGGAAAATAATTGGAGGCGGAGTCTGACGCTTTTTAATTGACGGTATCATTGCAAAAAGTCCAGCCGCAAATAAAAGTCCGCCGTATCCTCCGTCACCGAAAATCATTCCAAAGAAAACTGTAAAGAACAGAAGGAACCAGTTTGAAATATCAAATTCATTGTATCCCGGAACGGTTCCAAGGAAGTCTGTAACCGGATAAATAAGGCTTACAAACTTATTGTTCTTTAATTTGGTAGGAACATTATCATCTGCCTCAGGATCACTTGAAGTAAAGGCCCATTTATTTTCAAATGCGGCATCTTCTACTTTTTTAAGGTCTCCTGCAGGAACATAACCTGTAAGCCAGGCAAGACGCACAGTCTGAGGTTTATCCTGATTTTCTTCTTCTACACCCATTCCGCTGTAAAGATTTTCAAATTCAATATCTTTACTGTAAAAATCACAGGCTTTTTTAAGTGAAGGAAGATATTTTACATTATCAAGGATCTCTTTATCGATTACTTTGATTCTTTCTTCATTTGACCTGATATTATTTTTGAGTGTTTGAACAGAGCAGCCAGGCAGAACTACCTGATATGCTTCAGGACAAAGTCCTTCCGGACGTTCATTTGCTTCAAGCTTATGGTCAGTCACAACAAAAAATCTTGTAACCGATTTATCTCTGTTTACCATGACTGTATCAATACTGTCATCAATTGAACTGTATTTATCAGAAGGAACTTCATAAAGAGAAAGATGAACTCCCTTATCTGAAAGATACTCAAAATCTGCAGGATCTACACTGCCCCAGGAAGAAAAACGTTCAACTTCTATTTTATCCTGCGATATTTTAGAGAAAAGGGATTTTTTTTCTTCTGTACATGCAATGATTTTTTCCGAAAGCTCATAAGCTTCTTCTTTGGAAAGAGAATCATTACCTGAAAGTTTTTTTACCTTTTTCTCTGAAAGAAGAGAAACTGCAAGTTCAATCTTAGATTTTTTAAGTTTAAAAGTACTAAGTTCTTCACTTTCACCTTTAACTTCTTCTATATGAACTACACCTGTTTTTCTTAATGCTTTTAATGCCTCACGACGCTCTTTTTCAAGAACAACGAGACTGATTTTTTTCATCGGGACTATCATACTAAAGCCCCCTCTTTCATTTTCCTGGCAAGAAGAGCAGCCTGGTTACGCTGATCAATCTTTTTCTTTGAAATTTTAGATCTTACAACTTCACTAACCTGCTGGTCGCCAAGATATACTGAAATTTTCTTAATATTTGCCTTTGCTTCAGG
Organism: Treponema sp. UBA3862; assembly: GCA_002392405.1. Taxonomy (GTDB): domain Bacteria; phylum Spirochaetota; class Spirochaetia; order Treponematales; family Treponemataceae; genus Treponema_D. The sequence goes on along the minus strand of DGGY01000051.1, from coordinate 18,106 downwards.
AATTTTAACCTTTTCAAAAAGGTTTACGCGCTGGCTTGTAGTGCGTAATTCCTGTGAAAGCAGCCTAACCTGCTCATCAAGAACACTGGCTTCAAGATCCAGGGAAAGGGCTTTTTCCATTCTGTCGGCAGCAAGATCAATCCACAGCGGAGTTTCATATAAATCATAATCCCCGCGTGAGAAATCTGCCCCTTCATAAATTGGAATTGTAACACCGGCAATATTACCGGTTCCTTTCCTGATATTCCGGACAGTAACCATATCACTCTTAAAGGCATCTTCTTCACCGAAAACTCCAATCCACACCTTGAATTCTTCTTCAAGATGCTGACGGGCACGACGAACTTCTTTTGCCTTTGCGTCAATAGTTCTAATTTCAGACTGAAGCTGCTGTTTTTTGAGAGTGAGCGTAGGAAGATAACGCTGGTACATTTTCAGCGCATCTTTCTGGGCTTTCTGCTCATTTTTTGTCAGCTTGATTTTTGCCATTAGCTTTTATCTCCGGATCAGAATTATTTATTCGGCCAGAATTCTGAAATCAATTCAGACTTGATACCAGTTTCATCTTTGTCAAAACATTCTGCAAGAATTTTCCAGCCTAAATCAAGGGCTGATTCAAGTGAAATATTAACTGACAAATCCATCATCTGCTTTTCAAAAAGTTCACCGTATTTCAAAAGCTTATCGTCCCATTTAGACATCATAAAGCCCATGGACTTCTTTTCGAGAGTGTCTTTATATGAAGAATAAAGACGAATCATGGCATCCATTAAAGCACGGTGGTCTTTTCTTGTTTTACCGTTTACATTCTGTTTAAGACGTGAAAGAGAACCGAAAGGCTCAATTCTTCCGCCCTTAAGGTAATACTGACCTTCAGTAATGTAACCGGTGTTATCAGGAACCGGATGAGTTACGTCATCACCAGGCATTGTTGTTACTGCAAGAACAGTTACAGAACCGCTTCCCTTAAAGTCAACGGCTTTTTCATAACGTGCTGCAAGCTGTGAATAAAGATCACCCGGGTAACCGCGGTTTGACGGAACCTGTTCCTGAGTAATTGCAATTTCCTTCATACTGTCTGCATAGGAAGTCATATCAGTAAGAAGAACAAGAACGTCTTTATTCTGCAGTGCAAACTGTTCTGCTACTGCAAGAGACATATCAGGAATTTTCATACATTCAACAGTCGGGTCAGCCGCTGTATGAATGAACATTACAGTTTTACTCAAAGAACCGCCCTCTTCAAGAGTTTTCTTGAAGTAAAGGAAGTCATCGTATTTAAGTCCCATACCTCCGAGAACGATTACATCAGCTTCAGCCTGCATGGCAATACGTGCAAGGAGCTGGTTATAAGGTTCACCAGAAATTGAGAAAATCGGAAGCTTCTGAGAAACAACCAGAGTGTTGAACATATCTATCATCGGGATGTTTGTTCTCATCATGCGTTCAGCAAGAATACGTTTTGAAGGGTTTACAGAAGGTCCTCCAATCGGCTTCATATTTTCTGTAAGTGAAGGTCCGTTATCGCGTGGTTCACCGGAACCGTTAAAAATACGTCCAAGAAGATCATCACCGAAAGAAACACGCATATCGTGTCCAAGGAAGCGGATTTCATCTCCAGTAGAAACACCACGTCCTCCGGCAAAAACCTGCAGTGAAACAGTATCACCGTCAATTTTATTTACTTCAGCAAGTGATTTACCGAAGCGTGTTGTAATTTCTGCAAGTTCGTTATATTTAACGCCTTCTGCTTTTACTGTAATTACGGAACCAGTGATTGATTCAATTTTGCTGTATACTTTGTTCATTTTTCACCGTCCTTTCAATTAAGCCTTAAGAAGAGCCTGAGCTTCTTCTGTTAATCTGCCGTTCTTTGACGCATACAGATCGTCGATTTCAGATTCAATCTTCTTGAATGCATCGCTTGATTCTTCAACATAGTTCCAGTCAATAAATTTCTGACGGAGCTGGTTAAAGTAAGTACGCGCTTCATCTTTATCAGAAACATCAAAATCCGAACCTAAAACCCTGATGATTTTATCAAGGTCATATTTCTGTCTTTCAACAGTTGCATTTGCATCAACTGCATCAAAAGAGTTCTGCTGGAAATATACGGCATCAAGCATCTCTTCTTTAAGGTATACAAGATAGTCGTCAAGAGAAGTACCTTCTTCACCGACAACCTTCATCATTGAACCTACATCAACACCTTTTTTCATGATGTCAAAACAGAAATTAACCTTTTTTGAATCAATTACGCCTGAATATTTAGACCATGACTGAATCGGGTCAATTGCAGGATATTTACGGGCATCAGAGCGTGCTCTTGAAAGACCATGGAAAGCACCTACAACTTTAAGTGTTGCCTGTGTTACAGGTTCTTCAAAGTTACCGCCGGCAGGACTTACAGTACCTCCGATTGTAACTGAACCAACGCTTCCGTCAGAAAGACGAACCTGACCGGCTCTTTCATAGAAAGCCGCAATATAAGATTCCATATATGCAGGGAAAGCTTCTTCTCCAGGAATCTCTTCAAGACGTCCTGACATTTCACGGAGAGCCTGTGCCCAGCGGGAAGTAGAATCTGCAAGAAGAAGAACGTTTAATCCCATCTGTCTGTAATATTCAGCGAGTGTTACAGATGTATAAACCGAAGCTTCACGGGAAGCAACAGGCATTGATGATGTATTACAGATTATGATTGTTCTTTCCATCAATGTTTTACCTGTTTTCGGATCCTTCAACTCAGGGAATTCAGTAAGAGTTTCTACAACTTCACCGGCACGTTCACCGCAGGCAGCAATGATTACGATATCAACATCTGCGTATTTTGAAGTTGTATGCTGAAGTACAGTTTTTCCTGCACCGAAAGGACCAGGGATACAGTATGTACCACCCTTTGCAACAGGGAAGAATGTATCGATAAGGCGAACCTTTGTTACCATTGTCTCTGTAGGTGCAAGACGCTCTTCATAGCAGTTAACGGCACGTTTTACAGGCCATTTAAATGAAAGACCGATTTCTACATCTTTACCTTTTTCGTCTGTAAGAACTGCAACTTTATCATCAAGAGTATATTCACCTGCCGGTTTAATTGACTTTACAGTGTAAGAACCGAGAAGGTAGAAAGGTACGAAAATTTTATGTGTAAACGGACCTTCAGGAACAGTACCGATGTATTCTCCGGCTTTTTTAACGTCACCTGGTTTTACAACCGGAGTAAAAGCCCATTTCTTTTTACGGTCAAGAGGATCAACATAAACACCTCTTTCAAGGAACCAGCCTGCTTTTTCAGCAAGAAGCGGAAGCGGGTTCTGCAGACCGTCATATACCTGTCCTAAAAGACCAGGACCAAGTTCAGCAGAAAGAAGGTCGCCTGTAAATTCAACCACATCACCAGAACTGATACCTTTAGTCATTTCATAAACCTGAAGCTGGGCAACATTTCCGCGGATACGGATTACTTCACTTTTAAGGTTTGTATCATCAACTTTAACGTAGGCTACTTCGTTCATGGAAATATTTCCGTCAAATTCGACAGAAACCATGTTTCCATTTACTCCGACAACCTTTCCTTTTGTTTCAGTCATTATTTATCTCCTTCGAGAATTGAATCGTAGATTTTATGATATGAAGCCATACCTTTATCTGCATTAAACTTTTTCATTCTTAAGGCAAGTTTTAAGCGAAGCCCATAAGAATAAACCGCATCAACTGAAAAATCATCTTCAGGACGAATATTGTTCAGCAGATTTAATCTATATTGATTTAAGAACTGTTCTGCGGCCAGAGGACTGTCCATTCCGGTTGCAGTACGAGCTGCCTGAATCACTTCCGGGGAAAAACTTTCATTTTCGATATCGAACTTTTTATTCATACGAAGTGCACGAATCTGTCCCAGGGCAAGGCGCAGATTACGTTCATTTTTGTACCAGTTGTCAAGGAAAATGGAGCCGGTAGATTTATTTTCTCTAGGCGGCATTAAAGATAATTCCTTCAGCTGTTTCAGACTTTTTGAGTCTAAGAAACGGGAACACAGATCATAAAAGTATTCTTCTGTAATTGGCAGAACTGAATTTTCATCAGTAACAGAGAAAGATGGAAGTTGTGCCAAAAGATAATACTGATTACTCACTATTTAGCCGCCTCTTTCATTAAAGCAGAAACTCTTGGATTTAAATAAGCACTGAACATGTCAGCAACGGCTTCTGCCGAATAGTCATAGAAAGCAGCACCGTCTTTTACACCAATACGGAAACCGCTTGAAACTGAATTATCTGCTTTGATTGTAAGTCCCTTTGAAATTTCAGCTTTAAGTGCTGCTTTTAAAAGATCTTCTGTTTCTTTAAGCTGCTTTTCATTTAATAAAACAGAAATATCTTCTGCAGAACTGTTTTTTACCCATTCTTTAATAACTTCAGGAATGAGTTTAGAAAGCATATCTTTTGAATATGACTTTGAAATTTCATCACTGATAAGAGCAGAAAGTTCTTTAGTAATTCCGTCCCTGAATGTTAAAAGCAGGTTTCTTCCTGCCTGTCTGATTGCATCTTCGCCGGCTTTTTCAAGACGGGCTGTTTCTTCTTTTGCCTGTCTTAAAATTTTATCTGCTTCTTCTTTTGCATTCAGAATGATTTTATCGGCTTCTTTTTGAGCCTCAGCAATTTTCTGTGATGCAGAGTTTTCAGCAGCGGCAACGCCATCTTTTTTAATCCTGTCGATTAACTCTTCTACGTGGGTGTCCATGCTTGCCTCTCTTTATTAATTATTATGGCGCCTTAAAAAAAGCTCCTTTCAGTTTAAAAAACTATATATCTAATGATAACACAAAAGAGAAAAAAACGATAAATAACATTTCGTTTAGAGATTATTTTTTTTAAGAAGTTTTTTACTGCCACATATCAAGTGAGAACTGAACTTCTGTGGTTGTAAGATTAAGTTCTCTGGCAATCATTTCTATGGTGTAACCTTTATTATTTAATTCACGGATACTGTCATTAAGAGATTTTTTTGGCACTACAGGATTATCCGAGAAAGTTACATTCGGTCCTAATTTAGGAATTGAAGCAACGCTGGTGCCTTCATTGTCAACAGTAAATTTTGTCCCTGAAGGTGAGTTTATATAGGTTGTTTCCTGATTTTCCTCAAACAAGTCCCCCTGCTCTCCGTCCAGCATTTTTTTGCCTTCGGTTGTGATGGAATAGGATTTATTTGAATTAAGGCCATCAGAAAGCCTGTCATAGGCTTCAAAGGCTTTTTTTGGAGGAATCGAAGCGCCATGACCAGAATTATCTGCTGAACTTATACTATATCCTGAAGTATCATAACTTTGATTTACTGAAGGATGACTTTCTAAAATATTTCTGTATTCGCTTAACGAGGCTTTTTTTTCAAGCTCTGTCTGTGCCAGAGTAATTTTTCTTTCTGCCTCTGCAGAAGCACTTTTCAACTTGCGGATTTTTTCTTCGATTATGTCAATATTTCTTGAAGTAATCCTGTTTACATCATCAATCATTGCCTTCATTTCAAGACGGGCCTGATTAATTATGTCTGCCGTTGAAAAGAGTTTTTTAAACCTGTTGAGAAAAATTAGCCAGAATAAAAGATTTAATGTAATCAAAAATAAAGCAAGAACAGCAATTCCTATCATAACCTACCCCGAAATATCAATGTGCTGTCCAAGATAAGATTCCCTGATTTCTGTAACAGAAGGTGTTTCCTTTTCTTCTTCATTATTCTTTTTATTTCCGCCTGCACTCTGGCCGCCGGAACTTCCGCCCTGATCAGCTTTAACCTGATTAGTTTCTGTTTTGTTGTCTGCAGCTTTATGAACCTGTGAAGAAAGTTCTTTATTCTGCTGAATTACAGATGTTTCCTGCATTGCCTGTGCAAGCTGTGCACCCTGCTGCTGATGCGCAACATTTTTGGCAACATTATTCATCTGAGAATACATTGTTGATAAATCAATTGGTTGAATAGCCATCAGGACCCTTTACATCATCAAACTCAGGCTGTTCGAACTTTCCGCGGCGTACGAATCCTTCTTCGTAGTAGAAAGTGACACTCTTTACATCTGCACGAACTTCATCCTTTTCATCACGGACGAAGATTTTAACTCCTGCATAAACAGTTCCCTGGGCATAAACCTTACCGGAATTCTTAAGTTCCCTGAGGTGTGCCTGAATAGATTCGATTTCCTTATTAAATTCATCATTTTCATTTTTGATTTCATTTTTACGCATGGTGAATTTTTTAAGGTTTTCTTCTTTATCTTTCGGAAGAACTTTTCGTATTTTCTTCTGATTTTCGAGAGTCTGAATGTTAAGGTCGAGTTCTTCAAGTTCCTTGAGGTTGTTCTGCTGCATTCCAATAAGTTCTGCAAGTCTGTGCTTAGCTCGTGGATCAACTCCAACTTCGATGACAGTTTCAGTACCACCGCCGGCAGAACCGATATTTTTTGCAAGAACAGTTTCCGTAGCAAACAGATGACCACCAGTAATCTGAGCACGTTTTCCCTGAAGAATAATTCTGTGCTGGGCTGAAACTTCAGAATTCATTATTGAATCGTTTACGATAATGTTTTCTTCAACTTTTACCTTTGAGTTCTGAATGAACTTAGCCCACAGAGAACCGCCGCAAGTAATTTCACATTCGTCACGGCCTACAATACCCTGACTTACAATAATGTCACCGTCACTTTCAAGATGACAGGCACCTACTGCACCGTTAACTTCAATATTGCCGCTTGCCTTGATGTCATATCCGTCTTCAACGTTACCGTTAACAACGACTGTTCCAAGGAAGGTGATATTTCCGGACTTGATGTTTACTCCGTCTACTTCCATTACAGGTTCAACATTAATTTTATCATTAATCAAAAGAACCTGACCGTTGCATGCAGCAAGTATTGTTCTTCCGTCTGAGTCAACGGTAACATTTTTTCCGAGCGGAAGATTGATATCTTTTCCGTTTTTAGCTTCAAGATAACGGCCGTAAAGTGTTTTTCCTGCTTTTCCGCGTTCAGGAAGCATTTTCTGTGCAAGAGGCTGTCCCTGAACAACATTCTGAACAAGGTTGAGTTCCTTAAAGTTAATCTGTCCGTTTGCTGCCTCTTTTGCACGGATTTTAGAACGGTCAGTCTCAAAATTATAGGCGATATAAGCGTCTCGGCCGTCTACAGGAAGTACGGCTTCTGCAACTACAACAGGAATATTAAACTGAGGCCTGTCGACAAGTTCTTCAATTTTTTCATCTGAAATACCTGCAACGACTCCCTGCCCCTTAAGGGCTGTTACAATCTGATCATGACTGACATCAGCGCCGCCAAGTCCGGGCGCATTAATTGTACAGGTAGCTTTAAGTTCATCCTTAGTAATATCTACAACAAAAATTGCGTCATTTGCAGGATTACGGGTGTAATTACCGATCTGTTCATAAACTCCGCCTGTACCTGCTTCTGCATAGTGAATAACTTTCTGTTCATCGAAATCTTTAGTATCAGGACGCCTGAGTTCATTGATAATATCATCAGCATTAACAGGCTTTCCTTCGCCGACCGGAAGATTAACTTTAATATGGATTTCTGTTCCAAAATGATGAATGAAAAATTCGCCGTCTTTATCCATGCGCTCTTCAGTTTCACCGATATCAACTCCACCGTTAAGCTGCATTTCCTTTTCTTTTGCAATTTTAGCGGCAGTCTCGGCATTCTGGTAAACGATTATTGTCCACGGCTTTTTTGCTATTCCGAAAAAACCTTCAAATCCCTTTTCTTTTACTTCGTATTCAAGATTTACAACACGGGTATTAAGCTGAACAGCGGCATCTGCGAGAGCTTCATCAAGCGTATCAGCATTAACTTCTACACTTCTGAGGCTTTGATCAGCCTTCTGGAGTTCAATCATGTCCTCTCTGATCTGTTCAAGCGTTACCATTTTTTATTACATGATTCCTTTTTTGAAATTTGTTAGTTTTGCTCTCAGCCTTAAATTTGCTTTAGTATGAAGCTGAGAAATTCTTGATTCACTTACTTCAAGTACCTGTCCGATTTCCTTAAAGGTAAGATCTTCATGGTAGTAAAGAACGATTACCATTTTTTCTTTTTCAGGAAGTTCATTAATTGCCTGAATGATAACTTTACGGATTTCCTCCCTTTCTACCTGAACATCAGGATTTAAACTTGAAGGAGACTCAATTGTATCGCCGATGGAAATATGATCTGAATCATCACCTGAAGACCAGACATCATTGAGAGAAATTATGCTTGATGCACTAACCTTCATAATCGTCTGATGATATTCTTCTTCAGAAAGGTTCATCTGTTTTGCAATCTCTGCATCTGAAGCGGTACGGCCCAGACGTGATTCAAGTTCAGAAATAGTATCTTCTATTTCCCGTGACTTTTGTCTTACTGAACGCGGTACCCAGTCTAACTGGCGCATTTCATCAAAAATTGCACCGCGGATACGGGTTACTGCATATGTCTTGAATTTTACACCTTTTTCAGGGTCGTATTTATTGATGGCATCAAGAAGACCGAACTGTCCAAAGCCGACAAGATCGTCAAATTCCATGCTTGCAGGAAGACCTACAGACACTTTACCCGCTACGTATTTAACAAGCGGCATGTACTGCCTGATAAGTTTATCCCTTAACTGAGGAGACTTTGTTTTTTTAAACTCAAGCCAGAGTTTATCTTCTTCTGCGTCGTTAACTACCTGAGTCTGTTCAACATCCATATGATACCCTTTCTCTCTTTAACTAATCATCTTTTTTTAATAATGTTCTGATAGCCTGCGCCATTACATCGGCATTTGCTGCACTGGCTTCTGTTCCATTCGGAAATGTTGAACTTCCTGAAGCAGAACTTCCTTTTGTAGCAAAATCGCTGTCATTAATTATATCATTAACACTTTCATTTTTCCCGCTCTCGTTCAATTCACCGATATCAGGAAGAGCATCGATATTATCGATATTAGTTCCGTCTGCGTATGAATTGACCTTATTCGCACCGTCCCCTGCATTTGCAGGAACATCACGGGCTATCGAAGGAGCAGAAGTTTCCTCTTTTTCAGCACCTGCAACAGCCTGAAGCGGAGCAGAAACAAATGAGGCTTCAGATGACTCAGACGGCTCAGCAGAAGAATCATCCTGAACCTTTTCAGGCGTGACAGGCTTATCTTCCATTTGTTCTGTCTGAGTTACGGCCGGCTCAGGTTTTACCGGACTGGTTTGTTCCTGTTTTTCTTCAGTCCGTTCGCCTGCAAGTGTCTGCCTGTTATTTTCAACATAAAACTTAGGACCTGAATCATCATCATCAAGATTATCATCCGAAATAACAATATCAACATTTCCACCGGTTTTATTCTGATTAAAAGAAGCCCCGGTTGAAGCTGATGGTCCAGAAGAATCTGCTAAAAATTTGTCAAAAAGGAAGGAAATCAGTACCGCAAGGACTGCGAAGATAAGAGCAAAAATAAAAGATTTGAGAATAATGCTCCCAAAACTATTTTTTGAAAATATCCCCGTAAGAAATGACAATGCAAAACCTGAACCGGCGGCTCCGCCGATCAATTTAACATTCATCAATTCTTCCTCCCTATATTAAAAGATTAAGGCAAAAATCCTCTATGGTCAAGTTTTTATTAAAAAACACATACTTTCACAGGGATTATTACCTGTAAAAACTACTTTTTACGAAGAAACTTCTTGAGGAAGGTCGAAACACCTTCGCTTGAACCAAGATCAGTTTTTTCGATTCTTCCTACAATGTGCTTAATGCACTGTGCAGGTTTTGATGTCGGATTGACAACCATAAAAGGTTTCTGACGGATTACAGAAGCACTTACAACTGAATCATCATAAACGAATCCGATATAATCAACCTTGTAATTCAGGAACTGACCTACAATAGTAATGATACGGTCAGAAATCTTTTTACCCTCTTCGGCACTGTGAACACGGTTTACAAGAAGCTTGATGTTAATATTCTTGTCGCCGAGTTCTGTAGTAATAATTTTAATCATACCGTAAGCGTCAGTAATTGCTGTAGGTTCAGGGGTTGTTACAACATAAACCTCATCAGCAGAAGCTACAAACCTGAGTACGTTGTCTGCAATTCCGGCACCAGTATCAATAATGATAATGTCTGCATTACCGAGCTGGGCAAACTGTTCTGCAAAATAATCAAGTTCATCAACTGAAAGATTTGCAATTTTAGAAAAACCGTTCGCACCTGCAATAAATTTAATGCCAACTTCAGTATCAAGAATAATCTCAGACATGGTTTTCTGTTTGTTGATTACCTGCATGAGATTAAACTGAGGCACAATGTTAAGAAGAACGTTAACGTTTGCCATACCAAGGTCACCATCAATAAGGATAACTTTCTTTCCAAGCTGGGCATAGGCAATGGCCATATTTACAGCCATATTTGTTTTTCCAACACCGCCCTTTCCGCTGGTAATGGCAATGATTCTTGTTTTATGTGAGGTATCAGCTGATTCACTCTTCTCATAAGAACTTTCAGACGGTTTACCCATCAGTTCTCTCAATTCTTCTGCCTGATCTTCCATAATTAGTTATCCTCCGGAAACATATCTTCTATGTGATTTTTATCTATATCAAAATCAATAAGTTTGAACAAAAAGTCTTTTACGGACGGTCTTTTTATATCCTTAGGAACGTTCTGACCGGTTGTAATGTATGAGATACTTTTATTTGTCTCATGCAGAACACTCAAAACATTTCCGTAAGAAGAAGTTTCGTCGCATTTTGAGATAATTACTGAATTAAAATTAAATATACCGAATGACTCGATTGCCTTTATAAGGTCACTTGCTTTAGAAGAAGCCTCGAGTACAAGATATGTATCAAGTGCTGCACCCGGAACATTGAGAATTCCGCGCATCTTTGCAATCTTTTCATAATCATTAGGACCATATCCTGAAGTATCAATAAAGATATAATCTGCTGTGTCCTTGCACTCATTTATAATAAGATTCAAATCCTTTGCTGATTCAGCTTTATCGACTCTTACACCCATCAGCTGACCGAATCTGTTTAACTGCTCTTCTGCACCAACCCTTGTCCTGTCGATCGTAATAAGACGAACATTAGGAATTGCCTCCCCCTTCATCTTAGCTTCTACAATCGGTTTTGCAGCCAGTTTTGAAATAGTTGTAGTTTTACCGCGTCCAGTCGGTCCCACAAGAACAATAATATGAGGAAGGCTTCTGTAAATTTCCGGTTCAATTTTAATTGACTGTGCAATCCACTCAACAACTTTTGCCTTAAGAAAACCATAGTCATCAAGCTGCTCAAGCGGAAACTCATTTCTGATTCTGTTTGAAATCTGACTTATATATGAATGTGTGAATTCATTTTTATCAAGCAGTTTTTCAATTCTAGTAATTGAAGGATGAACATTGCTTGAAGTTGAATCCTGCATTTCAGAAATTTTACTGTTAATCTGGTTAAGCATGTTGTAAATTTCAGAATTCTGCTTAACCTGGATTTTTGACATGTCTATTCCGCCGTTTTCAAGCAGTTTTTCTTTTGTACTTGTAAAATCATCGGAAACAGTCTTCTGTCTTTCCCTCAAAACATAATCAACTTTTACTCTCGATTTCTGAAAGAGCCCGAAGACACCGCCTTCAAGAATGGTCTGATGATCTATTATTCTGTAATTATCGCGGTGCATATTCCACAACCGTTCACGGATTTCATCAAGAGTTTTGCCGGTAAGAGTAAATTTCTGCTGTCCGTAATCACTGCTATTCACTTAAGTTAATATCTCCTATTATTTCAAGATTAATACTGCGTCCGGCAGCAACTACTTCGTTGATAGAAAGACAGACTGTACCAGGAAGTTCCCTCTCAATTGAATTGTAAACAAGGATTCTGATTTCCGGAGTCGGACAGAGAATAACCGGACGGATATTTCTTTCAATCAGCTGAGGAATTACAGAATTAATGCTTGAATACCATTTCCGCTGGTCAGCCGGATCAAAAGCGATTACAGGTACAGAACCGTCTTTAGATTCACTTATATTGGAATTTATTTTTTCAGCCCATTCCTGACTTAACCTTACTACAGTGAGTTTTTTATCAGGATCGTTATCGTCAATATACTGAAGACAAATCTGTTTCCCCAGTGCTTCCCTTACTTTTTCGATTAAGAGCCAGCTTACTGACTTATAGTTTTCATAATTTGCAAGGCATTCAAGGATTGCAACAATATTACGGATAGAAACTCTTTCGCGTAAAAGTCCCTGGAAAACTTTTTCTATGTCACCATAAGTGTATTTACATTTATTGAGGACTTCATCAACAACAACAGGATTAGATTCTTTAATTTTTTCGATAATTGCACTTACTTCCTGTCTTGTAATTATTTCTGACGCATGAGAATGAATGATTTCTGTCATGTGTGTTGCAATGATTGTAGGTGTATCAACTACCGAATAACCGTTCTTTTCAGCAAGAGCCCTGTCACTTTCAGGAACCCAGATTGCAGGAACACCAAATGCAGGATCCTTTGTTGCTTCTCCGTTAAGAGGTTCACGTACAAGTCCTGTATCCATACACATGTAATAACCTATTTTAAGTTTAGCCCTTCCCGCTTCAATGCCACGGATTTTAAAGCTGTATTCGGTCGGATCAAGAGTAAGGTTGTCCTGAATGCGGATATTTGGAATTACAAGCCCCATATCAATTGCTGCTTCAGTACGCATACGCTTAATTCTTGCAAGAAGTTCAGCACCTTTTTTCTGATCTACAAGATCAAGGAGAGCAACACCAAGTTCAAGACTGAGGGCATCAAGAGGAACAACAGGACTTACTTCAGAAGGATTCTGGCCGGTCTGTTTTCCTGCCTTTGCAGCATTTTCTGCTTCAAGTTTAAGACGTGCAGCTTTGTCCTGATTTTTAATATGGTGATAGCCTATAAAAATAAGCGAAACGCCGATTCCCAGGAGCAGAATAATAAGCATTGCGGTTGTATGAAAACAAATTCCCATTAAACAAAGAACTGAACCAGCAATAATAAAAACATTTCCGGAAGGATTAAACTGCTTTTTAATTTCCTCACCGAATACTTCTTCAGAGCCGCTTCCTGCAACGAGAATACCTGTTGCAACAGATATTAAAACAGAAGGAAGCTGACTTAAAAGACCGTCTCCTATCGTAAGCTGAGGAAACGTCTGAATTGCATCAGCCCACCTCATTCCGTATTTGTACATTGCCCATATAATTCCACCGACAAGATTAATGGCAGTTATGGCAATTCCGGCCTTTACGTTGCCGCTTACGAATTTGGAAGCACCATCCATTGCTGAATAAAAATCACTTTCTTTCTGAATATCATTTTTTTTCTGTCTCGCCTGTTCATCCGTAATAAAACCGGACTGAAGTTCTGAATCAACAGCAAACATCTTGCTGTTCATTGAATCAAGTGCAAACCTGGCTGCTACTTCAGAAATACGTCCTGCACCTTTTGTAACGACAACTACCTGAAAAATGATAAGAATTATAAATATAATAAAACCAACGGCCACTTCTCCGCCGGATACTATATTAGCAAAAGACTTAATCATTGCACCCTTAAAACTGTCAAAGCCGACATGTCCGTTCGTCAGAATAAATCTTGTGGAACATATGTTTAAAGCTACACCATAAATAGTCGTAAAAAGTATGACACGGGGAAATGCCGTAATCTTTGAACCTTTAGGCGTATAGAGTACAACCAGCAGGATTACAAGGGAAATAGCAACGTTTGTAATCATCAAAAAATCAAGAAAAGGACCAGATACAGGTATGAGGAGCATCAGTACAACAAGTACCACTGCGAGCGCAACAAAATGATTAGAGACGTTTGACTTTTTTAAAAAATCAGTAATACGATCAGCCATTCCCCACCCTGATTGACTTACCTTTTGATTTTATCTAAATTCCAAATCTGAGCATAAACCGTTGCAATAACAGACATATACTCATCAGGTATTATATCACCAAGTTTAACATTTGAATAGAGACCACGCGCTAAAGGAACATTTTCTATACGCGGAATTCCATTTTCATCAGCAAGATCCCTGATTCTTTTAGCAGTTATTCCTTCACCTTTTGCATTTACAACAGGCCTGTCAGTTTTATCAGAATCATATTTTAAAGCGACTGAATAATGCGTCGGGTTTGTAATTACTACATCACTTTCTGCTACTGCCTTAGGCAGATTCTGCCTTAAAAGCTCCCTCTGTGCCTGCTGAAGCTTACCTTTTACCTCCGGGTCTCCTTCCTGTTCCTTGAATTCAGTTTTAACTTCCTGTTTTGTCATTTTCATGCTTTCACGGAACTGATATCTCTGAACAAAATAGTCAGGAATAGAAATTGCAAGAAAAATGATTGCACTAGCTGCAAGTATTATTGCACCCAGTCCTGCAATTTTTCCTGCAGCAAGTCTTACAGAACCTGTATTTATTAAAGCAAGAAGATCTTCAAGATTATTTTTAATTACAACGTAGGCCGTAAGGACAATGGCAAAAACCTTAAAAAGCTGTTTAATTACATTAAATCCGCCTTCCATCGAAAATACAGTCTTTTTAAGATACTGTCCGATTTTAGGAACAATATTCTGAAATTTTGGTTCGATAGGTTTAGTTGAAAATATAAATCCGCGGTTCTGAATGATATTACCTAAAAACGCAGCAAGGCTTCCTGCAATTGCAGGCGGAAGAACCATTTTAAGCATATTGACTATAAAAAATACAAAAAACTGTTTCTGAGTAAAATCAGCAGAAGCAGTCCTTGAAAAATAATAAATTAAAATCTGTTCGCACCATCTTAAATAAAAAGGAGCACAGATTATTAAAGAAATTACACAGACAAGCATTACAAGGGCGCTGTTTAATTCCTGGGATTTTGCAACACGACCTTCTTCACGGGCACGCTGAAGTTTTATCTCCGACGGTTCTTCTGTACGGCCTTCATCTTCTGCGGCAAACCACTGAAGGTCAATATCTTCAAAACTCATTTACTGACCTCCCCTGAAAAAAGCAAACAGGCTTTCAAGCAGAGTAAAGCCCGAACCGAAGGAAGCAATAAAGAAATTACATAAAACTCCCATGAGGTTTGTAATTATAAAAAATGTAAGAAGAATCATTATCGGGAAACCTTCAGAAAGAAGGTTCATCTGAGGAGCTGCCTTTCCAAGAATACCGGTTGTAATTGAAACAAGAAGAAGAGTTCCCATAATAGGAAGTGCTATAATGAAAGCATCAGCAAAAAGTTTTGTAAGGCCTGCAAGCATAAAAGTTACGATTTTATCCTGTCCTGCCGCCGCAACAATTTTTAAGGCATTCATTGTCTGAAAACTTGAAACGAGGGCGCCGCCAAACAGACGCTGTCCCCACTGATTCTGCAGAAAAAGAAGCATTGCAATAAGGTTGAAAAACTGTCCCATAAGCGGATTTTCAACCTGACTTAATGCATCATAAACTTCTGAAGCAGAAAAGCCCATCTGAAAAGCAAAAAACTGTCCTGCGGCACTGAAAGCCGTAAAAATAATGTTTACAAAAAAACCGGTTATTATTCCAATAAAAACCTCACCGCCGAGGACAAGAATATAATCAAGTGAAAAAGAACCGTCAGAAGATATGTACGGCATATAGGTATCAAGGCTTATGTGAGGAAGAATTATATAGGCAAGATAAAAAGTTAAGGTAAGTTTCACCCTTCTTGAGATTGTCCTCATGGAAAAAAGAGGCAGCGTCATAATCAGGGCAAAACAACGTCCGCAGACTAAGAGAAAAAAAGGTGCGTTCTGAACAATCCGTTCAAGCATTTTTTCGTTTTACCTCAGGCAAGGTTTGGAATATTGTTAAAAAGATTTAATGTATATCCCCTTAAACTTGCAAAAAGCCAGGCCCCTAAAAGAGCCAGCATGATTAAAATCACAATCAGTTTGGGCAGAAAAGTAAGAGTCTGTTCCTGAATTGAAGTTGTTGCCTGAAAAATTGCAACAATAAGACCGACAATAAGGGCTGCTCCAAGTACAGGAGAAGTCATAAGAAGAACCTGAAAAACTGCCCCCCTCATGAGGGAAACTAAATAGCCAATACTCATTTTTTTATTTCCCCCTTGACCTTTAATGAATGACTGAAGCAAAAAGCTGACTTGTCAAAAGTCCCCAGCCGTCAACAAGAACAAAGAGCATAAGTTTAAACGGCATGGAAATCTGAACCGGCGGAAGCATCATCATACCCAT
>DGGY01000051.1:0-1801 GCA_002392405.1 Treponema sp. UBA3862 | reverse complement strand
TCATCATACCCATACTCATAAGGATACTGGCAACAACCATATCGATTACAATAAACGGAATATAAAGAATAATACCGATTTTAAAAGCAACAGTAAGTTCATGAAGAATATAGGCAGGCACCATTACATACATCGGAACATCATCAAGAGTTTGAGGTGTATCAAGATGCGCCATTCCCATGAAAGTCTGGATGTATGAAGTATCATTAAGCATCTGAGAATACATAAAAGTCTTCATCGGCTTTTCTGCTTCAGTCCAGGCAGTTTCAATTCCTACTTTACCGTCACTTAAAGGCTTAAAAGAATTTGAATAGATTGTCCTGAAAACAGGAAACATGACGAATAATGTCATAAATAAAGCAATACCGTTTAAAACAGATGTCGGTGGAACCTGCTGAAGGGAAAGTGCCCTCTTTATAAAATCAAGGACGATTGAAAACCTTAAAAAACAGGTCATAAGGATAAGAATACTCGGTGCAAGGGAAAGCAGTGTAAGCATCAGAAGAAGCTGAAGGCTGAAAGCCATCTGTTTTCCTGTCTGAGGCTGAGTAATACTGATATCTACATTTGGAATATTAAGATTTCTGACCGCCCCGTTCATCTGAGTTGTCCCCTGAATTGAACCGGACGGAAAATTTCTGTTCTGTGAACTCTGGGAAGACACAGGAAAAACCAGGATGAAAGCAGTCAAAACTGCAGCTGTTACTTTTAAGAAAAACTTACTTTTTATTTTATTTAATGCGGTTTTAATCATTACTGTTCACCGCCTTCCTGTGCAGCAGTATCAGAGTTTAGTCTTTCACGCTGTCTTTTTATTGCATCGGCAGGACTTACAGGAGACTGTCCGTAAATGTTTTCTTCTTTTTCAGAACTTGAGCCCGGCATAAAAATATCAAGAATTTCACGGAACGAACGCGGTTTTGATACTTTCTGGGATTTATCAGAATAAAGGTTCATTGCATTTACAAGTTCTTTATCTTCTACCTGCCCGAGAAGGCTGATATTCTGATCACTCACACCTATTAAGTATGCATTATCCTGCAGAGTAATTACCTGAACTGATTTACCGGGACTTAAAGTAATCTGACTTACCCTGCGCAAAAAAGGATCACTGTCATTACTGATTTTTGTTGATTTTTTTAAAAAATAAAATACGACGTATGCGATTCCTGCTACAACTGCAAGCATAAAAAACATACGTACAAAAAGGCCGAATGTCGAAGGCGCCTTAATCTGAGTCTGCTGATTTGGAGTTGAGGGAGCATTGAGCTGAATCTTAGAAGGATCTGTATTTATACTGAACTGAGTTTCCTGCCTAACAGCAGATTCATCAGAAGACTGTGCCATAACTATTCCTGAAAGACAGAAAAGGCACAATAACACTGCAATTGATTTAATTTTCATAATCCCACCCGTTAATTTTTCTGCCATGCTATCCCCTGCAAAAGCAGAAAACAAAAAAGACTGCCTTAAATCTTACATCAAACAGTAAAGAACTTACTGTTGAAGAAATTAAAGACAGCCGTTTTATATTTTTTAGTGTAAGTCTGAAACTCTTTCCATTGGAGAGAGAATTTCTGTAACACGAACACCGAAGTTTTCATCGATGACTACGACTTCACCTTTGGCAATCGGTTTATGGTTTACAAGAATATCAACCGGTTCACCGGCAAGTTTATCAAGCTCAATGATTGTACCTTCACCCATACCAAGGATTTCCTTAATCTGTTTTTTAGTACGTCCGAGCTCTACGGTCATTTCCATGAATACGTCCATGATAAGACCGATATTTCCCTGTTCG
>DGGY01000056.1 GCA_002392405.1 Treponema sp. UBA3862 | reverse complement strand
ATCTTGCCTTTGAAAAGGGAATGCATGTTCTTGTCGTTATGACTGACATGACGAATTACTGTGAAGCCCTCCGGGAAATTTCTACTACCCGCGGTGAAGTTCCTGGACGCAAAGGATATCCGGGCTATCTTTATTCTGACCTGGCTGAACTTTATGAAAGGGCAGGAAAAATCAAGGGCTCAAAAGGCTCAATTACTCAGATTCCTATTCTTACAATGCCTAATGATGATATTTCTCATCCTATTCCTGACCTTACAGGTTACATTACTGAAGGACAGATTGTTTTAAGCCGCGAGTTAAACCAGAGCGGAACTTATCCGCCTGTAAATCCTCTTCCAAGTTTAAGCCGCCTTATGAAAGACGGAATTGGTGAGGGGATGACCCGTGAGGACCATGCAAATGTTGCAAGCCAGCTTTTTGCCGCTTATTCAAAAGTAAAATCAATCCGCTCTCTTGCCGCAATTATCGGTGAAGAAGAACTGAGCACTATAGACAGACAGTATCTTGAGTTTGGTAATGCTATGGAAAAACAGTTTTTCTCGCAGGGAGAATACGAAAACCGCTCCATTGAGGATACTTTAAATCTCGGCTGGCGTCTTCTAAAAATTCTTCCTAAGAATGAACTTGTCAGAATCAAAAAAGAATACATTGAAAAATATCTTCCTGAGGATGAAGAAAAGTAATGGCAAAACTCAATGTAGCCCCTACAAAATCAAATCTCCTCGGTATAAAAGAGCAGCTGGTCTCTGCTAAAAACGGATATGAACTTTTAGAGCAGAAGCGCGAAATCCTTGAAATGGAACTTATGCACATGGTTGAAAAGGTTAAGACTCTTGAAAAAGAACTTGACCGCCAGTATGAAAAGGCTTATCCGGCTTTAAAAAATATGCTTAAAACTGTGGGTGGTGACCGTGTTGAACGCATTGCACACGCAGTAAAATACGATTTTAAGATGAAAGAAAAAACAGTTACTGCTGCAGGCCTTGCTTTTGATTCAATTGATGTTGAGCTTCCCCGTCAGGAACTTTTTTATTCATTTATGGGAAGTTTTGCTGACAGCGACAAAGTCATGGTCGAGTTTTTTACTCTGCTTAAGCTTTTAACAACAATGGCTTCAATCAGAACGGTTGTCTGGCGTCTTGCAATGGAAGTAAAAAAGACCCAGCGCCGTGTTAATGCCCTTGAAAAAATCATAATTCCGCAGAATCAGGAAACAAAAACCTATATTGAAGGTGTTCTTGAAGAGCGTGAGCGTGAAAATATCTTTGTCTTAAAATCCCTCAAAAACCGCAGAAAAGCAGATTAGTAAGTCTTTCTTTTCCGCCTCTTTTTATGTTTATTTTCTGACCGGATTTACTTAATTCTGCCGACCTCGCCTTATCCTCCTTAATTGTATAATCTTTTTTTTCTCAATATAATAAAAATACTTTGGAAGACTGTTATAAAATTCTTGGCATTAAGCCGGATGCAACGGCTGCAGAAATCCGCAGGGCATACAGAACAAAAGCAAAAGAACTTCATCCGGATACAGCCGGAACAAAAGCGACAGAAGAAGCTTTCCGTGAGCTTGTAAAAGCCTACGAAATCTTATCTGACGTGCGGCAGCGTTCTCTTTTTGATGAGGCATATTTTTACCGTCACCGCTCAAAGGCTTACAGAAGTACAAATTCTTTTGATTACAGGGACTGGCTTTTACAGCGCAATGATGAAGAGAGCCGTGCTAAGCTTATTTTCTTTGATCTTCTGCATTCCCGCGAAGATGATGCCGTAAAAGAGTTTGTTGAAATGTCAAAATCTCATGCAGGCTTTAAACTTTCTTCCTGGTTTACCCGTGAAGATTTTATGGACTACGGTTTTATTCTGTGCGAAGAACTTGTTTTACGCGAAGAATATTACGATGCTTTCATTTTATTGGAGCAGATTATCCGCATGGAATACAGTTTTGAATATTTCAGGCTGTTTTTTCCTGAGGTGATGGACCTGGCCCGCACCATCTTAAAATACAGGCTTGAAGGCAGGGTAGATGATGAACTTTGTCTTGATGCCTGGGAGCGGGCGCTTGAATTAAGATTCGGCAATAAAGATGATTCTTTTTTTCTGCAGAAAATGGCCGGTGTTTACCGGAGAATGGGGGATGAAAAAACTGCCCGTATCTGCGAAGAAGAAGCTGTAAGAATAGGGTGCTGATTTTCTTTACGGATACAGCGCGCCTTATAATGGAGTTATTATGATTCGCTTGAAGAATGAAAAAGAAATTGACGGCATCAGAAAAAGCTGTCATGCACTGGCAGATCTTTTCAGGGAAGTTGTACCGAAGGTTGAACCTGGAATGAGTACAAAGGAAATTGACGATCTGGTATTAAAATTCATTAAAAAAATCGGAGGAAAACCTGCCTGGCATTCAGAAGGTTTCCCTGGAGCGGCCTGCATCAGCATTAATGATGAAGTTATTCACGGCATCCCTTCAAAAAAACGTATTGTTCATGACGGCGATTTAGTTTCGCTTGATATTGGAATTAATCTCGATGGTTTTATTTCTGATTCAACACATACAGTACAGGTCGGAAATGTAAAATCTGAATATAAAAGACTTGTACAGGCAACGCGCGAAAGCCTTATTGCAGGAATTGAAGCCTGCCGCACAGGAAACCGCATCCGCGACATTTCAAATGCAGTAAACGATGTTGCAAACGGAAAGTACGGTTACGGCGTTGTATATGATTACTGCGGACACGGAGTAGGACTTGATGTTCATGAAGATCCAAGTATTCCAAACTGCCCGCAAAGCGGTTCAAACCCCCGCATTCAGGCAGGGATGGTACTTGCAATCGAGCCTATGATTAATCTTGGTGTACCTGACGTTCATACTGCAAAAGACGGCTGGACTGTTCTTACTAATGACGGAAAATGGAGCTGCCACGAAGAGCATACAGTTGCTGTTTTTGAAGATCATACGGAAGTTCTTACAGCCTGCGATGATTTAATCTGTTAGTTTTAAGCAGTACGAAAGTTTTTTGTAACCATACGGTATTTTTTTGATTATATTTATAAAAGAAAATAATACCGCTGGAGGTAATTATAAAATATGAAAAATATCAGGACAAAATTAGCCGCAGGTTTTGCTGCCTGTGCTCTTGCTTTTGGAGTAATCAGTTTTTCGTGCAGCAAAATAAAAGTTGAAGGAACTGCCGATACAGTTTTTGCAGATACAAAAAAATCAATTGCAATTCCTGCAGAAAGCCTCAAAGTAATCGAAGCCCTTCAGAATTCATTCAATTCGATTTCAGACGGTGTTCTTCCTTCTGTTGTAGAAATTGACGTTACTGAAAAAACAACAGTAACCCAGACAAATCCTTTTGAAGATTTTCCTTTCTTTTTCTTTGGAAATCCTAACGGTTCAGACGGAAAGGGAAGAACCCGTGAATACGAACAGAAAGGACTTGGTTCAGGTGTAATCGTACGCCGTACAGGAAATACAGTTTACGTTCTTACAAATAACCACGTTGCAGGAAAGGCAACCCAGATTACTGTAAACTTAAACGACGGACAGAAATTTGACGCCAAACTGGTAGGTGCAGACGAGCGTTCAGACATTGCCCTTGTTTCGTTTGAGGCCAAAAAAGATTCAAACATCGTTGTTGCCGCTCTCGGTGACAGCGACAAGGTAAAGGTAGGTGACATTGTTCTTGCAATGGGTGCTCCTTTAGGCTACAGACAGTCAGTTACCCAGGGAATTGTTTCTGCGACAGGCAGAAGCGGTGACCAGATCGGCAATATGAACGACTTTATCCAGACAGATGCTGCAATCAACCAGGGTAATTCCGGCGGACCTCTGGTAAATATCTATGGAGAAGTAATCGGAATCAACACATGGATTGCTTCAAGTTCAGGCGGAAGCCAGGGTCTGGGCTTTTCCCTTCCGATTAATTCACTTAAAAAATCAATTGATGACTTTATTTCCAGCGGAAAAATCACTTACGGCTGGCTTGGTGTAAGTCTTCTTGATGTAAATGATGACTATAAAAAAGAACTGGGCGTAAAAGGAAAGAACGGAGCCCTGGCTTCACAGATTTTCCTTGATTCACCTGGACACAAGGGCGGAATGCAGGCCGGAGACTTTATTGTTGAGCTCAACGGCAAGGCAATTAAAAACCAGAACGAGCTGATGAGGGAAGTCGGATATCTTCCTGCAGGAAAAGAAGCAAAATTCAAGGTAATCCGCGGCGGAAAAACAGTTGATCTTACAGTAAAAATCGAAGAACGTACTGAAAAAATAAGTTCAGACAATTCAAAACTCTGGCCTGGCTTTGTTGCTTCTCCCCTTACAGAAGATGTTCTTAAGGAACTTAAACTTGAGGATGTAAAGGTTAAAGGCGTTGCAGTAACAAATGTTCTTGCAAAATCTCCTGCCGCAGCAATGCGCCTCCAGAACGGTGATATTATTACAGCCGTTAATGACAAAAAAGTTACTGATCTTCAGGAATTCTATGAAGCCCTGAACGTAAACGGTAAAAAAGAAATCTGGTTTGACGTTTATAATGACGGCCATACCTTAAGCACTGCTCACTATAAATTCTAGAAAAAAAACGGTAAGCGATTGGAGCGGCGGCAAAGCCGTTCCGGCGCCCGGGCGGCGGAATGAAGCGAAAAGCGGAACCGCGTAAAGCGCGCCCCGTGCACTGCGCGGGGTACCGCCGTAAAATATCCTTAAAGCTTCTGTCAGATAATTGACGCAATCCTAAGAAATTTGATAAAATCTAGTACTCATATTTTAATTATTAGTCGTTAGAGTATCCGTTACACTTTGCGGCGTAGAAGAGGTAATTTAATGTACGCACTTTTTGAATACAAAGGTAAACAGTACAAGGCTGAAAAAGATGCCCTCATTCAGGTTGATAAAATCGACGCTGAAGCAGGTGCAAAAATCACAATTGATTCAGTCCTTTTGGTTAGCGATGGAAGCAATGTAAAAGTTGGAACTCCATATGTTAATGGCGCAAAAGTTGAAGTTGAAGTTGAAGGTGACATTCGCGACAAGAAAGTTCTTGTTTTCAAATACAAGAGCAAGAAAGATTATCACCGCCTGATCGGACACAGACAGGAATATACAAACGTTCGTGTAAAGAACATTATCGGCTAATTTCTTTCTAAAAGGAAAAGCTGATGACGGCAGTAACCCTTTCAACTGGCAGAAACGGCGTGTTAATAAAATGTCAAGCTAACGGACATGCCGGTTTTTCTCAGAAAGGAAGTGATATTGTCTGTTCTGCGGTAACTATACTGCTGAGAACGGCGATGCAGGTTCTTTCACAGAATGAGCGTGTTACAGTAAATGCTGATACATCTTCCCGCGGAAATCTCGCTTTCTGTGTGGAAGTTAAAGAAGATACTCCGGAAACGGAAATGTGTCTTAAATATACTGCAGATTTTTTGAGGGCGGGGTTTACTTCACTTCAAAAAGAGTATCCGGAAAATGTGAGTTTTACGGAAGCAGTTGAAGCGGGAAATTAAAACTGAAAAATTAAGCGGAGGCTTACTATGGGACGCAGTAAAGGTGGTAGCGGTGCAAAAAACGGCCGCGATTCAAATCCAAAACACTTGGGCGTTAAAGTATACGGTGGACAGGCTCTTACAGCAGGTTCAATCATTATCAAGCAGCGTGGAACAAAAATCTTCCCTGGCGACAATGTAAAGAAAGCCGGAGATGATTCACTTTTTGCAACAGCAGACGGTGTAGTTGTATTCTCAGAACGCAACAACCGCAAATATGCAAACGTTGTAACAGCTGAAGAAGCAAAAAAATCTGCAAAAGCAGCTCCAAAGGCTGAAAAAGCAGAAAAAGCAGAAAAAGCAGCTAAACCTGCAGCAGCAAAAAAAGCCGCAGCTCCAAAAGCTCCTAAGGCTGAAAAAGCAGAAACTGCAGAAAAAAAGCCGGCAGCTAAGAAACCTGCAGCAAAAAAGCCTGCAGCTAAAAAAGCCGCTGAGCCAAAAGCTGAATAAATTAAGTCTATTGATTGCTTAAATAAACTTGATCAAGCCCGGATCCCAGTTTACTGTGTCCGGGTTTTTTTATAGCCGGTTTTTAAGGCACTGTCTTTACAGTCTGTCTTAAGAGTTAGTTTTACAGGAGGTAAAAATGAATTTGTTTGCTGATGAAGCCGTAATTGAATGTCAGGCAGGAAAGGGCGGAAACGGCTGTATTTCTTTCAGACGCGAAAAATATGTTCCCCGGGGAGGTCCTAACGGCGGTGACGGTGGTGACGGCGGCAATGTCGTTTTTATCTGTAAGCGCAATGTCAGGACTCTTGCCAATATCCGCTGGAAGCATTTTTTCAGGGCGAAGGGCGGTGGAGACGGTCAGGGCTGGAACAAGTATGGCCGTGACGGTGAAGACATTACTATTGCCGTTCCTCCTGGAACTGCCATCCGTGATTTTGAAACAAACGAGCTTTTAAAAGAATTTACTTTTGAATCAGAAGAAGATCAGTTTGTTGCCTGCAAAGGCGGAAACGGAGGCTGGGGAAATGTTCACTTTAAGACCCCGACAAACCAGGCTCCGCGTATTGCAAATAAAGGTCAGGAAGGAGAATACAAAAAGCTTCGTCTTGAATTGAGCATTATGGCAGACATTGGTCTTGTAGGTTTTCCTAATGCAGGAAAATCAACCTTGCTTGACGCTTTTACAAATGCGCGTCCTAAAATTGCGCCTTATCCTTTTACTACTAAGATTCCAAATCTTGGTGTTTTACAGGCAAGTGAAGAGCGCGATGTAATTATTGCTGATATTCCTGGAATTATTGAAGGTGCTTCTGAGGGAAAAGGACTTGGAATTCAGTTCTTAAAGCACATAAGCCGTACGGCCGGTCTTTTATTCATGATTGACTGTTCAGAAGATGAGTGTTTTACAGCCTATAAAACTCTCTGTTCTGAACTTGAAGGTTTTTCAAAGGATCTTCTTTCAAAACCTCATATAGTTCTCTGTAATAAAACTGATATTGAAGGTGCAAAGGAAAGGGCTGAAAAAGTTGCTGCAGAAATTAAAAAGGCAGAACCTGAGACAGTGGTGCTTCCGGTATCTGTTGCAGCTCGTTACGGAATGAATGATATCCGTCTTGCTATTCTTGACCTTGTAACTAAACTTGATGAAGAACCGCAGAAGTTCAATTCTGACGGTACTCAGATAAGTTCAGGTTCAATTTTGACTTCTAAAAAAGAAGGAACAAGCTTTAATCCTGATTTTATGGCAACGCGTTCGGTCGATGATGAGGCTGAAGTTCAGTTTCCGGGAAGTGAAAATTGAAAATAGCAGTCTTAGGCGGAAGTTTTAATCCTGTTCATATCGGGCATCTTGTTCTCGCTGACTGCGTATGCACGGAGCTTGGGTACGATAAAGTTTTATTTGTACCCTGTTTTAATCCGCCTCATAAAGAAATGGCAGATGCGGCTTCTCCTTCTGACAGGCTTGAAATGGTAAGACAGGCTGTAAAAGGTGATTCCCGCTTTGAAGCAGAAGATTATGAGATTAAAAAAGGCGGAACTTCCTATACCTGGGATACGGTTTGCTTTCTGGAAGAAAAATATAAGGGAAAACTTGACGATAAAATCGGTCTTATTTTCGGTTTTGATCTTGCATCTCATTTTGAAAACTGGAAAAACAGCGCAGAACTTGCTCAAAAATGTCAGCTGATTCTTGCTGTTCGTACAGATGATTATTCAAAAAATGCCTCTGCATCAAGTGTAAACATGGCAAAAGGCGATTTTAAAACTGAAAAAAAAGATTTTACGGAAAGTGATTTTAAGTTTCCCTATATAAAAGTTCATAACCCTGAACTTGCAGTTTCCTCCTCAGATATCCGTGACAGAATATCTTCCGGCAGGGCCTGGCGTTATCTTGTAAGTGAAGGTGTTTTTGAATATATTAAAAAAAAGGGCTTGTATGGCTGTAAAGAGTGTTAATGTAGCTGATGAGCAGGAACTTGAAAAAGTAATTTCTGCAATTGAAGAATATGTAAAAACTGCCGTGAGTGAAAAACGTTTTGAGCATTCCCTGCGTACGGCGCAGACGGCTCAGAAGATGTGTTCGCTTTACGGTCTTAATCCGCGCCTGGGTTATCTTGCCGGTATTGCCCATGATATGTGCAAGGAAATTACCGGCGAAGAAATGCTTGAACTTGTTCATATGGACGGAAAAAGCCTTTCTATTCTTGAACAGAATAAGCCTTCTTTGCTCCACGGAAGGGCGGCGGCAGTTTTAATACAGACAAAGTTCGGTGTAAAGGATGCTGATATCTGTGAGGCGATTGCCTGCCATACTTTTGCGGCAAAAGACCTCTGTCCGCTTGGAAAAATTCTTTTCGCGGCAGATAAAATTGAACCGGGGCGGCCTCAGTCTACGGATGAATACAGGGCAAATCTTTTTGCAAAATCACTTGATGAGCTTACATTGTCTGTACTTGAAGAAAATATTGAGTATTTAGAAAAGCGCGGGAAAAAAGTTGCATCACCTTCTTTTGAACTTGCCGCGCAGCTTAAAGAAAACAGGAGTCATAAATGAGGAATTTAAGACGGGAAAGTTCGGGCAGGGGAGCGTTGTTCCTTGTTCTTATTTTTGTAATTATTATTTCTGTTGTGACTTTTATTGCCCTTTCTCTGAGGGTTGATACAGTTGATGAAAGTTTAAAAAATGATTCCGTAATAAAAACGCTGTTTGTTCTGGAGGATAAAGACCAGCCTTTATTTACAGATGTTTTTATTTATTATCCGGTATCTCATAGAGGTGCCTTAATCAATATTCTTGGAAACACTGGTGCAATTTTCAAGAGTCTTGGGCGTGTAGACAGAATTGATGCAATCTATACGGAAAAGGGCATTGAAATATATAAGTCAGAAATTGAAAACCTGATCGGTCAGGCAATTCCATTTTATGTGGAAATGAATATGAGCGATTTTGGTGAACTGACAGATATGCTTGGGGGTCTTAAAGTATTTGTTCCTTCTCCGGTTGATGTGAAAACGGATGAAGGAGACAGATGGCTGCTTCCAAGCGGTGCGGTAACTCTCGACGGTGATAAAATCACCACTTATCTGACTTATTCAAAAGCGGAAGAATCAGAAGCTGAAATCATGGACAGAAGGCAGAATGTTATGGTTGCATTCCTGAGTGCCTTAAACCGTAATGCTTCTTCACTTTTAAAGAAAAAAAGTTTTCCGCTGTATGCAAAAAAACTTACTTCAAATCTTAAGGTAAATGATTTGCGCAGTCTTTTTGCAGAAATCGCAAATGTTGATTCAGAGCGGCTTATTCCTCAGACAATTACAGGTTCACACCGTATTGTAGACGGAAAGGAACTTTTGTTTCCTTTTTATGACGGACAGCTCATTAAAGACGTTGTAAAACAGGCTTCAAACTCTCTCGTAGCTTTGGATGATACATCCATTAACCGTATTTATGTGCTTGAAATTCAAAACGGAACTACTGTTCAGGGCTTAGCCCGCAATACGGCAGCTCTTTTGAAAAGTACAGGTTATGATGTTTTAAGTACTACAAATGCGGAAAGGAATGACTGGGAAAAAACTCAGATAATCAACCATATCGGAAACTCAGAAATTGCTAAAAATTTAGGAGATTTTATTCACTGTACTAATATAGTGGACGAAGAAATTAAACCTGAGTCAGAAGACAGCTACGGCAGTACAACTGATTCAAGTGCCAATGTCGATTTTACGATTATTCTTGGAAAGGATTTTGACGGACGCTATGTTAAAAATTCAGGAGGAAAATAATGGCAGATAAAACAGCAAAAGATCAGGCCCTGGAAATTGCAGGAATTCTTGAAGACGGTAAGGCTGAGAATGTTTCTGTTATTGAAGTTACAAAACTTACAAGCTGTGCAGATTTTTTTGTAATAGCTACAATTCACAGTTCTGCACACTGGCAGGGACTTGCTAAACAGATAAAAGATTATGTTAAGGCAAATAACATGCAGATTCATGTTACTCACACTAAGAGTACAGGCGGAGACGACTGGAACGTAATAGATATCGGAACAGTTCTTGTTCACCTGATGTCAAAAGATGCACGTAAGTTTTATGAACTTGAAAAACTCTGGCATTCAGGTACTTTCCTTAAGGGAGAAGCTCTGTAAAAAAAACGCTTTTATGCGTCCGCTGGAATTTTAATATTTTGACCGTGTCTGACAGAATGTGTCACTGCTGTTTCAGGCGCGGTAATCTGCAGAGTCAGAACAAAAAAAAGGGGAAGCCGAAGAATATGTGTGTGAGCCATATTTTTCTGCTTCCCTTTAACATTTAAAACGGTTTAACAGCGCTTTTGATTAAAGATCATCAAAATCATCGTTAAAACCATTGTCCAATGAAGAATCGTCACCTGAAACGTCTTCTTCCAGATCATCATCAAATGATTCATCGTACATGTCGTCGTCTTCGAAATCGTTTAATGAACTGTCTTCTTCGTAAACTTCATCATCTGAATCAGTTACGTCGTCGTAGTATTCATCATCGTACGAAAAGCCCGAACCAGTAAATGAATCGTTGAAAGATTCGCTGCTGAACATTTTGCCTTCCCCCGCTTACGCGTGACTATATAATAAATTTTTGCGGGATACCGGTCAATCGGATTTAACTCAAATTTCTCCAGAAAATTTTGGAATGTTCTGATATCGTAAATGTCTGTGATTCTGATGCATGCAGTTTGTGCGCGTGCAGGGCATTCTCCTTAATTTCTTGACTTTAGGGCTTAAAACCGGCATAATAACTAATTATGCTGTCTGAAATTCAAATTCTTTGTCCTGCAAAGGTCAATCTTGGACTCAAGGTTTTACCGAAGCGGGAGGATGGATTTCACGGCATTGAAAGTATTTTTCAGACTGTAAGTCTCTGCGATAAGCTTACGCTTACTCCTCTTGCAGAGAAAAATACCTGTATTGTAACTGCTCCGGGATTTAACGATTTGCCGGAAGACAATACAATTACAAAAGCATACAAAGCCTTCTGTTCACTGACCGGCTGCACTTCAGGCGTAAAAGTTCTCCTGGAAAAGCAAATCCCAAGCGGGGGTGGTCTTGGAGGAGGATCTTCTGATGCGGCTTATTTTATCAGGGCTTTTTCATCTCTTAACGGCATTCCTTTAACAGATAAAACAGCTGATGAGACTGCTGCTCAGACTGGAAGCGATGTCTTTTTCTTTCTTCACTCAGGAGAAACTAAGGATAGAAGCGGCTGTGCTTTAGTTACCGGACGCGGTGAAACTGTAAAACCGATCAAGGCAAGAGAGGATTTACATTTTGTTCTGATTTTTCCGCCTGTGCATTCTTCAACAAAAGAAGCATATGCGCTGGTAGATGATTCATATGAAAAAGGAAGTTTTACTTCCTGTCCAGACCTGAATGAGCTGGAAAATATTTACAGAAGTCCTGTTAAAGAGTGGACTTTTGCAAACAGTTTTTCAGCCGTTCTTATGCAAAAATACCCTGTAATAAGTAACGCATTGCAGGATTTAAAAAAAAGTGGCGCAGCCTGGGCTGACATGTCAGGTTCAGGAGCCGTAGTTTTCGGGGTTTTTGAATCTTTTGAAGACGCCCGTAAAGCAGAATTACTTTTGAAACAAAACTGGAAAAACTGTGTGCTTGTGCACTAGAGATTTTTTTTCAGTTTTAAAAAAATTGCAGCGGAGGAGCACTCATATGGAAGTATCAGAACTGCGTATCAGAAAAGTAACGGCTGAAGGTAAGCTCAAGGCTTACGTTACAGTAACATTCGATGGTGTTTTTGTTGTTCATAATGTAAAAATTATTGAAGGCAAAACTGGACTTTTTATTGCAATGCCAAGCCGCAGAACTGCAAACGGCGAATACAAGGATGTTGCTCATCCTATCAGCCCTGAGTTCCGCGCTGCGTTACAGGATAAAATCTTAGCTGAATATAATGCCGGTCACGTTATTGAAGGCGGTCCGGATGAAGGCGATGATTAATTAAAACGGCAATTTTGGGACGTCGTCAAGCGGTAAGACAACGGCTTTTGGTGCCGTCATTCCACAGGTTCGAATCCTGTCGTCCCAGAGAGGCAGCTTATGCTGCTTATATAAAATTAAGAGAGGCTGGCAAAACTAGTTTTTGAAGACCGCTCAAAATTAAGGAGTTCTATAAAATGGAACAGTTCACAGTTGAAGCAACAACACGCAATGAAACAGGAAAAAAGGCTGCTAAAGCTATCCGCGCTGCCGGAAAAATCCCTGCTGTTGTTTACGACGAAGAAGGAAAGGCTACATCAGTTGTTGTAGACGCAGTTCAGTTTAACAAAGTATGGAGAAGCATTACTTCTACTACTCTTGTTACCCTCAAGCTTGACGGAAAGGCAATGGACGCTTTCATCCGCGATACAGAATACGATATCATTACTGATTCTGTACTTCATGCAGATTTCTTTGCTGTATCTAACACAAAACCTGTTGTACGCAAGTACAAGCTCCAGTATTCCGGAACAGCTGCCGGTGTTCTTAAAGGCGGCTTTATGGTTAAACATACTCCGGAAATCAAGGTTAAGGCTCTTCCAAAAGACCTTCCTGTACGCGTTGTAGTTGATGTTTCACCAATCAACATTGGTGATGTTTTCACTGTAAAAGACATCAATCTTGGTGACAAAGTAACTATCCTTACTCCGGCTGATGCTGAAGTAATCACAGTTGCTCCTGCACGCTAAGCAAAACTTTTTTATCTAACTTATTGTAAGATAAAGAGAAAAAGACTTTTCATTTATTATGAAAGGTCTTTTTTTTTGCTTTAAAAGACTGTAAAATAGACATATGAATTTGTCTGTCAAAAAGTGTTTTATTTTCGTTTTACTTTGTTCACACGTGTTCTCAGCTTTTCTTTATGCACAGTCAGCTCAAAGCGCAAACAGGAAAACTGCCGTGCGCTATTTAAAGCTTTGCGAGCAGTATGCCTCTCAGAAAAACTGGCAGGCAGCAGATTCTAATGCTGAAATCGGTCTTGCCTACGATGATTCCATTTCTGATTTGTGGTATATCCGTTCTGTTTCAAAAACAATGACAGGCGTTCCAAAATATCAGATAATTCCTTTTATTCAGAAAGCCCTGACATTCGGACAGTGGGTTGATTACAACAAGGAAAGTGCCCGTGTTCTTTATGCAGATATTTTGTGTTCTGTAAGGGAATTTGATCAGGCGCTGACTGTTCTCAATCAGGAGCCTTTTATTTATTCAGCAGATGCAGAATACATCCGCGCAAAATCACTCTATAATCTTGGAACAGTACAGGCTTTAGACCAGGCGCGTGATAAAATTGATGCTGCAAGGCGTATTTATCCGGATGACCAGCGTTTTGCTGAACTTTTTTTCCGTTATGAATATGCACTCGGCGGACGTTCAGAAAAAAATGCTAAGACTGCAGATTCTTTTATTAACAGTGTTTCGCTTTATAAAAAACCTTCCGCTGATTTAGAAATTTATGCCGCCATTTTTGCAGAAGGCGAGCGTAAAATCAGAATGCTCAAATCCTTTAATGCACGGGGATTAAAGTCTCCTTTATATGCAGTTGCCGCCCTTGAAGAAGAAACGGGGCTTTTAACCGAAGAAAAGGCACTGGATTATTTTTATTCTTTTGCAGATAAATCAGTTGATTTTTCACTTCTCTTAAAATTTTCACAGGCCTTAAAAGATAAAGAGTGCAGGCGTGAGTTTGGTGAGTATTTAAATCAGTACAGCGGAATTATTTATAAAGATACTGACGGGGATCTGACCTATAATTTAAAGGTTGAATACATGCGCGGCCGTCCTCAAAAAATATCTTATGACAGTACACAGGATGATCTTGATGACTGGACCTGTGAGTGTGATTTTGGTGTTCCTGTTGTACTTCATTTAACACAGGGAGCAGTCGATGCTGAATACGGAGAGTGGCCATATGTCAGCCGCGTTTCTTACAGGGGGGAGGAGCCTTCTTCAACTAAGCTCTCACTTTCACTTGTGGCAGAAGAACTTGCCTGGAGTCCTTTTTTAATTACGGCTGATGAGACAGTTAAAAATGCTCTTGGAATTGATTTTTTTGTTCCTGTGATTCCTGAAAAAACTCCGGAAATATCTGATGCACAGCTTATTAAAGTCTGCTCTTTTTACACAATGCCCTCAAAAGAAAGAAAAAATGCATACATAAAGGTCAGTGTTCTTGACGGAAAAGCGCAGATTGCCCGTTACTATACCGGTGAAACAATGTATGCTCAGACTCAGTTTGAAAAAGGCCTTCCTGTTTTAAGGACAGTTGATATGGACGGGGACGGACTTTTTGAAACGACTGAAACCTACGGTTTTGATCCTGAAAATGCGGGTGAATACATCACAAAGAATGATGAAGTTCAGATAATGGTAAATCTCTTTGGTACAGGAGATTCCGGAACCGGTTTTTATGTTAAGATGATTCAGATTGACAGAAACGGTGATACGATTCCTGATTTTACTGAAGAATACAGCAGGGGACTTGGAAAAATATCTTCCTGGGATCTTGATAATGACGGAAACTGGGATGTTCAGTATATAAAATCACCTGTTTCTGCTGACGGAGTTCTTGTTGAAACTGCAAGATATTATGAGCCGTTAAAAAAATCACTTGTTACAGTTACGACTAAAAACGGGATTCCTTCTTCTGTTACTGAGAATGATGTCCAAAGGGCTGTAGTAAAAGCCGCAAAACATGAGCTTTACTGGATAGGAGAAGCAGGTTCTTCGGAAGATGCACAAAAAATACTGAAAAGTGTTAACCATAACAGTGAGCAGGGTGTTTGTATAATAGTGGAGAACAAGGGAAGAAGAATGCTTGCCGTAAGAATCGGAAAGTACATCTTTGGACAGCTTCTCCCGAATGAAGAAATTATACTTGAAAAGGTCGAAACAAATTAAAATGAAAAAATCACTATTTAAAATTCTTGTAACTCTTGCAGAACTCACTGTGCTGGCAGCTTTTACTGCCTGTAAATCAGATGACATGACCGGAAAAGTTTATGAACAGCCTGATTACACGCTTGAAGATGTCAGAAAAGAAGAAATTAAGCGTATTGATTCTCTTCTTGAAAATGATCCGGTTTACGCATACTGGAGAGCCTATCTTTTAAATGACGAAAAAACAGTTTCAAAATGCGCAGATAAGGTGGTTGAGCTTTATAAAAAATCACTTGAAGAAAAAAAGTTTCTTGATGCACGGCGTCTTTTATCTGCACTTGAATATTTAAATTACTCAGGTACAGACAAACTTGAAAAATCATCTCAGGAACTTGATTCTCTTTGCCTTGAAAAAGTAAATAATCTCGGCGCACAGCCTGATAAAAATACAAAAGTTCCTGAACTTATAAAAGGAACTGTTACTGTCTGGGTTGATAAGGGAATTAAAGTTGAAAACGGAATGGGTTATGCTGACCGTGTAATCGGTTCGGGATTTTTTATTTCAAAAGACGGTTATATCGTTACAAATCACCATGTAATAGCAGATCTTGTAAATCCAAAATATGAAGGTTATGCAAGACTTTATATAAAACTTGCCGAAGACTCAGAAACGAGAATTCCTGCAAAGGTAACCGGCTGGGACTCAAGCGTTGATCTTGCCGTATTAAAAGCTGAAATTGATGCTCCTTATGTCTTTAATCTCGGGTCAAGCGGAACTCTTGATGTAGGCGATAAAATTTTTTGTATCGGTTCTCCGATTGGACTCGAAAGGACTCTTACCAGCGGTATTGTAAGTGCCAGTGACAGATCCCTTTTCAGTGCCGGACCTGTCATGCAGATAGATGCCGCAGTTAATTCTGGAAACTCCGGCGGTCCGTGTGTTGATGAAAAAGGAAATGTTCAGGCTGTAGTTTTTGCCGGCATGCTTCAGTATTCAGGACTTAATTTTGCAATCCCTGTTGAATATCTTAAGTCTGAACTTCCCGTTCTTCTTGAAGGCGGTAAGTATGAACACAGCTGGCTTGAAGCAAACGGCCGTACCCGCAAAAACGGCGGAAAAGAGCTTGGAGTTGAGCTTAATTATGTTATGCCGGGCGGAAATGCAAGCAGGGCAGGACTTAAGGCCGGCGACCTGATCACTAAAATCGAAAACACATCAATAAAAACTCTTGAAGACCTTCAGAAAAAAATGCTGGGAATTACTGCCGGTCATATCATTAAGGTAAGTTATATCCGTGGTGAAGAGGCAGAGCAGACTGTCAAAGTTTTTGTTTCTTCAAGACCGCTTAATCCAGGCTACACTTTCTACAAGAGCGATGTCCTTTCAAGTTCCTTTACAGCGATTTTTGGTATGAAACTTACTCCGCTTTCTGAAGGAAGAAGAAAATATCAGATTGCAGAAGTAGTACGCGGATCAATCGCAGATGAATCTGGTTTTTCAGAGAATGACCCTGTAGAAGTAAAAAATATTTCATTTAACAATGATAATACTGCATTGTATGCAGAGATATATGCAAAAAACAGAAAAAAAGGATACTTAGATATAAGCGTAGGTGTTGCAGCTCCGCTGGACAGTCCTAATTATTTCTAATAAAATTGGCACTCTATGACAGAAATGAAGTATAAGCGCAACTTTTGTATTGTTGCACATATTGATCACGGCAAATCTACTCTTTCAGACCGTCTTATTCAAAAGTCAAAAATCATTGATGACCGTCAGATGACAAATCAGATTCTTGATAATATGGATATTGAGCGTGAACGGGGAATTACAATTAAAAGTCAGGCAGTAACTATCCCGTATCATGCAAAAGACGGACATGACTATGAATTAAACTTTGTAGATACTCCGGGTCATGTTGACTTTTCTTACGAGGTTTCACGTGCTATTGCTTCCTGTGAAGGCGCCCTTATTTTAGTTGATGCAAGTCAGGGTGTTGAAAGCCAGACAATGTCAAATCTTTATATGGCAATGGAACAGGATCTGACAATTGTACCTGTCGTTAATAAAATCGACCTTCCATCAGCAGATATTCCTTCAGTCAAAAAACAGATTGAACATGACCTTGGTCTTGATCCTGAGGATGCCGTACTTGTAAGTGCAAAGACAGGTGAGGGAATTGATGACCTTATGGAGGCCATTGTAACAAAGTTCCCGGCCCCTGACGGAAATCCGGATGGAAAAGCACAGGCATTGATTTTCGACTGTCATTATGATGAATACCGCGGAGTTGTTATTCATATCCGCGTAAAAGAAGGCAGAATCAAAAAAGGCGATGCCATTCGTTTTATGTCCAACGGCTCTGATTATAAAGTTGAACAGTGCGGTATTTTTAAGATTCAGTATGAAGAAACACAGTATCTTGAAGCGGGAGATGTAGGATACATTGTAGCCGGATGTAAAACAGTAAGTGATGTCCGCGTAGGCGATACTGTAACTCTTTCTTCTGATCCGGCCGCTTCTCCTCTGCCTGGTTTTAAGGAAGTAAAACCGGTTGTTTTTTCTTCGATTTATCCGATGGATTCAAATGATTATGAAGAGCTTAAAGACAGCATGGAAAAACTTAAACTTAACGATGCTTCTCTTACTTATGATAAAGATAATTCAATCGCTCTTGGAAACGGATTTAGATGCGGTTTTCTTGGGCTTTTACATCTTGAAATAATACAGGAACGCCTTGAACGTGACTTTGACCAGAGTGTAATTTTTACTTCGCCTTCCGTTGAATATCACTGTACTTTGACAAACGGTGAGGAAATAATTGTTGATAACCCGACAGAGTTTCCTGAATCAAAAATCCGTGAGTCAAATGAGCCATATATCCGTGCTTCAATAATTACTCCAAGTGAATATATTGGTTCAATCATGAGTCTGTGTACTGAAAAACGCGGTGATCAGAAGAACATGACTTATCTTGATGAAAAAAGAGTTGAGCTCATTTACGAAATGCCGCTTTCTGAAGTTCTTTTTGATTTTTATGACCGTTTAAAAAGTTACAGCCGTGGTTATGCAAGTTTTGATTATGAAGTAATCGAATACAGGCCTACTGATTTAGTTAAGGTTGATACTTTAATTAATTCAAAACCTGTGGACGCACTTTCATTCCTGGCTTACAGGCCGGGTGCCGTTGCCCGCGCAAAAAAAGTGTGTGAACGCTTAAAAGACGAAATTGCCCGCCAGCAGTTTAAAATTGCAATTCAGGGGGCAATCGGAAGTCAGATTATTGCGCGGGAGACAGTTAATCCTGTTAGAAAAGACGTTCTTGCAAAGTGTTACGGCGGTGATATTACGCGAAAACGAAAGCTTCTTGAAAAGCAGAAGGAAGGAAAGAAGCGCATGAAGATGGTGGGTAATGTAGAACTTCCTCAGAGTGCGTTCCTTGCAGTGCTTAAAGAAAAAGAAGACTGATTGGTTCAGACGATTAGAGGGTGATGTTCCTGCTTTTTGTGTGGAACGAGGCTTTGTTTATTTCAGGTCTTTTATAAAAAAATCAATCTCGCTTCTGACACGCTTAAGAAAGCTTAAATTTTTAACATCGCATTTATAGCCGTCAGGGAAGTGAAGGTAAAGGTATTCTTTTTTTTCAAGCAGCCTGGAAAGTTCAGTTTCAAGGTCAGGTGAGGGGGCAGGTACAGCGCTGTCTCCTTTTGAAAGGAGTTCTTTAATCCGCAGAAGGCTTTCTGATTCTTTTTTTAATGCGTTTTCTATATCACCCGCAGTTGTGGAGTATGCAGAAGTGTCCTGTGTTAAGTCATTTATTAAAAGAGAAGTGTATTCGCCGTCTGATTTTGGTTCAATTTTATTTTCTGTAAGGTAAGCTTTGATTGAGTCAATGCTGATTCTTTTAATTCCAAGCGGAAGGCCTGAGGTCCTTGCGTCATAAAGATTTTTTGCATCTGAAAACTGGTCCCTGAAAAGTTCCGCATAACGGCTTAATGCGGCGTCCGTGATTACGTGTTTGTCTATTCCGTTGACTGTATGTGAGTCAGGTTTGAAGGAAGCATTGAAGTTTCCAGGCGGTTTAAGCCTGAAAGTGCTTAAAAGCGAGGCAGTGTGTGCCGGGGCTCCGCGTGCGTGGGTTGCTCCAGTGCTGAAAGAAAAATCAAGTCCTGTAAAAATTACCGGAACTTCATCTGATTTTCGCATAAATAATGAAATAAAGACTGCTGTAAGGCCTACAGAGCCTAACGGCGGAAGCTTTTGAGGAAGGAGTGAAGCTTTTTCAAACTGGCTGAAAAACTGAGCTTTTGCATATTCACTGTAAAAAAACAGGTTGCCGTTTTTATTGCGCCGGATTACAGACGGACGGCCTGCCATATCTGTAATTAAAACAGCTTTTGTTTTACTTCCAAGCCATGCTTTTTCAATTGCAAACTGGCTTTCAACACTGACTACAAAGTCTGCATCAAGTCCGTGTTTCAGCAGGACTGAAAGTGCCGCATCGACTGCAATAATCGTACAGCGTTCAAAAAGAAACCTGTCAGAAGATTTTATAAAGTCTTCGGCGCTCTCTCCTGCGCCAAAAACTATTATAGGACGGTTAAAGTATGGAGAGTTTTTCTTTATAGAATGCAGGGCCGGGTTTAATTTTAAATTTTTAATAAAGTTTCTTGAAAACAGGCGTCCAAGTTTTAAAAGTGTTACTCTGTTCTTCCAGAAGGATGCAGTGTAGTTTTGAAGGTAGTTTTTTATTCTGTCGTAAAAATCACTGTTAAAAAAGGTTCCACCGCTCATCTCTATTGTTATACAGCGCTTAAAACAGGAAAGGTTTTCTACTGTCTGTTCGATTGTTTCTTCGCTGCATAAAGTTATTCTTTTTTCATAATCAGGGCAGTTACTTATTATTGAATCAATAGATTTTTTTGCGAGAGAGTAGAGCGGTTTTTCAAGTTCTACAGCAAGTACAAATGAGTTTTCAGGTAGTTTTTTTAGTAATTCGTTAAGTCCGTAGCCGAGACAGGGAGAAAGGGCAAGAATCAGCGTATCATCTGGAATTTCAATCTGGCTTACCGTTTTTAATATTGCTCTGTCAGGACTGTATTTAGAATAGAGAAAGCGTTCTTTGTATAAAACTGAAAAGCCCTGTCCGGCTTCTACCAGGCAGGGCTCCTGAGCTCTTTGTGAGAGCATGTCATATATCCCTGAGCTTTATTTATTGCTCATGATTTTATTGAAAAATACTTCAGCAACTTTGTTTTCAACTTTTTTGCTTGAAAGCAGAGTTGATTGAGATGTGCTTGAGTCGTAGTCAGCAATACCTTTTACGAGAGCATCTTTTTCTTCTGTTTTAAGAGTGTCTTTTTTAATTCCTGCTGCTTTAAGTACAATAATTGAGTTACCTGCAACAACAGGTTCAGAGTAAGCACCTTCTTTTATGCTGAATGCTGTCTGAAGGAAGTTTTCATTAGAAGAAGCACCTGAAACAGATGTGATTTCTTCAGGAAGCTCTCCGAGAAGAGAAACGCCGTCGTAATTGAGTGCAAATGCCGGAACTTTAACAAACTTTGCTTTTCCTGCTTTTGCAGCAGCTGCAAAACCTTTTACAGAAGCATCTTCAATTACTTTTTTTGCTTCGCCGATGTAGTAGTCTTCAATAAGTCCTGCTTCTTTATCATTGATATAAGAGCGGACAGCAGAGAGTAATGATGCGTCAGAGAAATCAGGTTCTTTTTTTGCAAGGTCATTATGGAAAATTGACCAGCCTGCGTTTGTGTCGATTACATCACTTAAGCCGTTAAGTTCCATATTGAAAAGAACTTCAGAATCACTTTCTTTTTTAAGGATTTCTTTAATCTGATATCCGAAGTTAGAAGAAAGCTTTCCGTTGCTGCCTGAGTATGCCTTGTCTGAATATTCAGATACTGCATCTTCAAATGTGATTTCGTCTTTTTTAATCTGGTTGAGGATTGATTTAGCCTTTGACTGATCTTTAACAGTAATTACAGATAGATTGTATTTTACAAACTTATCTTTGTTAGCTTCACCCCAGGCTTTAACTGCTGAATCAGGATAGTCTGATTTTTCGTAAACTGCCATTTCAAATGAGCGCTTTTCTGCAGCCATGTTTTCAATAAACGCAATTTCAGCATCTGAACTTTTTAATCCGTAAAGTGTGTGTCCTGCATATTTTGACTGAGAGCCAAGAAGATCTTCTGAATAACGGCTCCATATAAGACCGCGTGTGATGTCAGCCTTGAGGCGGCTTTTGTCATCTTCTGAATATGAATTGAAAATTGCGCTTGAGTAATTTCCGTTTTCGTCAGCGAAATACGGATACATCTGGCGTGCAACAGACTGTGAAGAAGGTGCCCATCCGGCTTTTTTCATTCCTTCTGAATAAGCTGCAGCCTGAACAGCAGAAGTAAATGCATAGTTGTAAATGTAGTACATGTCAGAATCTTTGAGCTCTGCGCCCTGCCTTCTGTACATTTCTGTGTAATTAGCTACTGCATTTGCAAATTCTGTGCCCTGTTTGTATTCGATTTTTTTGTTTCCGTATTTACCAAAAACAAGAGTGTCCGGCTGTGCGTTTCCTGCCATTGCCGGGATAAAAATGAAAGTGATGGCTGCAAGTACCAGAATGATAACTGAGCCGATAAAGATTAAAGTCTTTTTCATAATGAAAACATCCTTTCTTAAATAATTTGGACAAAGCCAATTAATATAGTAATAATATTTAATTTTATCATTCTGACTATAGGGGTGTCAATTGAACATAGGCGATGAGAATTTGACTGAGCTGAATTCAGTTTTTGAAGAAAGTATAAAAAATGCGGAATTTTTACTTTTTTTTAGTTTTTGCTATTGACCATAATTCTTCGATTTGTTAATATAACAACATCACGCGGGCATAGCGAAGCTGGTTATCGCGCTGGCCTGTCACGCCGGAGATCGCGGGTTCGAGCCCCG
>DGGY01000007.1 GCA_002392405.1 Treponema sp. UBA3862 | reverse complement strand
CGAGTACATATGCCCATTTAGCATCTTCAAAACAAATCTGCTGTGTAGACTGACAGATTTCATATGGATCGAAACCCCGAGCCTTACAAAGGTCGCGGGCTTCGTTTAAGCCAGCCTCACCTTCTTTAAAACCATATTCTTTAAGAGCCTTATTCACCTGAGGAATGCGGCCTGCGTAATCTTCAAATAATGCCATTTCCTACTCCTTTCTTGGATCGATGAGGCGAACCATGCCCTGATCTGCTGTTACACGGCCATAGTGTGTGCGTGCACCTACAATTGCTTCTTCGGCTGGTTTTCCAGCTTTGAGAGCGTCCATAAGTTTACCGAAGTTAATACAGTTGTAACCGATAATCTGATTATCCTTATCAACTGCACAGGTTTCTACATAACCTTCTGTCATTTCAAGATAGCGCGGACCTGTTTTGCGTGTTGCAAACATTGTTCCAACCTGTGAGCGGAGGTTCTTTCCAAGATCTTCAAGAGAAGCACCAACCTTAAGACCGCCTTCAGAATAAGCAGACTGAGTGCGTCCATAAACAATCTGCATGAAAAGTTCACGCATAGCTGTGTTGATTGCGTCGCATACAAGGTCAGTATTTAATGCTTCAAGAAGTGTTTTTCCGATGAGGATTTCACTTGCCATGGCAGCAGAGTGAGTCATACCTGAACAGCCGATTGTTTCAACAAGGGCTTCTTCGATTACACCGTCTTTTACATTCAATGAGAGTTTACATGCTCCCTGCTGAGGAGCACACCAGCCGATACCGTGTGTAAAGCCGGATACATCTTCAATTTTTTTTACCTGAACCCATTTTCCTTCTTCAGGAATTGGAGCAGGTCCATGATATGCGCCTTTGGCTAAAGGACACATGTGTTCTACTTCTGCAGTGTAGATCATATTTTCTCCTTATAAAACTCCGCATTAGCGGCCTGTAAAGTATAATTTTTTTAAGGGTTTAATACAAGATAATAAAAAGGAAGAATCACGCCTGACTCATCTCCTTTATGATATAACGGTATGAACTGTAAAGAATTACAAAGGTTAAAATCCAGCTCAAAGGATAGCTTATGAATATATTCTGAAAACTGTGGATGACCGGCATTTTAAATACTGTAAAAAGATATAAAAGACGGCTTCCGCAGACAAAAATCAATGTTACTACAGCAGGCATGAGGCTTCTTCCCATTCCTCTAAGGCAGTTTGCAGTAACATCCATAATTCCGCAGGTAAAATAAGAAGCGGCAATTACCAGAAATCTTTCCTGCGCTTTTAAAATTACTTCTTCATTCAGAGTATAAATTGAACAGATCTGACGGCAGAACAAAAGACCGAGCCCGCT
Organism: Treponema sp. UBA3862; assembly: GCA_002392405.1. Taxonomy (GTDB): domain Bacteria; phylum Spirochaetota; class Spirochaetia; order Treponematales; family Treponemataceae; genus Treponema_D. The sequence goes on along the minus strand of DGGY01000007.1, from coordinate 16,244 downwards.
GACAAGGGCACTCACTGCGCACACAGTTAAAAGGCTGACAGAAACTGTTTTTTTGACCCTGTCTGTTTTGTGAGCCCCCATATTCTGGCTTACAAAAGTAAGGCTTCCCTGTGCAACTGCATTCATACTCAGCCACACAAAACCTTCAATACTCTGACTTACACTGCTTCCTGCAACTGCAACACTTCCAAAAGAATTCACGGTAGACTGAATTACCATGTTGGAAAAACTGAACATACTGCTCTGAAGTCCTGCAGGTACACCGATTTTTAAAATTTTTATCAGAATTTCTTTATTAACCGAAAGTTTCCGTAAATCAAGGCGGAACGCTTCATCTTCCCTTAAAAGCAGGAATAGAACTGCACCGGCAGAAAAACCCTGGCTTAAAACAGTGGCCCAGGCAACTCCAGCAACATTCATCTTAAAAAAGATTACAAAGATAAGGTTTAATATTACGTTAATAATTCCTGCTGCAAATAAAATATACAGAGGACGCTTTGTATCACCTTTAGCCCTTAAAAGCGCAGAACCAAAATTATAAATAACTGTAGCAGTAATTCCTGAAAAATAAATCTTTAAATAAAGTGCAGAAAGAGGAAGAACTTCTTCAGGAGATCCCATAACCTCAAGAATAGTCCTGTTAAAAGTAAGTCCTATGACTGTAATTACCATGCCGCTTACCAGGCTTAAAACAATTGAAGTATGAACGGTCAGATTTACTTTTTTAGTATCCCCTGCCCCTAAAAAATTTGCCGCTGCAACATTACAGCCTATTGATATTCCAAGGAAGGAATTTACAAGAAAATTGACAAGAGAACTGGTCGAACCGACGGCTGCAAGTGACAGCTCGCCTGCAAACCGCCCGACAACAACAACATCTGCAGCATTAAAAAGCAGCTGAAGGACTGAGCTTAGCATAAGAGGAATTGAAAATTTCAATAATTTTGGAAGAATTGCGCCTTCCGTCATATCAATCTGATTTTTCAGAATAAAACCTCTTCTGGCAGCGGAATAAAAAAAAACGGTCATCAAAAACTGATGACCGTTCTTGAGCTACGATGGACTCGAACCATCGACAGCCGCCTTAAAAGGGCGGTGCTCTACCACCTGAGCTAGTAGCCCATACACTCATTACTGAATGCTTGATTAATATACAATTTTGAAAAAAAAGAGTCAATACGGAAAAACTTAAAATTTCTAAATTTGTATTATTTTTTAATTTCCTATTCTTTTGATTTTCCAGTTCCAGTTCAAAATCTATGAATAAATGCTGATAAAACTGCTTTCTGAGAAACTTCTCATTTTTCTTTTATAAAACTCTTACAATCCGTTTAGAAATCTTTAAAGATTTAAGAAGCCTTTAACATTATTCTGATATCGTAATCCTGATAAGAGATTATACGGATTAAAGGCCGTAAACTAAACAAAAAGCTGGATTAACTCCGGCGGGAGATTCCTATGAAAAAAACAACAAAACTTATTTCAACACTCACGGTATTAACCTTACTGTCATGCACAGCAGTTTTTGCCCAGCAGACTAAAAAATCTCAGAATCCAATGAGAAGCGGCGCTGAGGTTCCTGCAGAAGAACTTATCAACATGCAGGACATGATGAAATGCGGAATGGGAAGAGGTCACGGACCGCACGGTTTTGCTGACGAAAATGACAGCGTAATCATCGGTACTGTAAAAACATTAAATGTAAAGGCAAATACACTTACAGTTGTAAATGCAGACGGCAAAGACGAAACAGTTTCAGTTACACCTTTTACACGCATTCACGCTATGCCTGATACACCTCCTGCTTTCGGCAAAAACGGCAATACATCAGACAATAAACCTGTAATGCCAGAAATGCTTGACCTTGCAAAACTTTCTAAAGGCGACTGGGTCAAAATTTCAACAGCAAAAACTGAAACAAAAGTTCCTGTTGCATCAAAAATTATCGTTAAACAGGTTAAACCTGCTCCAATTGATAATTCAAACTCAAAATAAAGCCACCTGAAAAGTAAACGTTTTATTTAGCTGCCCTCCTTTCCCCGGTAAGATTTTCTGCCGGGGTTTATTTTTGACATAAACTCTGTTAAAATATTAGGAAATAAAGGCAGTAAGAAAAATGGCAGGTACAGTTTCAAATAAATCAGAAATATTCGGCAGAAAAATATTTTTCGTATGTGCTACTTTCACTTTAAACACAAATGTAATCCTTCGTCTTATGGATCAGGAGTTTGAAGTCTATAAGATTGACGACTACCGACAGTTAAAAAGCATCCTTACCTTAAATCCAGACGGAATTGTATTAATAAATGCAGACAGCACAAACTCAGCCAATACCTGGTACAATTTTGTAAGCACACTGGAAAAAACTCCTGAATTTGAAAACGCTGCCTTTGGAATATTTGAAAGCAAATTAAAAAAGCCTGAACGTGACAGGTTCCAGGATTCCCTTAAATTAAAGGCAGGCTACTACAAAATCGAAGACAGCTTCGGACCACTCTTTGGAGAACTTTTAGGGAAGCTCGATGAGTTAAAGGCAAAAGGGATAAGACAGTTTGTACGCTATAACTGCATCAGAAATAAATCCTGTGAAGCCTATTTTGTAAACGGCAACATGATGTACAAAATGAACTTCATCGATATTTCATCAATTGGTGTCGGTCTTTTAATTCCAAATAAATACGCTGCAATCGCGCGAGTAAACTGCGTTATCCAGGGCCTTACCCTCGTACTCGGCTCCAAACAGGTTAAAGTAAACGCAAAAATCCACACCGCAAAAGCACTTCCTGAAGGAATACTTGCAGTCTTAATCTTTACTCCGGACACACCTGACAATATAAGGCGCTATGTAAGAAATTATGTCTGTGAATCCCTCCAGAAAGAGCTTATGGACAGCGTAATCCAGCTTCCGTGGGATAAAACTGACTACACAAACACTTTCCAGAAGGATGAACCTAAAAAAGATAAAGAAGGTTCAAAAGAAACATCTGCTGAAATCGGCACAAATGAAAATGCCACAAATGAAAACGATGCCGGCCAGACAGCAGAAAATTCTTCTGAAGATAGTTCAGAAGCGCAAACTTCAGGCGAAACAGCAGAACAGGCTGAACAGACAGAACAAGAGTCCTCAGGCGAAAACGCTGACAGCGCAGAAGAAATTGAAGAGATAAAAGAAGAATAATCTACAGTGCTTCTGCAGCATTTTTTGCATTGAGTGCATCTTCAGTATAACCGCCGGCCTCATAAATCTTAGAAGCCCAGAGCATTGAATTTTTAGCCTTCAGTTTTTCTTCTTCGGTACAGCCGCCTTTTACAAGAATTAAACCATAGGCAAAATAATCAGCGGCAATTGCAACTGTATTTTCAGCATCTTTATCATATTTAAGGGCAATATCAATTTCAGACAGGGCTGTTTTTTTATTTCCTACAAGAGAAGACATTCTTGCGGCACTGTAATAATCAAGTCCGATTTCGTTTAAATACCTTTCTTTTAAATGAATCTGTGCGGCTTTAAGAAATAATTCCCTTGCCTTTTCATAATTTTTTCCTGAAGCATAAACATTACCGCCTGTACGGTACATATAGGCAAGATAATAAGGTTCTTTGGAAAAATAGTTCTGGTCAGAATACATCTGTGAAATAACTGTATTACCTTCGAGTTTTTCACCTTCAGAAAGCTTGATTGTAGTATCGTACAAAGAACACACAGCCTTAAACATCTGGGGATTTTTAGAACGAGTAGAATAACTTCTGGCAAGATTCAGTAAGTCATGTGCTGAAAGACCGTAAAAAGGCGTATCTGCTGTTACATTATCAACATCTTTTGCAAGTTTTGTTACAGGATCAAGAGTAAAATCATCCCCTGCCCTGTAATTGAGTTTATAAATTACCGCAGAAAGAGAAATCCTGCACAAAAGGTCACAGTCATCGACGCTCATTGCAAGATTATAAGCCTGCTGAAGATGACCGCCTGCGTTTTCAAGCTGTCCGCTTACAAGCTCACTGTTTGCAGTATCGTAAAAAGTTGCAGCTGAATCAGAAGTATCTGTTACAAGCATTGCCCTTTTAGGTGAAGACGAGCAGGAAACAGTAAGTGAAAGCAGGCAGACAAAAAACAAAGCAGGATTAAGCGGAAATTTTGTTTCTTTTTTTAATGATATTTTTTTCACAATGCTCTCCATTTTTAGAACTCGGAACTTCTTAACTGGGTTGTTGAAGAAGTAGACTGGCTTCTGTCAGGAATTCCTCCCCTTAAGAGAGGATTATTTTTAAGTCCCGTAAGAACATCCTGAACCTGACCTAAGGCAACGTTGATCTGAACAAGAGCTTTATCAACCTGAGGCACAGCATTTGCAACAAGTTTATCAGCATTGGAAGCGACGCCTGTAAAATCAGTACTTATCTGAGAAATATTATCAAGGGTTGTAACAAGATCTTGAGAAAGTTCAGGTCCAAGCAGTGCACTTACAGCCCCGTCATCATCACCTAAGATTCTGTTTATATTTTTAGTAATGTCATTAAGTTCAAGAACAATACTCTGAATAGGAGTCGGTTTTCCACGCACTTTTCCGGAAAGAGCAGAATCAAGCTGCCCTACAAGAGAATTAACATGGTCTAAGAGTTCTGAAACCTGATTCATAAGGGCACCGATAGAATCCGTCTGTTTTTCCATATGAATAAGGCGCTCTTCAATAATTTTCTGTCCCGGCCGTGAATCTACACGGTAAATTTCTGCCCCGCTTTCAAGCAGCTGAGGTCCGTTTCCAGGGAAAAAGATGAAAGACGAACCAAGCCCGATTGGACTTGTAATAAGCTGTACAAGTGAGTTTTCCTTTACGTAGGAAGAATATTCACCAAGAACATAATAATCAACGCGGACCATTACGCCTTCAAGGCTTACTTTTTTGACTTTACCGATTGAAAAGCCCTTGTAAGTTAAATCCATGCCTGCACTCACGCCTGAGCCTGAATCAAAAATCGTGTAATAATTGGCTTTTTTTTCAAACCAGTGCTGCTGGCTTCCTATTGCAAAAATAAGTGCAATCAGACCTGCCAGAGCTGCAATTGAGAAAATTCCTACAATCTGGTCGGCATAACGGATTTTAAATTTCATTTATTTTCTTCCTCTTCAATAAGGCCGTTTTCTATTTTATATATATTTCCAGGAAATTCACTGATAAAAGCTGAATTATGGCTGACATAAATAATTGTGTTCCCCTGACAGGCAAAATTATGCAGCAGCTCCATTATAACCTGAGAACCTTTTCTGTCCAAAGACTCAATACACTCATCTAAAAATAAAACTTCAGGACCGCAGATCATGGCACGTGCAAAGGCAATCCGCTTCTGCTCACCTGTTGAAAGATCAATCGGACGGAGATTTAAATCCCTGGAATAGCCTACCATGGCACAAATGCTGTGACAGGTAAAAAGCCGTTCTTCCTGAGTCATTTTTGGAAAATGAATCTGAAGCGGCAGAGTAAGGTTCTGAACGATAGTCTGGTTTGCCCACAGAGCAGAATCCTGAAAAACAAAGGCACAGCGCCTCCTGAAATCAAGATTAGTTTTTTCATTCATCTGCTGAATGTCATGATTTTCAAAAAGGATGCGGCCCTTTGACGGAACTAAAATCCCGGCAACCATTTTTAAAAGAGTTGATTTACCGCTTCCGGAGTGTCCTAAAAATGCAGTGGTAGTGCCTTTTTCTATCTGTAAGCTTATGCCTTTTACGATTTTCTGAGTTCTTGACTGAAATTCTACATTTTCGACATCAAAGAGCGCCATTTTTATACCACGTAAAACATAACAATAATAAAAACATCAACAAGGATGATACCAAGAACGCTTTTTCCTACTGCACTGATACCGGCAACAGGAATTTCTGTAGAAGACCGCTCAACATTAAAACCGTAATAGGTTGCAACAATAGAAATTATCATGCCAAAAAGAAGACTTTTTAAAATCGAAGTAAAAATGACCTTTACAGTCAGGGCGCCGAGCATACCAGAAAAATAAGCAGAAACTTTAACAGGACTTAAAACAAACTGGATGATGGCAGGACCAATAAGTCCGCAGAAAGAAAAATACAGATTCAAAAAGAACACTGATAAAGTTACGCCTAAAAAGCGCGGACTTACAAGATGATGAATCGGATCAACCCCGCAGGAAATATAACTTTCTATCTGGTGAGAAACGACCATACCTGCAAGTTCAGTGGCAATTGCAGTGGCAGACCGGGCAATTACAATAAAAGCAACGATTACAGGTCCGAGTTCAAGGGAAATTACAATGCTTAAAAGCTGATAGATTAAGGAAGACTGTCCGATGGAATTTAAGAATTTATCTCCCATAATATAGATGGCAGTTCCCATGGCAGTGGCAATTATGCAGATTAAAGGAAGGGCTTCAATAAAGGTAAAAAGAAGCTGCATTATAAGGATTTTTCTGGAACTTTTTGTACGGATAAAGGCAAAAGAACTTTTAAATGTGCGGCCGATATACCCAAGCACATATGGCACAGAATCAAAAGAATGAATAATGTAACTGCCGGCTTTTGCTATCATAATCAGGAAATTATAACATTTTGTATTTTTAAGTTAAAGAGAAAAACAGTTATGAAACAATAAAAGCAAGAGTGTCACTTTCGCCAGTTACTTCGCTTTTTTCAAGAGGACGGCGTACAAGAACTTTTACAAGAGTGCCGGGCAAAGGAAGTTTCTGTGTCTTAGGGAAAATAAGCTGACAGTGAAGGAAGTTATCAGTAACGGCATGAAGAATTACCCTGTCAGAGTAAACTTTAGGGCTGTGAACGTTTTCACAAACTGCATCAAGAACTTTGCCGCTGAAAGAAGAAATATAAGCTGCTTTAGACTTTAAATTATATTCTTCTAGCAGGCGGATGCGCTTACCCGAAACTGAATTAGGTACCATAGGACGCATTTTATAGGCTTCAGTTCCGGGCCGTGCGCTGAAAGGAAACGCATGAACAAAAGTGAAGCCGCATTCCTCAAGCATTTTAAGGGTAAGGTTAAAATCATCGTCAGTTTCTCCCGGGAAGCCTGTAATGATGTCGCAGGCAAGAAACGGCTTTTCCTTGTATTTTTTAAGAAGAGAACAGGCTTTATAAACTGCTTCAATTCGATAAGGACGCTTCATTCTCTCAAGGACAGAATCACTTCCGCTCTGAACAGAAATGTGGAAATGAGGACAGACTCTTTTATCTGCAATCACAGAAGCAAGTTCCTCATCTACAATTTCAGGATAAAGACTTGAAATTCTGAAGCGGATAGAAGAAGTATTTGCGAGGAGTAGTTTTAAAAGTCCTGTAAAATTAACAGTTCCACTCTCCCACTTTCCGCGGTACTGTGCAATGTTTACAGTGGTAATAACGACTTCTGCAAAACCTTTATTTTCAAGTTCCTTAACACGCGAAATGACTTCTTCTGCGTCAAGTGAAACTGACTTACCGCGGGCAAGACGTATTGCACAGTAAGTGCAGACATTATTACAACCGTCCTGAATCTTAAGGGAAGCCCTGGAATGATGAAAAAAAGCATCAGGTAGCAGTTTAAAAGCATTTTCAATTACACCGGGAACAGCCTTCTCGTATATTCCGTCAAATTTACGGTTAAGGAATGAAGCAAGTTCAATTCCTGAAAAATTATTTTCTTTTAAAAGAGACGGAAGTTCAGCGATATGGCCTTTATACTGGCCGCCTAAAACACTAACCCTTGCATTAATTGAAAGGATTTCTTCACGAGCAGTCTGAGCATAACAGCCTGTCACAAGGACAGCCGCAGAAGGACATTTAATTAAAAGAAGACGGATAATTCTGCGTGCTTTCTGTTCAGCTTTAGCAGTTACAGTGCAGGTATTTACTATACAAAGAATTACGGAAGAGTTTTCAGGTGAGGAAGCAGATAAAGGCTGCATGGAAATTTCAAAGCCGGCATTTTTAAAAGCAGAAGCAGCCCCTTCACTTTCAACCTGATTGAGTTTACAGCCTAAAGTTTCAAAATGGATTATTCCGGCCATCGGCAAAAACTATCTGAGGCGGGCAGAAACTCTTTCTTTACCGCGCTGTGCATCAGCATTTGAAGGCTTTAATTCAAGGGCCTTACTGTAAGCCTGAAGAGCACTGTCATAGCTTCCGGCCATTTCACGGGCGTAGCCGCAACGGGTCCACCAGTAATCAACTAAAGGCTCTGTATGAACGGCAGCAGAAAAAGAAATGTCTGCATGCTGATACTTGGCCTGACGGATATAAATTTCACCCATATAGTAGTAGGCATTACCGATACGGCTTCCGTTGGCAGGAACATTTGCAAGATAAAGCTGGAAAAGTTCCATGGCGGCAGTATTTTTGCCGAGATAGAATTTTGATTCAGCCTGAATTTCAATTAAGCGTACATCAGTAGAGTTTATTTCACGGGCTTCAGTTGAACGCTGTTCAGCTTCTGCATACTGTCTGTTGCGGACTAAAGACCAGCAAAGAACACAGTAAGAATCGATGTTCTGAGGATTTTCCTGTATTTCAAGTTCGCAGATTTTAATAGCCTCAGGATAATTTCCGCTTCTGTAAAGAACAAGTGCATCTGCCCTCTGCTGAGCAAAAGAAGAAAAACATAAAACAAAAGCAAAAACTCCAGTAAACAAGAACTTTTTCATTTTTATATATCCTGTATTTTTTAATTTGTCATAGTACACTTGCCGGAAAAGCGGGACCCCGGTTCAAGAACAACCTGCTTAGCAGTAATATCACCGTTAACAGAACCTGTAGCAGAAACAAAGACAAGGTCACGGCCTGTAATATTGCCGTCCACCTTACCCCGTACAAGAACACGGGATGCACTGATTCCTGCATTTACAAAAGCATTAGTATCTATAACAAGATCACTGGTAGCTTCGATGGAACCGCTAACATTACCGCGGATCATAAAGGGCTTTGTAAACCTGATATTGCCGTGAAAAGTAATATCAGAAGCAAGAATAGTGTCAAAATCTTCTTCTTCAAGATCAAAAAGATCAGCATCTTTTACGTCAAACATACGTATATTTTACAAGGGAACGGGAGATTATTCAATGGATAATAATACACTCGATGTTACCCCTCCAGAACTTCACTTGTAAAAGTTGTGCCGTCAGCAAAATGGAAGATGATAAAACCGTACTTTCCGGCAGGTACCTTAGGGATTTTATAGGCTTTAATAGTAGACTGACCTTCATTAGCAACTTTAATTTCTGTGAAAGTCTTATTTCTGTTAGAAGTATGATGTTCCCAATAGTCAACATCTGTATAGGAAAGAAGAGTGTCATTTACAAGATACTCTACAAGTACATTATTATCACAATAAACATAAAAAACACCGTCTTCATCCGATCGGATAATATTTTTTATAGAACAGTTCTTTATACCCGCTGGTTGCGTATAATATCTATAAGCATCTTCATCTATACGTTCCTCATATTCCTCTTTAGTTATCTGTTCTATCTGACCTTCTTTTTGTTCTTCTCGCCAATAAGTTACATCAGCACAATAATAAACAGTATTCGAATACTGTCCGTTTGGTATATCATATTGTGTCCATAGATTTGTAACATACATATAATAAAATGATGTTTTATTATTCAAACTATCATACACAGGATTTACATAAGGTTCCGTATTCCCCCAAGGTAATGAAATACCTTCTACCTGCCCAATTTTCAGACAATATTCTTCATAGTTTTCTGCAGTCAATGGAGTTTTAAACAATCTTGTATCCACAGGCCACTCAAAGGAACACTCGTTTCCACTTTTATCTTTTACAACAAAAAATACTCTATATAACTTATCACCGAAAAATGAATAATCAAAAATTACATCAGCATAACCAATTCCTTCTATAGAATACACTGAAGGATCATCGGCATAATTTTTTACCGGTTCAGAATGTAATACTATATGATTTAACCCATTTCTTTCATCCTCTGTAAATACTTTACCCATAATTGTTGTGTAATAAACATCAATATCGATTATTTCATTTCTGACAAAGGATTTATCTGTAAAGGTAAAAACCCGGCAAGTTCCAGGATAATTATCATACGGATAATACTCATTGATATACTTAAATGTATATTCTCCCGCTCTTGTAATTCTCTCTGGAGGAATAGTATCTTTTCCAGAATTAGGATTACAATATGTAGTATTTGTGAAAGTAACAGGTATTCCAGAACATTTACCCCATGCTTCAAATGTAATTCCATTTCTAATAATATTTACAGGTACATTTGGAATAGTAAGAGAATTACCAGAAGTATCATACTCAGGAGAATTAGTACTTACATATGTATTTCCGTTATATTTTACAAAAATCTGCCACCCATAAGAGCTTAGCCCGGCTGTTTTAATGTATCCATCATAATAAAAAGAAAGATTTACTGTACCGTCTTCATTATCAGTTTCTCCTACTGTTATTTCATCCTTATACTTTTTTTCATAAATATCCTTATAATCAAAACTCTTTTCATCAGTTAAATCATAATAGGTATAACTGTATTCTTCTCCAACTTCATCAACATATCTCATATCTATCTGACAGGAAACATTCCACAAAGTTATTTCTGAAAATTCATAATCAGAAGGTCCTTTTTCAGTGCAATAATCCTGTAATCCATACTTAACAACAAGTTCATTATTTTTAGAAATATACTCCCCATCTGTACCGCCACTCCAACTGTAATTGATAAATGAACTGTTGGCTTTTGAATAAAAGATATTACTTGTTGTACCATCAAGTGCAGTTATGTAATAGAAAAAACCATCAGAAGGAAAATTACAATTTAAATTTTCAGATGACTCAAGTTGAAGTTTTGAAGACCAATCATAGATTGGTATTTCATCACTATGACCTATATCGTAAGTTTGAAAACCGCGATGATAAATTCGGGAAAGCCTGTCTGGATAAGCAGACTTATACAAAGAGTTATTCCAGTAAACTGATTTTACATTTCCTGCACTGTCAATAATATCAAAACGGAAATACAGAATATCTGATTTTTTATAAGAAGATACATCGAAATACCATGCATCAGATTCATAATAGAGGTATTCAGGTTCGCTTTCATTAGAAAAAATTTTTATTCTATCTTTCAAAAGATATTTAGAATGATCATAATCTCCATCATATTGTTCTGCAAATTTTAATTCAGTATAGTCATTACCGGTCGATGAAAAATATACTTTATAAAATAATTTATCCTTTAACTCAGAATCATAATTAAACCATGTATCATAAATATCCTCTGAGCCAGAAAAATAGAGTTTACTAAGAAGTTTTTTAAATCCTTCTGGAGTAGCATATCCACCGGTGCCTGTATCAGAAAGAAAATTATGAATTCTTGGAAGCATATAATCAGGATCATCTACAGATGTACTATTTTTTAATACCATGGATGGCAAATAATAGAAAGACAAATTTTCAGCAAAATCATCTATATCCCGGACAGATATTCTTTCTTCATACTCATATGTTTCCCAGTTAAATTCCTCATAAGTTTCAAATATCTTTATAACAGTATCTTTAACCACATAAACAGTTTTTGCGTCAGAGAGATTACCCGCCGTATCTTCCATACGTAAATTAATTTTTAAGATTCCGTCATATGGCGAAACAAACTTATAATCAAAAGAAACTGTATAAGAAAAATCATCATTACTAATTATTTCTGTACTTTTATTTATAGACTGTTCATCATTTGAAACAAGGCTTATTGATTCACCGTCAGATTCTTTTATCATGGACTCCGTAACCTTCAGTTTACAGTCCCTGATATCACTGTCTTCTTCCCTCACTGTAAACTTAAGTTTTAAGCCGTTTACATGATGATTAACATAATCGTCACTACCGCTCCATTCGTCAAACGGCTTATCCGTAACAAGAACATTCTGGCTTTCATCATCTGTATTATATATTCCTAAGTTATACACCTGAAAATCCGAAAACTCAGGGGCAGTCTTATCTGTTTTTATGTAACAGACCGGCATTAGCTGAAGGTTCTTTCTGTTCTTTTTAAAAATTAAAGTTGCATAAAGAATTGTATTTCCTGACGAATCTATTTCTTCAAGTTTATCAGTTAATAAAACTGCGTCATCAACTTCCTGTCCTGTTGTCTTATCAATAACAGCCCAGCGGGAAAAAACATATAAAGGATTAAGCTTAAAGTTAACCCTGACTTTTTGAGCAGCCTTAAAGGTTAAATCTCCTTCCGGTTCAAGAATACCGTATTGTTCGCTTCGTGCCTTTATTGTTAGGTCTACATTTTCTGACTTTGCAATAGCAACAGTATCTTCAATAATCTCTCTTGAAGAAGCACCTTCTAAAAAATTCTCACAGGCAGTAAAAAAAACGCATATTAAAACTAAGAAAACAAATAAAAACTTTTTCATAATTCTCTCCCATCTTAATCCTTATACCATACATCTGAAACTGCAGAAGTGCCATCAGCAAAATGAACGATTACACAGTAATAACACCCCTCAGGAACGTTTGCTGTATCTGCCTTAAAGTTTTTATATTCAACAGTACCGTTATTTGCAGGTTTAATCATTTTAGTCTGCACAATACCGCTGTACGAATCACAATAAACGCCGGTTGAGCTATATGCATTTGTGTTATCAAAAAGCATCTGCTTGTACCATTCATCCCGGTCTGAACCAAGATTATACTTACAGTAAGCTGTCTCGCATAAAACAGGATAATCAAACTGTACAGTTATCTCGCCCCTCTGATTCATAATTTTTTTATATTTACAGTTACACTTTTCTCCTGAATACCAGACAAAAGGAACTATCCTGTAACCAGTGTTTTGTCCAGAACTGTAACATACATAAAAAAATCTTTTAAAAGTCGAATCAGATAGACTATAACTGGCGGATCCCCATACAGAAGAAGTTGATGCAAATCCGCGGGTAGAAGATACATTAGAAAAAGATGTATCAGGCTTTTGATAAGCACTTATATTAATGGAACCATTATCGTTTATATATATATAAGCATTTGAAGTATAAATATTGTTGATAATAAACTTTTTAATGCTGTAATTTCCACATTCATCCTCAACATAAAAATAAGCCTGATACAGTTTTTCTTTTAACTCCCTTGTCGCATAATAATAGTAATGATTCGTGCTATCTATCCTGACGCATGATATTTGAGGAAGCTGAAATATTTCTTCTTCTGTCAAATTCCTAAACGTTTCGTCAATAAAAAGAGTTGTTTTGAAATTCTGTGATGAATAATATCCGTCACTTACAGGAATATAAATATATGAACCGGCCGGAGAATTCAATTTAAAAATAGAACTTCCCGTCTCCGGGCTGACATTATCTGACATTGAAGGAATTGTTTTTGATGAACTTCTGGTCATACCAAGCCTGTAACATGATACATTTATATAACACGAAGCTTTCCTGGCAGGAATTGTAAATTCAAAATTTTCAGTATTAAAAGTGTAAACTTCTTTTGTATTATAAGAAACATTTACAGTATAATATTCAGGCTCATAGTAATTTCCAGATGAATCTCTAAAAATTCTGTCATAGTTTGTAATAGAACCTGTAATTTTATATTTTCCTGAATTTAGTCCTTCTGATACAAATGATGTAATATCAACAACAGGAGATGCATTACCTGACACATTAAAATAATCAGAATATTTAAAATAATTACAGTCACTATAAAGAATTACATATTTTTCTCCATAATATCCATAAAAATAAGTGCTAGTAGTATTGATATTAGGGTAATAATAAATTTCTAAAGGTTCTTCCGGATCAATTTCAATATTTACAGTTGTAGAATAAAAATCAAAATTATTATTCTCAGGACGATAAACATATTTATAAAGATTAGGCGTACCAGTTGATGAACTATATGTAACAAGCGGAAAATCAGTTCTCAGCTTGTTGGGTACTAAATATATGTAATGAGTAGTACCAGAAGAAGATGTATATGTATTAGCCCCGCTTAAATAAGCTTTGGCAGGACAAATAAAAAAAACAGCATCAGTTTCTACTGAATTTTCAAAACTGTCACAAAGAACAGCTTTTACATAAAAACCAGAATAACGGTCATAAGCAGAAAAATTAATGCAGTTTTCAGTTTCAACCCCCTGGAAAGTCATCGTTTCAGGAATTATTTCTTCCCAGTCTGTGTTATTTTGAGAAATTAAATATCGGACATTAACATCTTCTGCAAACTTTTCAATATTGTACATGCAGTAAGTCTTTGTAAGATTAACAGATAAAGCTGCGATGTTTACATCATTTGCAAAAGTATTATAACCGCCTCTAATCAGACCGGCATTTTTTTGCGGAAGAGCCGTTACATTTAAAACGGGAGTTATCGTCTGGTAAGAAGAAAACAATGTGTCTTTTATTACATAAATACTCTTTTTCTCTTCACTTATATTACCAGAATCATCAATTACATAAAAATCAAGACGATAATAACCGTCAGCCGGGGATTTCATAGTATAATTAAATTCTGCTGAATAAACTTTCTCACCTACTTTATTAAAGCTGTCATAAACATCTAAAGTTTTACTGCCTGAAGCTGAAGAGCAGCTGCTGTTATATAGAAAAGTCTCCACCACCCTTACCCTGTTAACTCTGCTTGATTCATCTGTAGCATTCAGCTTTACATAAAGATCTTTAACACGGTGAAGTTCAACAGTTTCAGGATCGTTTTCCAGGAACTCAGACTTACTCGCACCATAAATATCTGTATCAAAAGGAATGCTTTCACCTGCTGCCATTTTTTCTGCACTTTCTGCCGCCTTAATGACAAAGCCGTCATTTTCAATGAATTCAGGTCTGTCGCTATCATTTAAATTAAAACAGTTTGCCTTTACAGAAATATTTTTACAGTAATTATTAATTGTGGCCTTATATTTTACAATACTGTAGGAACCGCGGCTTGTACGGCTCATCTCAACAAATTCTACACATGAAGGCAGCACTTCATTTGAATCTGTATCTACACAGGTAAACTCACTGAACTCATATCCGCTGCTTACTGTAAATTCAATTTCAAAACTCTCGCCGACTTTATAAGTTTTTTCCCATGAACTTGAAAAATAACCGTTCTGATTTTCATCATCTTTAACCGTAACAGTCATTCTTGAAGCAGCATCACCCGTAAGACCATCAAGTTCTTCTTTAAAAGAAGCCCCTTCCAGAAAACCTTTGCAGGAAACAGCAGAGAATAAAATAAATACAAAGACTAAAACCTGACCTGTAATCAAAAATTTTAACTTTTTATTCATTTTTTACTCCTTGTACTGTACTTCAGAAACCTTAGTCTTTCCGTCAGCAAAATGAATTACGGCACAGTAATAATTTCCGCTTTCAATGGCTTCTGTATCAATTGTGTATGTGTCAATTTTTGTTTCAGAATTAGAAGCTGAGTACACTGCCCCCTTTACATTATGAGATGGATCTGTATTTACAATCCATTTATTATAGTCACTTCCAAAATTTTTTGTTCCCCAGTAAGTTTCGACAAATACATAATTGTCATGTGCAATTGATACAGTCTGCTCATCTATAGTTTCTACAATGCGTATAAGGGTTTCTGAATTATCAGAATAATAATAGTATGGATAAGTAGAAGTACCCATAAGACTTTCTGAATCAGAATTAACGCCCCACAACGAAATCTTATTAAAAGAGTATAGCCTACCATTACAATTAATATTTGAACTTATCGCGTACCAATAACTTGAATTGAAGTAATATTTTTTGTATTCAAAATAAGATGAAGGTAATGCATATGAATCAGTGACAGCAGCCCACCTGTTTGAAGATGTCTTATTAAAAAAACCGTCAATTTTGTCAGCATTAAGCTTTATTTTTTTTACACTGTAATTACCATACAAATCTTCAGCATAAATATAAGCAGCATATTTTCCGCTTTCAAGTGTAAATGTTTTAAAGTCATACCTGTTTGAAGAATTATAAACTCCTTCAAAATAATCCGGCAGAGCACGAATTTCATCAATAGTACGCTCTTTATCTTCAGGAGTATAATAAACTTTTGTATCTTTTATGGAACTTGAATCACTTACATAATACCAGAACATATTTCTCTGGAAATTAGAATTATTAAATGAAACACTGATTTCCGGAGCAAGATTCTCCTCCGGAACAGCCGAAATCTTAATTGTCCTGTAATTATAATAACGGCTGTTACCATTTATATAGT
>DGGY01000005.1 GCA_002392405.1 Treponema sp. UBA3862 | reverse complement strand
GCATTTGATTTGACAATTCAAGAATTTAAAAACCCCGTCCGCGCTAAAGTTCAGTTTTTTCTTAACGCAAGACAGGGTTTATTAAACAGCAGCAAAAATTATTTTACCTTGCTGTAAAGGTTTGCATAGGTATTGCGCCATTCGCCGCGTTCGGCATCACGGTTCTCCCATTCAATTTCTTTTATAATTGAAAAATGGCGCATGTCATGTACGTTTTCAAAATGAAGGACTGCAAACTTACCGTTACCGATATAAGTCACTTTCTCATTAGGTCCCGGATTCTCCTGTTCAGAAAGTTTATTAAGGACACAGTCAAAATGAACAGGATTCATGCTTCCTTTATTGTTAATTGCGCTTGCAAGGTCTGTAATTGGTTCACCGCAGATTTCGCAGACAGGAACGTTTGATTTGAATTCACGGATTGCTTCCTCATTCTCCGCAAACTGCTTCTGCAAATCCTGATTTATATTTGAACGCCTCTCAAAAGATTTGTTCCTGTCCTGACGGTCATTTCTTTCTGAGCGGTCATTATGATTATTATTTCTTTTCTGATTATTTCTGTTGTTATTATTCCAGTTACCACGGTTCTTGCCGCGGGAATAATTATCTCGACTCATGCCTTCTCCCGGAGTATATACGTTCATTATCCTCAACCAGTTTACGGCTTAAAACCTGGGCAATTCTCTGCACGGCAAAGTCAACGTATTCTGAGTCATGGATTTTTTGCCTCAATTCTAACACGCGGTCAGAATATTGAGTTCTTGAAGATTTAGAAATTGCAGTCATACAAGCTCCGAGAAAGCATCAACAATATGATAGACAGAATCAAAACCCGGCATATCAATTACAAGAACATCAAAACGGATTTTGTCCTTACTATATTGTCGATATTTTGCAAGAAAGTATTTAGCAGTTTTGATAATTCTTTTCTGCTTTCTCAAATTAAGCTCATGTGCAAGAGTTTCTAAACCTCCGCTTGGAAGCGTCTTAACTTCCGCAAAAATAAGTACATCCCCTTTTTCTGCAATTATATCAATTTCCCCTTCTCTTGTCCTGAAATTCCTTTCAATTATTGAATATTCACTGGACAATAAAAAAGCAGCGGCTTTTTCTTCACCGCTGTTTCCAATTGATTTTTTTGAGGCCGTCTGCTGTTTTACTGACATTAACCCGTCATTCTTTTCAGTCAAGTTCTTCAAGCTCTTCAATTTCTTCAAGTTCTTCAATATCGTCTATTGAATATGAACTGTCTTTTGCTGCAGAAGAACTGTCATCAATAACGTGCCCGTATGAAAGTAAAAATGGAATTTTCCACTTTTTGAGGGCATCAAGATGATACTGTTTTACAGTTTTTCCCTCTGCAAGAAACATATTCTCCCCGTCTTCAAAGAAAACCGGAGCAGAATATCTGATTCCAAGAACCATGTCACTGCAATTGATTTTTGTATAATTCATCTAAACCCTCTTTTATTATCTTTTACGTTCTGTTTTACAGCAGCCTTAAAGACTCTGAACAAACGCAAAAACCTTTGCAACTGCCTCGTATACAGTTTCCGGAATAAGTTCACCTGCTGACTGAATTGAAAGCACATTTACAAGTGTTTCATCTTCAACAACAGGAATGCCGTTTTCTTCTGCAATTTTAAGTATTGTCTCAGCGGCATTCCCTTTTCCGGTACAGCTGATGTACGGAGCGTCTGCACCTTGAGGATACCGCAGGGCAGCGGCTTTCTGAAGTTTACTCATTACGCCTCTCCCTTAAAGACTCCAATATCAGAATCCTCAACAGCAAATCCTTCAAGTTCCTCAAAATCAACAGTACTAACCTGTGTTCCTTCAAAGCAGGACTCAAGTTTTTTCTGTATTTTGTCCGACGATGAACCTTCAAAAACACCTTTAAAAGCGGCTTTTACAGATTCAAGTTTTTCACCTTTTAAATATAACACAAAAATTATACTTTTCGACTCATTATGACAATTTAGTATAATTTTCTGCACTTCTTTTTTGTTTTCTGAAAATAAAACTCTAATTACTCCACTGTAATTGTCATAGTCCCATTCAAAGGGAAGAATAAGCCAGTGAGGCTTTTCTGTAACTTTTGACATTACACTGTTAAAAAGCGTAAGAAGGCCTGTCTTATTAACCAAAGAAGCTTCATCCGCGCTCTTAATGAACTCTTTAACGTCCTCTGCCCTGATTCTCTCTGACCTGCTGTCCTCTGTTCGAATGCTTTCTGATTCAGTTTCTTTCTTCTTTTCATCCTGTTTTGAAGAAGACTGACCGCCTGAATGACCGCCAAAACTTTGGGTAACAGCTTCAACTGCCTCCTGAGTTACGGTAATTCCCTTTTCGTCAAGCAGGAGGGCTGTCTGGGCCTTTTCCTGTGAAAACTTATTTTTTTCAAGTCCATTTTTAAATGCCCTTCCAAGTTTATCCGGTAAGGGTTTTATTCCCATATTAAGGGCAAACTGAAGGAGTTTAAGGCTTTCAGGAATTACTGGAAGTCCAAACTTATTTAATAGATTTTCAAGCTCAGGATTTTTTGATTCGAAGAGCTTAGAGTTTAGAAAGGTTAAACCACCCTCTTCTTTCTGCTGAAGGACTTTGAGCATAACCTGATTATTCTGAACAATAATCCTGGCATCAAAAACGGCCCCTTTAACAAGGGGTAAAGCTGACGTAACGTTTACTTTTTGTCCTGCAATGCTTACAGCAAATGACTGTGGTCCTGTCTGTTCAATTACTCTTGCCTTTACAATACTTCCGTTGTGAAGCGACGGTGAGGTTGTCTGAACAGAGGAAACATTCGAATTCTGGACTATATGAACATTTGACTGCATTTAAAAAAAATAAAAAACCCGGAATCATTATAACATGAACCGGGCTTTTTCAGTTAACTCACAGCTTTGAGCTGACTATGCTTAAGCGTTTTCAGCCTGAACTTCAGCCTTAGCTTCTGCATTGATCTGTGCTTCTTCCTGATCAGCTGCTTTGTTTGCTGCCCGGGAAGCTGCAATGCGTGCATTTGCTTTTGGTCCAAGGAGTTCCTTGATTCTTGCACCCTTACCAACCTTTTCGCGGAGGTAGTAGAGTTTAGACTGACGAACTTTACCAGTCTTAACGATTTCTACTTTGATAACGCGCGGGCTGAATACAGGGAATACACGTTCAACACCTACACCGTAAGAAGTCTTGCGAACTGTAAATGTCTTGCGAACTCCTGAACCCTTGATTGAAATTACAACGCCTTCATATTTCTGGATACGTTTTACTTTACCTTCGATAATTTCGAAGTGAACTACAACTGTATCACCAACTTTGTAAAGCAGGGCGTTTTCTTTTTTCTGCTGTTCTTCAATAGTCTTAATAAGATCCATTGCTATTCTCCTGATTTTACCGCTGTTTTTCTTCTGCGGCGTTTACCGTGTTCATGCTTTTGTAAGCGCATGTCCATCAGTTCCTCAATCATCTTTTCGGCTTCTGCAGTGAGCTGCCCCTTTAATCTTGCCTGAACGATCAAGTCCGGTCTGTTAGCAAGAGTTTTCTGAAGCTGCTTTTTCAGCCGCCACTTCCGGATCAATTCATGATTACCGCCTGTTAAAACATCCGGTACTTCCATGCCCTTATACACTTTCGGGTGAGTGTACTGGGGATATTCCAAAAGCCCGCCAGAATAACTTTCCTCTTCCAGCGATTCATGAGTTATAACATCATCAACCAGTCTGTAAACGGCATCGATTACAACAGTTGCGGCCACTTCTCCGCTGGACATAACATAATCTCCGATGGAGATTTCGTCATCTACGTACTCGTCGATTATACGCTGGTCAATACCTTCGTATCTTCCGCATATAAGGACAATCTCGTCCTTCTGACTAAGTTCCTGCGCTTTACTCTGTGTAAAAGGCTTTCCCGAAGGCGTAACATAAATTACATGCTTCTTATAGGCCTTTACGCTGTCCAAAGCGCGCCCGAGAGGTTCAGCCATCATCAACTGACCGGCTCCGCCTCCGTACGGTTTGTCATCACATGTCTTGTGATTATCAAAGGCAAAATCCCTGATATTCACTAAATCGTAAGCAATAATTCCCTTTTCAACCGCTTTCGCCATGATTGAGGCTTCAAAAAAAGCGCGCGGAATCTCAGGAAATAAGGTCAGCACAGTAAATTTCATGGAGTTACTCCAGAATCCAGAGGTGCATCAACTGGATGCACTTGTTCTTTACATCAACATTTCTTACAAACTGAGGATTAAAAGGCACTAAAACCTTTCTTACCTTTCCGTTTGAATCAAACCTGACGTTCTGAGCAAGTTCTTCACAATTCTCGGCCAGCAAAACCTCCAAAAGGTTTCCAGAACCGCCTTCTATTACGTCTGTGATTGTTCCCACTGTTACAGCCTTGCCGACAGCAGGCGCAGTCCAAACTGCCAATCCGTCTTTGTCCTGTTCAGGATAAAAGTTCAGGACACAATTTTTAAGGTCTTCAATATACCACTCGTTTTTTCCGAGTTTTTTAGCATATTTCCGCGGTACTACAATCTGCCATCCGTTGAGCTTACGAACATCTTCGGGTGTGTCTATTCCCGCGAGTTTTAAATACAAGGTACCGGCGCCTTCATCAACTGACTCAACCTTACAAAGTTTTGAGTCCCCTGTTTTACCGTCCCTCAAAGTTACTTCCTTCATCGAATAAAAATGTTCTGTTTCACCGGAAGTACTTTCAACTTTCATATTACCAGCAACTCCATGAGAGCCGCGGATAAAACCAACAATAAACTGCTCTGTCTGTTCAGCCATGAATCTAATCCAGAATTTCCAGGCTGTAGCGTTTTCCGCCTTTTACAGCTGATGCGCTTAAAACAGTACGCAATGCCTTTGCAATACGGCCGTATTTGCCGATCACCTTACCAATATCACCCTGGGCAACACGCAGTTCTAAAACCGGACCACGTTCACCCTCGGTTTCATTTACCGAGACTGCACTGGGATCATCGACCAATGATTTTGCAATGTATTCAATCAGGTCTTTTTCCATTCCCCGTTACTCCCGTTAAGCTATTTGTTAAGGCCTTTCTTGCTGAAAAGGTTGCGAACCATGTCTGTCGGCTGAGCACCAACGCTCATCCAGTACTTAGCACGGTCTTCTTTTACAGAAACCTGTTCACCTGCAGAAATTGGATCGTAAGTTCCGATTTCTTCGATTGTTGTGCCATCACGTGGTTTGCGTGAATCCTGCACTACGATACGGTAAGCTGGACGCTTTTTTGTACCGAATTTCTTGAGTCTGATTTTGACCACTTTATCCTCCAAGAATCTGTTTCCAGATCCTAAATTTGAAAAACTTAAAAAGTACTCTACAGGGCATAAAAACACTAGTGTAGAATGTCGCTATTTTATTCTTTTATATAGATTTAATCAATAGATTAGGCCTTAGTTTCTGCAAAATCATCAGGAAAAGGAGCATTAATTTTTATTATTTTTTTTGTAACAGGATGACAAAATTCAAGGTACGAAGCATGGAGCATCACCCTTTCCCACTCTCTGCCGCCGTAAATCTCATCACCTAAAATTGGCAGTCCAGCTGAAGATAAATGTACCCTTATCTGATGTGTGCGGCCCGTATAAAGCTTACACAAAACTGCAGTAATGCCTTTCTTTTTTAATTCATCTTTTAAAGTAAAGGATTTAAGAACTTCAAAGTCAGTTTTAGAATAAAGACCCTTTTCTTCACTTACCCGCCCCCATTTTGCAGTCTGACCTTTAGGACTTATTCTGTTCATATAAAACTCAACGCTGAACTTTTCTTTTTCAGGAACACCGCAGACAAGGGCCGTGTAATGCTTTGTAAACTCATGAGACTCAAACATCCCCGAAAAAGCGCCGTTTACACTTCTCTGCTTAGTATAAAGAATCGCCCCTGAAGTCTCCCTGTCAAGTCTGTGCATAATCCCGGCATAAGGCGGATTTTTAGCATTCGGCTTTTCAATTTTCTGTCTTTCAAAAAGAAAGCGGACAAGAGCAGCATGAAGATTATCTCTGGAAGCAACCATTCCTTCTTCAGACGGGAAACGAGCCGGCTTATTTACAACGATTATATATTCATCCTCATAGAGAACGTCTTTTGATGTAAGTTCATATTTAATGTCGTCAGGCTGCTTTTCAAAGAACAGTTTTTCTTCTTCAACAGTAACAGTTACAGAACTTCCTGCAAAAACTTCATAAAAAGGAATCCTTACCTGTCTTGAATTTACGCTCACTGCCCCCGCAACAATAAGGCGCCTGATTTTTGAATTAGAAATTTCTTTTTTTATAAGGCCTGGAAGTTCATTCCTTAAAAGATTGTCCAGACGGATTTTACAGTCCGTAGAAAGTTTATATACCTTCATAGAATTCTACTCAAAAGAATAATTTGTACAGTTTCTGACAGATTTACGCTGATAACTTTCAGGAGATATTCTGACATTCTTAAAACTTATATCGTGATGAGGATAAGCTTCATCAGCATAAATATAAACAGGATAACTGGAGCTTTTATAGATTGTACAGTCTGAACATTTTATGTCAGAAAAAACAGCAGGAGTGTCAGCAGCATGGTACTGAGAGACTGTTCCAGAATCACTGTATTCGGTCGTCATATGAAAAGCCCGCTTAACATAAGCTAAGGCATTGTGTTCAAAGATGATATTTTTTACATAGCCGCCGTTTGCAGGTGCACTTTTAAGCCTTAAGCCGATATCAGTGTGATTGAAAACATTATCGTGAACAAAAATATTTTCGATTCCAAGTGCCGTATGACTTCCGCACACAACTCCGCCGTGACCGTGATGAAAATAATTTCCACAGATTTCTATATTGCTTACAGGACTCTGCCCTGTTGTAAAAGCTTCTTTTCCTACTCCCGCACTGAAAACAATACAGTCATCTCCGGTATCAATAAAATTATTGAAGATATAAGCATCCTGACAGCATAAAAGCCCGAGCCCATCCCCGTTATTGATATCATAAGAAAGTTCACGAAGCCCCGTAACCGTAATATTTTTTGAATCCTGAATATTAATCATGTGATTGGCAGGATTTACGACAATCAGGCCTTCGAGGAAAAGATTTTTTACTCCGCGAAGAATCATCATTGTACTGCGGCAGGAATAAGCACGCTTTAATTCCTCAGTTTCAGCAGTTTCAGGAGTTTTTCCAATAGAGTCAAGATAAGAAAGGGCACAGCTTTTTGCAAGAAGACCGTACTCATAGACAGTTTTATTATTACCCTTTACATAGCGGTAAAGAGGATGCTTATTATCATCACCTTCTTCTGCATAAAACTTAATTATAGGATAAGGCTTATTGTTTTCATCAGCATAAAGCCAGCCGTTACCGTCAATAGTACCGTTTCCGCCGCCTGTAATCGAAATGTTTTCAGCATTTTCTGCATTCAAAAGACCACGATAGCGTCTGTCGGTGTAATAAGGATACAAAAGATAACCAAATTCATAATGCTCGGCAAAAGGAGAACCGCAGAGTACACCGTCAATTTTAAGCGTCATGTCAGACTTTAAATTAAGTCCTCCGCTCATAAAAATTCCCTCAGGAATATAAACAGTCCCGCCTGAAGGACATTCATCAATTGCTTTCTGAATGCACTCTGTATTGTGCTTAATAAAATCTTTATCGCCTGAATTTTGGGTTGAAGAGATTTTAAGGGAAGGCTTAGCCCCGTAATCAAGGATATTTACGAACTTTGATTCAGCTTTTGTAACAACTTTAACGGAATCTGATATATAAATAGGCTTTCCCCATTTTGTTACGGCAGAAACGGAAATGCTGTATTCAGTTTCAGGTTCAAGATTTTCGACACAGTAAAAAGTAACATCATTTTTTTCCATGCCATTATCGAGAAGAGTTTCTTTTTTGGTAAAAGATTTATAGAAAATATCTTTATAGCCGACGCAGAGAACATTTTTAAGTAAAGCCTGTTCACGGGCAGACATAGCGGCCTTCTTTCCGTTCACAAGAACAATGTAATCGGTAACTCTGTCAGACAGCGGCATTACACTGTTCCACATTATGTACGCAGAAGAGGAAGTTGTAACTGTGTTTTTAACTTTTATCGCTTTCTGGGCGGCAAAAATATAATCAGGCATAATTACAAGAACCAGTACAAACAGGCATTTACAGATAAATCTCATGGTAAAAAAATACTAAGGTCTTTTAAGGCCGTTCTTCTTAAGCCATTCAGGATATTCACTGCTTACAAGAGTTTCCATTGAAGTATTTGTATAAGAATAACCGTTGCGGCGTTCCATGCTGATATCGTTATGATCCGGAACAAACTTACAGCCGCGGTCACACCATACAGGCTTTAACACTTCAGGATAAGTTCCCTGAACTTTAAGAGGACAGCCGAGAGTAATATCATAGCTTGAGTCAAGCGCATAATAACGTGCCCAGCAGTCTGGTGCATCAGCCTTATCAACAAGCATTCTTTCAGTCTTTAAGTAAGGATCGCCTGGAACAGGTTTTGTAAGAGGCACTTTTTCAAGTTTGCGTCCGTGAATGCGGATATCATCCCTGTCAAAAAATTCACAGGCTGCAATAATTGATTTTTTAACTTCCTCAGAAGGATTTTCAATTTTCATCAGGAACTGAACAATCTTTCTTGACTCAGCAGAACAGATTGAAGGTGATTCAAAAGCCCGGGCCCAGATCGGGGCATAGTTTTCATAACTGTGCTGCTGGCACCAGGCTGTAAGAAGTTTTGAACCGTCTTTTAAGGTAACAGTAAGCTGGCACTTTAAGATGCATTCAATTCCTTTGTCATAGGCAGCCATAGCCTTTTTTCTTGTGTCGTTATCGATATAACCGAAAGTATTATCATCAGTTGCAATCTGATAAAGGAAAGACAGGGTATTTGCAATTATATCATCGTTAAAAGTGATTCCGTAAACATCTGCACCTGTAAAGCCGCCTGTTTTCGGTTCCTGAGCATTTAAAATCCAATTGATTCCGCGCACAGCAGCATTCTTATAGCGTTCCTCAGGAATCTGCTGATATACAAGAGAAAGATAACGGATCTGAGAATAGATATTTCTGTTATCCATTGTAGAACCTTTATGCTGAGTCATAAGGTTGTAAGTAACAGGAAGCACAGATTTATTGGCTTCGCGGATTGCCCTTAATTCATCAAGGGTAAGGATTTTCTGATAGTCAACGTTCTTTGACCAGCCGCCGTCAGGATTCTGATAATAGAGCATATTTTCGGCAAGACCTGCAATCTGATCAGGATTATAAATCGCATAAGGCGGAACACCGTTTTTCATTCCCATGCGGGCGTGATTAAAACCGTCATTGAACTCGCTTAAAGAAACAGCCTGGTACGAAGCTTTTGTATATTCTTCAAAAGCAGCCTGATTTTTAAAGGCATCTTTCTGCACACCCTTAGTTGATGCACAGCCGGAAAGGACTAAGGCAAGTCCCAGAAAATAAAAAATCTTTTTCATCTTAACTCCTGATAATAAGCGCAAGTATTCAAGATTATACACGAAAAAATATAACAGGGGGAATAGACAAAGCAGCAGTCGCATACAAAAAAAATATGTTCAGCCCCTGAAAAAACGGACAGTAAATCAGTTAAAATCAGAGGCCGAATAGGTTCTTGTAAAAGGATTTGACTTATTTGCAAGTTTATTGCGTTCTTCCGTAAACTTTTCCTGCATGAGTTTTTTGGCTTTTTCGCTTATCATTGTGTAGATTTTTTTAGAAAGTCTTTCTTTTGCATCAGGATCAAGTCCCTGCCCTCCTGCAGAATTTGCAAAAACAAAAATATAAAGGTCCCTGCCGTCAACAGGACGAGTCATAAACAGAATTGCATCTGTCATAAAATGCGTACCGTTTACATTGAGCATTACCCTTGAAACCTTTTCGTACATCTTGATTCTCGGCGGAAGGTTAAACATACAGGAAAAATGGCTCATGCTTACATCGAGAATCTTTCCGTCAGCAATTCCTGCTGCAGTCTGTATGCTTACCTTACTGTTTCCGTCACAGATTGCACGTACGTTCTGGCGGCGGCCTGATGCCTGGTTTGCAAAAAGAACTTTTTCAATCAGATCAAAGTTCTTTGACTTCTGATACTCAAGTGAAATACAGCCGCACTGAATGCCTACGTCAAAAAGAAAATATTTTTCCAGGGCTTTTTTCTGGGCTTCTTCTGCGCGTTTTGCATACAGGACACCGATTAAAGCATTTTCCTGATGCTGTTCCTGAAGATTACGGATATAAACTGACCAGTCAACACCGTCAACATGAGCATCAATATAAAAAAAGAAAATGGAATCCGGAAAGGTATTCATTATGACTTCAACTTTATTTACAAGCGGACACTGACGGTCATCACCGATAATATAGGCTTCATAGCCGTGAGTCATAAAATCTTCAAGATAATTTTCCGGTAAAAGAGAAACATCAGGGACAACAAAAAAAGTCTTACGTCCTTCAATAATATGCTGGGTTGTTTCCTGGTCCAATATAAAATCCTCAAGGGCAAAAAAAAATACCCTTATTAAAAGTGATTCATAAAACGCCTGTACAAAGCGCATCAACTTTTATCACTGAAAAATATTTTATCAGAAAAAACGGCAGTTTACAATTAAAAGAGCTGTAATTTTTATAACAAATGAAGAGCTTCAGCCTGACTAAAAAAAAGCCGGTCTTCGCTCACAGAACAAAAAAAACTCCCGGGAACAGAATTGAAATGCACTTCAAAATTGTACCGGGAGCTACTTTTATAAGGACAAAAAACTATCTTAAATCTGTAGTTTTAATCCAGTCCTGATCTGTATATGTACGGTTTTCACCGCCCATTGACCAGATGAAAGTATAGTTGCTTGTACCGCAGCCTGAATGAATTGACCATGAAGGATTGATTACAGCCTCATCATTGTGCATTACGATATGGCGTGTCTGCTGAGGTTCTCCCATAAAGTGGAAAAGAACCTGATCTTCAGGAAGGTCAAAATAGAAGTACACTTCCATGCGGCGTTCGTGGGTATGGGCAGGCATTGTGTTCCATACTGAACCTGTTTCAAGGTGAGTCATACCCATTGAAAGCTGACAGGTTTCAAGAATATCCGGATGGATGTACTGATTGATCGTGCGGTCATTTGATTCTGCGGCAGAACCAGCGTGAACATGATTTGCCTGTTCATATGTGATTACACGGCTCGGATAAGAAACGTGAGCAGGAACTGAGTTCATATAGAACTTTGCAGGATTTTTCTTGTCAACGCTTTCAAGTGTAACGTCTTTTGTTCCGGCTCCTAAATAAAGTGCGTCATAATGTTTTACTTCGTACTTAACTCCGTCTGCAACAACTAGGCCGTCACCGCCGATGTTAATCATTCCAAGTTCGCGGCGCTGAAGGAAAAAGTCAACTCCAAAATCCTTCATTGCATCGATATTTTTGTCGAGCTTAACTTGTTTATCAACCGGCATTGCTCCGAGAGTTACAATACGGTCAATGTGGCTGTAAACAGCGCTTACATCATTTTTAATAAAGATGTTTGAAATTAAGAATTCTTCACGCATTTCTTCTGTTGTCATGCGCTTGAAAGGTTCTTTTCCTGTTGAATATCTGATATCCATCAACTTACTCCTGATAATCTTTAGTTAGAAAAAGCTTCTTTTACACTCTTTCCGAAAGCTTTTGCCTGTGAACCGATTTCTTTTCCGGCATCTTTAGCAGCAGAACCGATTTTTTTACCGGCTTCTGTTACGTCTTTACCAGCCTCACCTACTGCTGTTCCTGCTTTTTTTGCAGCGTCAGTTTCTTCTTCAACTTTTTTAACAGTCTTATCTGCAGCTTCTGCTGTTTTATCAGTTGCTTCTTCTACAGTCTGAACTGCTGTTTTGTCAGATTTGCCTGAAGCAGAAAGTGGAAGTACTGCAAACGAAACTGCCATTAATGTTACTAAAAGTGTCTTTTTCATAGTGATTTATTCATCTCCTTATATTAAAAAAAATCCGTTTAATTAAAAAGTGATTCTGTAAAAAACTAAAGCCTTTCAGCAGAATCTGCCTTTATGTAAGTATATGATATTCCGTCATCTCTTGTAAGCAGAACAAAGGTGCCTGTAACAAGAATTTCATCTCCGTCAGACGGAAGACTGCTGCCGAAATCATACTTGAACTCAAGTCCCTGCTGGCAGCACGCAAGCGCATCTTTTATTACAACCGCACAGGAAGGTTTACCGTCAATGTCATTCACGCGCAGAAAATTTCCTTTCATTCTGAAGGTCTTTCCTTCATATTCTTCAGGACTAAGCATCAGATTGAAAACCTGCGCATAAATCATATTCGGATTCATTCCCGTTAAATCATAATCAACTGTTGAACCGTCAGGAAGAAGAACATTTTTATGTGCAGAAGCAGCCTGGTCAATATTTTCTAAAGCTTCTAAAGTCTGCTCATCCAGCTGAGGCTTTTTTGTGCAGGAAGTTAAAGTAAGTGCAGAAATTACTGCAAGGGCAAGCGCAATAACCAGGGCAAAAACAGAAACAAAAAACTGCCCTGAAGAATACCTCTTTTTCATTTTATGAACCTTCCCGCAAAAATAAACATAATGAATACAACTAAATCTGCGGCAACAATCGTTGAACCTACAGGTGTTCCTGCAAGAATTGAAATTAAAAGCCCTGTAACCGAGCAGAAAATACTTATTATTGCTGAACAGACTGTTACGCCCTTAAAGCTCTTAAAAACGCGCATTGCAGAAAGTGCCGGGAAAATAACCAGCGCACTGATTAAAAGTGAGCCGACAAGATTCATTGCAAGAACAATGATTACGGCAATAATGACTGAAATTACAAGATTATAAATTGAGGCATGAGTTCCTACAGCCTGCGCAAAAGATTCATCAAAGGTCACTGCGAAAATCTTGTTGTAAAAAATAATGAAGGCGGCAATTACCATAAGTGAAAGAACTACGCTTAAAATTACTTCGCTCTTTTTTAATGTAAGGATTGATGTAGAACCGAAAAGAGTTGAACATACATCGCCCGCAAGATTTGTCGAAGTATTAAAAATATTCATTACAAGATAGCCTAAGGCAAGTGAACTTACACTTATGAGCGCAACTGCGGCGTCTCCCTGAATCTTTGTATTTTTATTTGATTTTAAAAGAAGCACGGCTGATATAACTGTTACCGGCATTACAAGATACATGCTCTCTGACAGATTTAAAACGCCTGCAATGCACATTGTCCCGAAAGCAACATGACTAAGGCCGTCACCAATAAAACTGAAGCGTTTTAATACAAGGGTAACGCCTAAGAGGCTTGAACACAGGGAAATAAGGATTCCCGTAATAAAAGCATACTGAACAAAAGAATAATTGAAATACTGGATTAAGGTGTCTATCATCTTTATGAGCACTCTGCATTCCGCTTTGAGGTTACAGAAGCTTTACCCCCATTATGCGTTTTATCTGTGCACTGCAGTCAGGGCAGGTTGATTCATGAATAAAGGCAGCTTTTGTTCCGAAAAATATTTCTTCTCCAATGTGAAGTACATGTGTTGCAAAACGGAGGGAAGAATCTACATCATGGCTGATCATAATAATTGTAATGCCTGATTTATGAAGGTCTGAAATAAGGCTGTACATTTCTTCCTGGGCGGCAGGATCAAGCGCGCTTACAGGTTCATCAAGAAGAAGCATTTTCTGAGTAGCACAAAGGGCACGGGCAAGAAGAACCCGCTGCTGCTGTCCGCCAGAAAGTTCACGGTAACAGCGTTTTGCAAGGTCTGCTATTCCCATTTTTTCCATATTTGCCATGGCAAGTTCTTTTTCAGCCTTAGTATAAAAAGGACGGCGTCCGCAGCGGCTCTGGTTTCCGGACAGGACAATTTCCCTTACGCTTGCAGGAAAATCCCTCTGAACAAAAGTCTGCTGGGGAAGATAACCGATTTCATCAGGGAGAAGTCCGTCACCTGTTGTAACGCTGCCTTCAAGGGGTTTTAAAAGACGCAGAATTGTCTTCATCAAAGTGGTTTTTCCTGAGCCGTTTTCACCTACAATGCACAGATAATCACCTGCGTTTACGGAAAAACTCAGATTCTTAATGATTACTTTTGATTCATAGCCTAAAGTTAAATTTGAACAGGTTAACTGTGCCATATTTTTCTTTTCCTTTAGTTTTTCTCTAACCAGGCCTTAATGCCGTTTACAACATCAACATCAATCTGATGTTCTACACGGCAGGCGTTTTCTTCGCACTGATCTTCAGGAAGTCCTGTAATTTTCTGCAGAAAGACTGTAAGAAGTTTATGACGTCCGTAAATATCTTCAGCTTTTTCAAGTCCTTTTTCGGTAAGTTTAATGGTATTTCCCAGACTGAATTCAATATAGCCGTCTTTTTCTAAAACGCCCATTGCACGGCTTACGCTCGGACGGGATACAGCAAGTTTGTTTGCAACATCAACAGAACGAACAAAACCGTTTTCCTGCTGAAGTCTGAGAATTGCTTCAAGATAATCTTCGCCTGATTCGTACACCTTAAGCCTCCGAAAAGTCCTATCTTAAATCACCGGCTGCATCAAAACAACGGTCACCGATTTTTTCAATCTGACGGATAATGTCCATATAATAAAGCTCAGTACGTACATCAGCCCCCGCTTCAAGTCTGTGTCGTGCAATACGGCGGAGTTCAGTGCGTTCTGTATCAATCTGCTCTTCAAGTTCACTGGCAAACTGATACTGCTCCGGAGTAAGTTTCTGTACAGTTGAAACATTTTTATGAATGAAGTAAAGAAGCTGGCGTCCAAGTTCAAAATAAGGGATAAGGCGGTCAAAGTCTTCCTGCTTGAACTTAACGTTCTTTTCAAGGGCCTTTTTAATCTGAATTGAAATGCTCAGACAGCCGTCAGACATGCTTTCCATTTCGCCTATAAGACGAAGCATGAGCTGAATGTTATCTTTTGCTTCATCAGAAAGATGAAGGTGCTGGCATTTTATAAGGTAAGCTGTAAGCTGTTCGTGCATCTGATCAAGATAATTTTCAAGAAACATGATGCGCGGATGATGTTCTTCAAGATAAGTTGCATCAAAGCGGGCAAGTCCCATCTGAAGTTCATCGTACATTTCAACTACACGCTCAGAAAAAGCGGTAATTTCTTTCTGGGCACGGAATACACAGCCTTCAGGTGATTTTGCGGCAAGTTCATTATTGAATTCAAGTTTATATTCCTGGTTTTCATCTTCAGGTTTATCGTCCGGAACAATTTTTCTTAAGACAACAGCAATCTGATTTGTGAACGGAATAAATACGATTGTTTCGATTATTTTAAATGCCGTATTGAGCATTGCAATGTGGTAGATAAGATTTTCGTTTTTAGTAACATCACCTGGTATTAAAAGGTCTGTAAAGGCAAGGAAAGGTTTGAAAAAGATAAGAAGGGCAATAACTGTAACGGCATTACAAAGAACATGAACCAGTGCCGTCCGTTTTGCATTTGCAGAAGCACCGGCAGCAGACATTGCCGCATCAATTGTTGAACCTACAGCAGAGCCCATAACCATTGCAGCGCCGAATTCCCAGCTTACAACACCGTTATATGCCATTGTGATTACGATTGCAGACATTGCAGAAGATGAATGAATCATCGCAGTAAAAATCATGCCTGCAAGAGCAGCAAGAATTATTGAAATAAAACCGTACCCCTGAATTGACTCCAGGAAGTTAACGGCTTCTCCGCTGCCGCTGAACTGGAAGGCTGCAGAAAGCCAGCCTAAGCCTATAAACAGAAGTCCAAAGCCCATTATTGCCTGACCAAGGCCTTCATATTTACGTTTTTTAAGGATTGTACAAAGATAGCCTATACCGAAAAGCGGTATGGCAAAAGCTTCTATACTGAAGTTAAACCCGAATAATACGACTATCCAGGCAGTAATTGTTGTTCCGATATTTGCACCGAAAATTACACCGACGGACTGCTCTAAGGTTACAAGTCCTGCATTTACAAAACTTACCAGCATTACGGTTGTAGCCCCGGATGACTGGATAATCATTGTAAGTACACAGCCCGTCAAAAGTCCGCGGAAGCGGTTACCTGTCATAAAGGCAAGAGCTTTCTGTAATTTCTGTCCTGCACTCTTTTGAATTCCGTCGCTCATCAGCTTCATGCCGTATAAAAGGATACACAAGCTGCCTGCGAAATTAATTATCTTAAACAACATGATGTTAATAAATTAACATAAAAGAGACCGCTTATTCAATAAAAATAAGCGGTCTCTTTTTTTTGAGATGATATTTTTTACAGGCTTAAGCAGTTTTAATCTACTTTATAGCTTCCGACAATCTTTGTAACTTCTTCAGCGAGTTTTTCATTGCTGCCTGAAGTTTCAGAGGCTTCCTCGGCAAACATTTTAATGTTGCGGAGTTTTTCACTTGTGCTTCCTGTACTGTCAAGAATGTCACTTGAAGAAGTATTGATT
Organism: Treponema sp. UBA3862; assembly: GCA_002392405.1. Lineage (GTDB taxonomy): Bacteria > Spirochaetota > Spirochaetia > Treponematales > Treponemataceae > Treponema_D. The sequence continues at coordinate 2,749 of DGGY01000005.1, read as the reverse complement.
TCCTGCATGCTGTTTACAATTTCACCAGTTTTATCGCTCATCGTCTGAGAAGAAGCAGCCATCTCACTTGAAGCAGCATTAAGGACTTTCATCATGTCAAGAATTTCCCTTGCACCTGTGGCCTGTTCATTCATACCGCGCTGAATTTCCTGAACTGAAGACTGAAGCGTATCAACTTTTTCGCCGAGTTTTGAGAAGGCAGCTTCTGACTTATTTGAAGAATCAACCATATCTCCGACAGCGCCTTCAATTTCTGCAACGATTGTCTTGATTGACTTTGTCTGTTCAGAAGAAGTTTCTGCAAGTTTACGGATTTCCTCTGCAACTACAGAGAAGCCCGCACCCGCAGCTCCCGCATGTGCCGATTCGATTGCAGCGTTCATGGCAAGAAGATTTGTCTGTCCTGCAATGCTTGAAATAATTTTATTTGCTTCAAAAAGGTTAGATGCCAGACTCTGAATGTGTGCAATCTGCTGAGAAAGAGCCTTCTGATTTGAAAGATTCTGGTTTGTCTCATTTACGATTACACTGTATTCACCTGAAATACGGGTAATATTCTGATCAGCAGAAGAAATATTTGCTGTAATTTGTTCAATTGCGGCTGAAGAGCGGTTAACAGCATCAACCTGCTTTTCAACGCGGTTCTGGAACATATCAATTGAATTTTTAAAATTCTGAATTTCCGAAGTAAGTCCTGAAACAAGTTCTTTCTGATTTTCTGCCTTGTCTTCAATAACGGCAATACTGCTTTCTGCCTCACCTACCATAGTAACCATCTTGTTACTCTGTTCAAGGATTTCCGTACTGTTTGAAGAAAGGCTTCCTACAGAACCTGAAACAGTTTTAACCATTTTCTGAATGGTCTCGATTACAAGATTGCAGGCATTTGCAAGTTTTCCGATTTCATTTTGTTTTGTGTAACCGATTCTGGCTGTAAGGTCACTTCCACCGCCTGAAATTTCTTCCATGCGGACAACTACCCTGTTCATATGTTTAAAGAAACGTATAAAGATTAAAAGAAGAATTCCAAGAACAATGATAACACCGATAATAGTTGTCAGGATAACTTTTGCAGTCTGAACAAGAACTGTCTTATGAAGTGCGTTTGCATCAAAATCGACTGCTGTAAAACCTACTGCTTCATTCTGCTCGTTTATAATCGGTTTATAAACTGAAATACTCCAGCCCCATTTATCATCATAAATAAGACGGCTGGCGGTTATTGCCTTTGTTTTCAGACAGTCCCAGGGAGCATCCCCGTATGAAGTAATATCTTCAACCAGTCCAAGAGGTGAAAAATCTTCATTTTCTTCATCAATTATAACCGATCCGTCAACAACATATGTTGCATGAATTCCGTCACCTGAAGGCCTCATGGTATAAAGATACTGACAGTTATAGCGCTCACGGACATCATAAAGAAATTCGTTAAGATCTTCGTAATAGGAATCTGTTTTATCCAGGCTTAAGGAAAGATTTTCCCACTTTTTAACTTCTATACAGTCAGAAGCTTCCTTTACAATCATTTTTCCTTCCTGAAGGAATGTATCAATTGCAGCAGTTTCAAGTCCGATAATACCCATCCATGTTATTACACCGCATAAAACAGCCATTAAAAACGCAACCGCAGCAATAACCTTAAACTTATAAGTATAAATTACCTTCATGATGCCACATCCGTTAAAAAAAATACTCCCGCAAAGGCAGAAGTGCCCCTCACTGTCTTACTATTATACATTAAAAACTAAGTAATTAAAAAGAATTTTTAATAAAAAAAAGGATGCAGAGGATTGAATTTATCCTGATGCATCCTTTTCTTGACACGGATGTAAAGTGCCACGGACGGCACCCTGGCATTCACTCTGATGACAGGAGCGCAGCTCCTGTCAAATCAATTTTGACACGGATGTCAAAATTGATTTAATTATTCTGTCGGGCGTTTTTTCAGGTTTTTGCTTTCAGTAATTGCCCTGCCTTCGCCTGTTTTCTGTTCCATCATGGCACGTACTTTGAGAGGAAGTCCGAACAGTGTAATAAAGCCCTGGGCGTCCTTGTGGTTATAAAGTTCGCCTGTTGTAAATGAAGCAATGTCTTCGTTATAAAGACTGTATTTTGAACCGCTTCCTGCAGCACGGATCTGGCCCTTAACCAGCTTAACCTTTGTCCAGCCTGTAACAGTCTGCTGGGTTGAATCTACGAATGCCATAAGTGCATCATAGAGGGGTGTGAAAACTTTTCCGTCGTAGATAAGTTCTGCAAGGCGGAGTGAAACCTGCTGCTTGTAGTGGTAAGTATCGCGGTCAAGACAGATGTGATCCATCATGCGGTGAGCAAAGTAAAGGATAGCTCCGCCCGGTGTTTCGTAAACGCCGCGGCTCTTCATGCCTACACAGCGGTTTTCACAGATGTCAACAAGTCCGACACCGTTGCGTCCGCCGATTTTGTTGAGTTCGAGCATGAGGTCAAGACCGTTCATTTTTTTACCGTTAAGGCTCACAGGAATACCCTTTTCCCATCCGATTGTAACGTATTCACCTTCACCTGCACTTTCAGGAACTGTTGTATTCTTGAGCATATGAGGATAATTCGGCTCATTTTCTGTCTTTTCAAGTTCAAGGCCTTCGTGAGAAATGTGCCAGATGTTTTCGTCGCGTGAGTATGACTGGTCTTTTTTCATAGGAACTTCAAGTCCGCGGTCTTCAAGGAATTTGATTTCTGCGTCTCGGCTGTCCATGTTCCATTTGTCATC
>DGGY01000012.1 GCA_002392405.1 Treponema sp. UBA3862 | reverse complement strand
AGCTTCTGGATTTTGTTGAACAATTCGTCCATTATTAATCTCCTTAGATTAAATTAGTTAAGTTCCCGAAAATCCGGAAAACTAAAACTTAAAGTTTTTCATCCAGACTTATTTAACTTCTGGTTTGATTACCTGACGTCCACGGTAGAAACCGCATTTAGGACATACATGATGCTGCAAAACAAGGTTGCCGCAGTTTGCACATTCAACCATCTGTGGTGCATTAAGATGCATATTAACACCACGGCGTCTGCGTGTACGTGCTTTCGAAGTTTTCGCTCTAGGTACTGCCATTTATATAACCTCACTATAATTTTGTTACTAGTATAACGGGGTTAATATTATAACAATGCCCGTCTGAATGTCAATTGAAAGTATATCAGTTTTTGCCATATTGTCAAGATTTTTTATGACAAAAACTTATTTTTTGTCATTTTAGAAAAGAAATCCCGTTGAATTTTTACGCTGACTGTAAAGCTTAAGCCTTAAGAGCTTTTCCGCTGTATTTCTTTATAACGGCCTCACTTACAATCGGAGGAACCATCCCGCCTATATCGCCTCCGAACTGAGCAAGTTCCTTGATTGAACTTGATTTCACGATTACATACCGCGCTTCTGTCGGCATAAAAAGTGTTTCAATTTCACTGTTAAGGTTATGATTCATAAGTGAAAGATCAAACTCATAGGAAAAATCATTAACATTTCGGATACCGCGGATTAAAACCTTTGCACCGGATTTTTTTGCATATTCAACAATGAGCTTATCCCATTTATGAACTTCAACATTTTTATACTGGGCAACGAGTTTTTTAAGCATTTCAACACGCTCATCAGCTGTAAAGAGATTGTTTTTGCCCGGATTTTCAGAAACTACAACATCAATTTTATCAAAAAGACGGCTGGCCCTTTCAATTACGTTGAGGTGTCCGTATGTCGGAGGGTCAAAAGACCCCGGAAAAACTGCATTTGTCATAACTTATTCTTTTTAGCATGTTTGACGGAAGCACGCAAGTGCGCTATATTTTTTAATATGAAAATAACTAAATACTTATCAATTGCAATTTCTTTAGGCCTCGCAGCAATTTTCACAGGATGTGGTTCAGTTCCAAAAACTCAGGAAAACTCTCCTGCCCCTGCAGAAGAAGCTGCTCCTGTTCAGGAAACTGTTTCAAAGGCTGAAAAAGATGAATACACAAAATCTGTCGGGGACCTGACTGTATCAAAAGATACATATGAAGCAGATAGAGCAGAAATCTTAAGCATTATTGAAAAACTTAATGTCATCATGAAAGACATTGATTATCAGTCATGGCTTTTATATGTTGACAACGAATCCAAAACCTACTGGTCACAGCCGGCAAACCTCAAAAAGGCACAGAGTAAACTGCCTGTAAAAGGCCTTCAGCTGAGAAACCTTCAGGACTATTTCAAATATGTATTTATCGGTGCACGTGTCGGACGTTCTGTTTCTACCCTGCGTTATGTTTCTGATACATATGTAAAAGCAGTTCAGATTATCCAGCCGGAAACTGAAGAAAGGGAAGAAAGCTACACCGTATACTATTACTTCAACAAAAAAGACGGTCACTGGGAACTCCACCTGCCTGAAATTGAAGACTAAGTAAAACAATAAAGTCCCGTAAATCAGCGATGCCAGACAGCACTGCTGAATGGACTTTTTATTGCTTTTTGACTTTTTATCAGATATAATAATTTTAATATTTTAAAATAAAAAAGCCGATGATAGAAATATCAATCCAAGGGGGATTTTGTAAATGAAATCTATTAAATATGTAGCAGCAGCAGTAATGGCAGCTGCATTGTGTACATCTCTTACAGCACAGTCAAAATCAAATGAATCAAGCGTTGAAAGTGAATATTTGAGCAGCGTTGAAGATGTTGTAATTACAGAACTTGCAAATTCTGATGAAAGAGACAACAAGCTTGTTGCTTTACAGTATCTTGAAAATGCAGTTAACGAAGGCCGTGCTACACCAGACATGATGAAAGCCCTCGACAACCTTGCAGGTGAAGGTATTTCTACACAGGCAAGAACAAACGGACGCCTTGCAAACAACTATCCTGACATCCGTGCCAAAGCATGTGATATTCTTGCAAATGTTAAAACAGAAGAAGCAAAGGACACTCTTGTAAAGGTTGCCCTCGCTGACAACGAACCAATGGTAATCACAGCCGCTATCCGTTCACTTGGAGAAATCGGCATCAACAATAACGACGAAGTTTCTGAAACAATTGCATGGGCACAGAAAAAGAATGCTGTACTCAACCCTACTTCTTCACTTGCACTTGAAGTTCTTATCGCTTACGAGAAACTCGCTGACAGTGTAGAAAACAAAGGTCCGATGATTCAGGCTGTAGGTCAGATTGCTTCAAACTACCGTTATGTTACTCCGGTAAGAACACGTGCTCTTGAACTTCTTAAAAAACTCCAGGGCAACAGTTCTTCATCATCAAAAGGTAAAAATGCAGACGCTAAATAATAATCTGTTTTACTGATATAAAAAAAAAGGCATTTCTATTAAATTAGAAATGCCTTTTTTTTATCTCCAAAATCTCGAGGGATACGGGATTTGAACACGCAACCTTCGGCTCCGGAGGCCGACGCTCTATCCAGTTGAGCTAATCCCTCAGGGAATAAAGAAAAGATATTGATAATAGTTATTATTGTCAATTACGCTCTTACTCTTAACTGTTTTAAAGGCATGGAGGATATTCAAATGCAGCCGATTATTTTAGCATCATCATCACCTCGAAGACAGGAAATCTTAAAGCTTCTCAACATTCCTTTCCAGGTTGTAATTCCGAATTATGAAGAAGAATACCCTGATTCAATTGAACCAGAAAAAATACCGGAATATCTTGCCACAAGAAAAGTTGATGCAGTTGCACGCTCGGCACCTGCGGGAACAGAATACCCGTGGATTTTAGGCGCAGACACAATAATCATTAAAGATAAAAAAATACTCGGCAAACCTGAAGATTCTGAACAGGCTTTTAAATTCATCAAAGAACTCCAGGGAAAAACTCACAAAGTTGTAACAGGAATGGCTCTTTTTAACAGTGAACTTCACTTTGTTTCAAACCGCACCAGTATTACTGAAGTAACTTTTGCAAAAATGACAGATGAAGAAATCAACTGGTATGTCAGTACGGGAGAATGGCATGGAGCAGCAGGCGGCTACCGCATTCAGGGACTTGCAAGTTGTTTTATTACAAAGATTAAGGGCACCAATTCAGGTGTTATGGGATTGCCTATATTTGAACTTTATGATATGTTGAAAGAACAGAATTATTCGTTAATTCAGTAATTCTGCCGGGACTTATGGCAGGACCGTAGGTATTAACCATAAGCTCGTAAATATTCCGGGCGCATTTGCGTCTCGAGAAACAGAGTTCGGTGGAAAATCATCATTGGTTAAAATGATATTTTCCGGTGAAGGAGACACTTTATGGCAGTAGTAACCATGAAGAGTTTGCTTGAATCAGGTGTACACTTTGGTCACCAGGTTAAGCGCTGGGATCCGCGTATGAAGAAGTATATCTTCGCAGAACGCAACGGTATCCACATCATCGATTTACAGAAAACAATCGGTGCAATCAAAGACAGCTACGAAGCAATCCGCAAAATCGTAGCATCAGGAAAATCAGTACTTTTCGTAGGTACAAAAAAACAGGCTCAGCAGGCAGTTCAGAAAGAAGCAGAACGCTGCGGCATGTTCTATGTAAACAACCGCTGGCTTGGTGGTATGCTTACAAACTTCACAACAATCAAAAAGTCACTTCAGCGTCTTAAGAAAATCGAAAAGATGGAAGTTGACGGTACTTTTGAAAATCTCACAAAAAAAGAAGTAGCTAATCTCCTCAAAGAAAAAGAAAAGCTCACAAAGAACCTCGGTGGTATCAAAGAAATGAAAGAACTCCCTGGAGCTCTCTTCATCATCGATACACACAAGGAACAGATTGCTGTTGCAGAAGCTCACCGCATGGGTATTCCTATCGTTGCAGTTGTTGATACAAACTGTAACCCTGAAGGAATCGACTACCCTATCCCGGGTAACGATGACGCTATCCGCGCTATTACACTCTTTACATCTATCATTGCTAACGCAGTAGTTGAAGCTAACAATGAAGAAGGACTTAAAATCATCGAAACTCTTAACGATGACGAAGAAGTTCTTACAGATGCTTCTAACAAAAAAGATGACGAAGAAATCGTTGACTATTCAAACTATCAGCCTACAGAACAGAAAGAAGAAGATGTTGCTGAGGAAGAAGAAGAATCTCTCGCTGATAAATTTGAAGAATAAGGAATTAGGAGCGTAAATATGGCATTCACAGCTGCTGATGTAAAAGCTCTCCGCGAATCAACCGGTGCAGGTATGCTGGACTGTAAAAAAGCACTCCAGGAAGCTGACGGAAACATCGCTGAAGCTGAAAAAATCTTAAAAGAAAAAGGTCTTGCTGCTATGGCAAAACGTACTGACCGCGCTGCAGGCGAAGGTCGTATCGTTATCAAGCAGGAAGGAAATAAAGTAGCTATGGTAGAAGTTGTATGCGAAACAGACTTTGTTGCAAACAACCCAGAATTCGCTGCCGTAGCTGAAAAATGTGCAGAAATCACACTCAAGAACGGTTCAGATGCAATCACAGATGAACACAAGGCTGTAATTGATACTGTTCTCATCAAATTCCGTGAAAACATTTCTGTACGCCGTGCTGCCTGTGTAGAAGTTGGTTCAAATGCAGTTGCAGGAACCTATGTTCACTCAGACAACAAAACAGGTGCAATCGTAATCGTTGAAGGTTCAACAGTTGACGATGTAAAAACATTTGCAAAAGACTGCTGTCTCCACCTTGCTGCATTCACACCTGCATACACAACAAAAGAAGATGTTCCACAGAGCTACATCGATGAACAGAAAGAAATCTTTGCTGCACAGATGGCTGCTGACGAAAAAATGGCTTCTAAACCGCAGAACGTTAAAGATGGTATCCTTCAGGGTAAAATCAACAAACTTCTTGCAGAAAGCTGTTTCGTAGACCAGGCATTTGTAAAAGATGACAAAATGTCTGTTGCTAAAAAGCTCGAAGAAACAGGAAAGAACGCTGGTGCAAAACTTTCATTCGGAAAGATTGTTCTCTTCGTTCTTGGTAAATAAAATTTAAAAATAACACTAAAAGCGGTTGGATTTATTCCGGCCGCTTTTAGTTTTTTCAAAGCGTTTTAATAAGCAATCAAAAAGGAGCAGATTATGGCATTTGATGCAAAAGCAAAAATGGAAAAAACACTCGAAGGAATCAAAAACGAAATGAACACTATCCGTACAGGACGCGCTTCAGCTTCGATGTTTGATAAAGTAAGAGTTGACTACTACGGACAGAAATCACCGCTTAATCAGGTTGCACAGATTTCCATTCCTGAAGCACGCACAGTTGTAATTTCTCCGTTTGACAAGAGCCTTATTACTGAAATTGAAAAGGCAATTCTTGTTGCAGACCTCGGTCTTAATCCTTCAAACGACGGCAAAGTAATCCGCATTACAATCCCTGCACTTACAGCTGACCGCCGCAAGGAACTTGTAAAACAGGCTAAATCAATGGCTGAAAATTACAAGACAACAATCCGCAACGTTCGCCGTGACGGAAATGATGACCTTAAAAAACAGCAGAAAGCAGGTGAAATTACTGAAGATCAGCTCAAAAAAGAAACAGATGATCTTCAGAAGCTTACAGACAAATATATCGCTGATATTCAGGCTGTATGCGATGCAAAAGAAAAAGAAATCATGGCTTAATTAAAGCCTTAAATAAATAAAATGAGCGCAGAAGAAAAAGAAACCGGTGCCCTTCCCCGCCACGTTGCAATAATAATGGACGGAAACGGGCGCTGGGCAAAACAGAGAGGACTCCCACGAACGGCAGGACATAAAGAAGGTTTGAGTTCTGCAAAAAAAATTATTGCTAAAGCTGCAGAACTTGGCATTAAATATGTTACTCTCTACACTTTTTCCACTGAAAACTGGAAAAGAGCCCAGGAAGAAACCGGTTTTTTAATGGGCCTTATTAAAGGCCATCTTCGCGCTGAATTTCAGTTCTATAAAGACAATAAAATAAAAATCGATCACGCTGGTGATTTAAGCGGACTTCCCGAAGATGTTCAGACTGAAATTATAAATGCAAAAAAAGACACAGAACATTTTACGGGAACGACCTGTATCTTAGCCATAAATTACGGAAGCAGGGATGAAATTGTCCGCGGAATAAAAAAATTAATTAAAAGTAATGTAAATCCGGAACAGATTACAGAAGAAATGATTTCTAAATCCTTAGATAATCCTCAGGTTCCGGATGTTGACTTAATGATAAGAACAGGCGGAGAAGAGCGTTTAAGCAATTTTCTTTTATGGCAGTGCGCCTACGCAGAATTTATCTTTACAGATACACTCTGGCCTGATTATACTGAAGAAGAATTTACACAGGATATATATAAATTTCAAAAACGTAACAGAAGATTCGGCGGTGTACCGGATCAGAAAAAGTAACAGGGGATATTATGAATAAAAAAGTCATTTCCAGACTTTGCGTATTCTTTATCGGGGTACCGGTTGTAATCGCTTTAACCTTATTTGAACAGATGAATCATGCTGCAATTCATGCTTTTGTAACTATTCTGGCAATTCTTGCGGCAGGAGAATTCTATCATATACTTGGACACAATTTTAAACTTCAGAACAAGGCACTTGTAATAAGTCTTATTGCACTTATTCATCTTATGATGTTTTCGAGCGCAATTTTTGAGTTTGATACTTCTTATGTTGATTACACTTTTATAGCATCAATTTTAATCTGTCTTTCTGCAGAAGTTTTATTCGCTGACTCTTTTGAAAATTCGAACAGTAAAATGGCATCTTCTGTCATTATGCTTACATATACAGGTTTTCTCTTTACATTCATAACCAGACTGACCTTCCTTAATTCTTCAACTCAGCTTTTAATAATGTTTTTAACGATGGTATTCTTCTGTGACTCATTTGCATGGTTCTTCGGAGTACTTTTCGGCAAAAACAACAAAGGCTTAATCAAAGCAAGCCCTAATAAAAGTATTGCAGGTTTCTGCGGCGGAATTTTCGGTTCTGTTTTAAGCGGCGTTATGTGCTGGTATCTCTGGAATGATTTATTCACAGGAACTTCTGAAAAAACAGTAAACATCTGGGTTTTAGCAGGACTTGGCTTTGTAATGTCGTTCTGTTCAATTCTCGGTGATCTCGTAGAATCAGTTTTTAAACGCTCAGCAGACTGCAAGGATTCAGGTTCAATAATTCCTGGAAGAGGCGGTGTTTTAGATTCAATTGACAGTATTGTTTTCACAGCCCCTGTATTCTATTTTGCAGTAACACATATCTACCCTTCTCTGATTAAATAAAAAAAATGAGCGCTCAAGAAAAGATTAAAAAAGTACTCATCCTCGGCTGTACAGGCTCAATTGGAAAAAGTACCGTAGATATAATTAAAAATCTTCCTGAACGCTTTAAATGCTGCGGCTTAACTGCAAATAAAAACCTTGATTTATTAAAACAGACTGCTTCACTTTTTAACTGTCCGTATTCTTTAACTTCTGAAGAAGGATATGACGGAATAAAAAAACTCATTGATCAGACAAAACCTGACATCGTAGTAAACGGGATTGCAGGAAGTGCCGGTCTTATTCCAAGCATTACTGTTTTAGAAGCTGGAATTGACCTTGCCCTTGCAAACAAAGAATCTGTTGTAATGGCAGGCCCGCTTATTTTTTCTCTTGCAGAAAAAAATAAATGCCATATTCTTCCTGTAGACAGTGAACATTCTGCCATCTTTACGCTTTTAAATCAGTGCGGCGGAAAAGAAAATGTTGACCGCCTTATCATTACTGCAAGCGGCGGACCTTTCAGAACCTGGCCGTCTGAAAAAATTGCACAGGCAACATTAAAAGATGCCTTAAAGCATCCTACCTGGAACATGGGTGCAAAAATTACAGTTGATTCAGCAACACTTGGTAACAAGGGCCTTGAAGTAATTGAAGCAAAAAGACTTTTTAATTTTAAAACAAGCCAGATTCAGGTGGCTGTTCACCCTGAAAGCATTGTACATTCATTAGTCAGGACAAATGACGGAATCGTTTATGCACAGTTAAGCGAGCCTGACATGAAACATCCGATTTTACAGGCGCTTGACTGGCCTTTTATTAAAACAACTTATCTTAAGCCGTTTGACATTACAGATACACCAGAAGGAAAACGAACGCTTACCTTTGTAAAACCGCGTTTTAAAGATTTTCCGCTCCTCTCACTCGCCTATGAAGCGGCTGAAAAAGACAACTGTTATCCAATTGCCTTTAATGCAGCAAATGAAATTGCAGTATGGAGCTTTATGGACGAAAAAATAAAATTTGCCAGAATCTCAGAAATTACGCAGACAGTCATGTCACATTCTTCAGACTGGGAATCAAAAATTACCTGTCCGGAAGATATTTTTGAAGCTGACAATCTGGCACGAAAATACGCACAAGAGTTAATCTGATGATATTAAAAATAATTTACGGCCTGATTATTCTTGGAATCATTGTTTTTATTCATGAGCTCGGACATTTTATTGCAGCACTTGTCTGTAAAGTTAAAGTAGAAGCATTCTCAATTGGAATGGGACCAGTTTTAATTCATAAAACATTCAAAAACATAGACTGGAGGATTTCACTTTTTCCTCTCGGCGGATACTGCGCTATGAAAGGGGAAAAAGACATTCAGGAAGCGCTTGAAAATGATGAAGAAACTTTTTATGCAGACAACGATTCTCTTTACGGCGTACATCCGTTAAAAACAGCGCTTATAGGGTTTGCGGGCCCTTTTTTCAACCTTCTTCTCACCTTTTTTTCATTTTATGTAATTGCAGTAACAGGCTTTACATACTGGTCAGCTTCAAATCAGATTCAGATTGCAACAGAAATTTTCCCTGAAATAAGTTCACCTGCAAAAGATGCAGGAATTTTAACGGGCGATAAAATAATTAAAATTAACAATGAAGAAATAAACGATTTCTACGAACTTTACGGCTTTATTGCAGTTCATCCTGATGAAGACCTTAATGTAACAGTATTACGTGATAATGAAATCCTCGAATATAAAGTTCATACCCTTATGGATAAAAACAGCGGAAGCGGTAAACTTGGAGTTGTTTCATTACCACAAACGGCAAAACTCAGGGAAGCAAAGCGCTATAATCCCCTTTCAGCATTAAAACAGTCATTTAAAGAAACTATTAAAATGATAAAGGCTACACTTAAGGGAATTGCTTCTTTGTTTAAAGGCGTAAAAATTACAAGCGCAGTCAGCGGCCCAGCTTCAATAACTACAATGCTTGGAGATACAGTTCAGTCAGGATTTTCAGCAGGACTTAGAAACGGAATTACATCTGTATTAAACTTTGTCGCCTTAATCAGCATTTCACTTTTCATAATGAATCTTCTTCCTGTACCTGTTTTAGACGGCGGGCTGATATTTTTATCACTTATCGAAGCAATATTTAAGATACGTATTTCACCAAAAGTACGATATCGTATACAATATATTGGTCTTGCGTTTATTGCATTTTTGTTTGTAATTGCAATGATCGGTGACTTTAACTTTTTTATGAGGCTATTTAATGAAAAATAAAATTCTTTTTACAGTAATTTCTGCTTTATTTTTAACTTCCGTTAACGCACAGTCACATATGTCAACACAGGCTCATGAATCAGATGTTACTTCACTTGCACTCATTGACGGCAATGATTCAGAAAAAAATACAGCCTTCAGTGCCGGTAAAGACGGCTTTTTAATTAAATGGACTGAAGACGGTCTTGGAGAACATTACCAGATTACAGACATGGAAATAAAAATGATTGCAAGAAGTCCCAACGGCAAAGACATTGCAGTCTACGAAACTGACGGCGCATCAACCAATATGGTAAGTATATGGAATTTCAATTCACTTACAAGAAAATGTGCCTATACTTTCAGTTCCACCATTACAGCCCTTTCTTATTCTGCAAAAGGAAGTTATGTAATGTGTTCAACTGCAAGTGAAAAAGGAACTTATTTTTTAAATACAAGCAACAACACGATTACTTCAAAAAAATTAAAGGAATCAACAGGGCCTGTAAGCATGGCAGTAACTTCTGACAGTGAAAATACTGCGCTCATGTATTCTCCTGCAGGAATCTTAAAATATTACAACCTGAAAAACGGAGAAAAAAAGGCTGTTTTCCGCACTGAGTCGATGCTCAGCCAGCCTCATGTTTTCAACAACAATGTATTCTTTGCAGGTTACAAAGATTCAGAAATTTACATCATCCAGGCAACAACTGGTTCAAACATTGCAAAATTCAACGTCTCAGCAAAAGAGCCTGTCTTATTTACCTCAAACAAATCTGAGAATCTTTATTACATAGTAAACGAAAACAGACAGTTTAAACTTTATATGATTCAAAATGACAGAAACAAGGATGTCATTGCACCCGAGCTTATAAGAACCTTTTCAGGCTTAAAGGACGGAGAACAGGTAAAATGCGCAGTTTATACTAACGGAGTAGTTTTTGCAGGAACAAGCCGGGGCAACATTTACAAATTTGATACAGCAGTTGCTGAACGCGTAGATGTATTACAGTCCTTAAGTGACAAGATGTATGAAAAAATCTGGGACATCGCCTCAATCGGAGATAATTTCTACTTCCTCTCCCCTTCAGCGGTTTTCCTTTCTTCCTATGACTCAGGAATTGTAGATAGAAAAGCATCTAATCCGGGACACACAAATATTCTCTCTTATGGGGCAAATTCAGCAATTCTCTGGACTAAAAACTCTAAAAAAAACGTTCAGCTCATCGACTTTTCGACTGGCTCAGTAAACTCCCTTTTTACACCGGAAGCAAATTTACAGTCTTTAAAGCTTTACGGCGACATCTTGATTTCTATTGAAGGAAGTTCTGCTGTAAATAAATATTCAATTACTTCAGGTCAGACAGAAAATCTTTACAACGGAGCCGGCATTCAGGACGCAGTTCTTTACAAAGAAACAGACCTATATGTTGCAAAAACAAGCGCAACGAATCCGGCAGTTCCTCTTCTTTACATCAATACAAAAACAAAAGAAACCGTTCCACTCAATCTTAAAGGCACTGCTTCTTATTCTTTAAGTTACGATCCTTCAGTTCCTGACGCTGAAATCTACGGAATTGTAATTTCAACTTCATCCCAGAACGGAATTACAACCTCTGTTTTCTCTTACAATCCGTCAACAAAATTCTCAAGAAAACTTCTTGATGAACATTCTGAAGACACAAATGCAATCTGTTATCTTTCTTATCCGGTACTTTACACAAATATGGGAAAATCAAGAATCCGTTCCTATAATCTCACCGCCAGAAGGAACTTTGAATACAAGCGCTCTGCTTCCCTGCCGGTAAAAATTGCAAAGAACAATACAAGACTTGTAATATTAAACAGGGACGGTTCCGTAAGCTGGTACAATCCTGATATGAATACGGTAATTGCGGACTGGTATTTAACAACAGACGGTCAGTGGTTTGAATTTTAGACTGACATCCATGTCAGTCTAAAATTCGACAGCAGCTTCGCAGCTGTCATATAATTTGCTCAGGCAAACATCCTGTTTGTGACATCCATGTCAGTCTAGAACTCGACAGCAGCTTCGCAGCTGTCATATAATTTGCTCAGGCAAACATCCTGTTTGTGACATCCATGTCAGTCTAAAATTCGACAGCAGCTTCGCAGCTGTCATATAATTTGCTCAGGCAAACATCCTGTTTGTGACATCCATGTCTTTCCTGTTATTTTATTCCGCAGCCTCTTAAAAGGGCTTCTTTGTACACTTCTTCGTAATGATGACAGCTGTTTGTCCATGAGAAATCTTTCTCCATGGCGCGTTTTCTCATTCCTTTAATGTGATTTTTTCTGTTATACCAGGCATAAACTGCCCAGCCGACTGTATCGTAAACAGCCTGCGGTGTAAGACTGTCAAACATAAAGCCTGTTCCGTCACCTGTCTGCTCGTTATAGTTTTCTACAGTATCACTCAGGCCCCCGGTACGACGCACAATCGGAAGTGTTCCGTAAAGTTCTGAATACATCTGATTTAAGCCGCAAGGCTCATACTGACTTGGCATTAAGAAAAAGTCAGAACCCGCCTCGATTAAGTGGCTGAGCTTTTCGTTATATCCTATTTTTGCCCGGAAATTAGGCAGTTTTGACTGAAGAGCATTGATTTCATCTTCTGCCCAGCGCTCACCGCTTCCAAGAAGCACAACCTGAACATCCATTGAAGTACAGATTCCCCAGAGACTTCCGTAGCCTGGAGCTAAAACTTCTGCAATTCCTTTCTGACTTACAAGGCGGCCAATCATTCCTATAACAGGAACCTCTTCACGAACAGGAAGACCGTAAAACTCCTGAAGCGCTTTTTTACACGCAGCTTTTCCGCTCATATCTTTTACTGAATAATTTGCAGGAATAAGGCTGTCTTTGGAAGGATTCCAGACTTCTGTATCAACTCCATTTACAATGCCTTTAACAACATCACTTCTGACGCGAAGAAGTCCATCCAGACCAAAACCGCCTTCCTGAGTCTGTATTTCTTTTGCATAAGTCGGACTTACTGTTGTTACCATATCAGCACAGGAAATACCTGCCTGAAGAAAATTAATGGCACCGTTTCTTTCAAAGCCGGCTCCATAATAAAGTCCCCAGTCAATGCCTAAATCTGTGAACTTTTCCTTTGCGTAAACACCCTGATAGCCCATATTGTGAATTGTAAAAACAGAGGCTGTTTTAGAAAAAGCTCTCTGGGATCGGCATACATGTTTAACAAGAACAGGAGCAAGCCCTGCAGACCAGTCATGTGCATGCACAATATCCGGGAACCACTCAAGTTTATTGCAGACCTGAAGTGCTCCATGACAGAGCAGACTGAATCTGTAAGGATTATCGTAAAAATCAGGTTCAGCTCTTGTTCCGTAAACTCCGTCACGGCCAAAGCAGTTTTCATGATCCAAAAAATATACCGGAACTTTTTCTGCACCGGGAAGTTCTGTTTTATACACTGCAGTCCATTCCTGCCCGATTCCGACAGGAACACCGAGAGGACCTTCAAGTTTTACAAGTTTTTTCCGGTCAATTTTATAATAACGGGGCATAACGATGCGGACATCATGACCGAGGCTGCTTAAACTAATAGCAAGGGCAGCAACGGCATCAGCAAGCCCGCCTGTTTTTGCAAAAGGTACGCATTCAGCACTGACCATCAAAATCTTCATAAAACCACCTCTTATAAAAAAGTTAAATTATTTTGCGGCTTCAATAAACGCTTTTTCTGAATTAACAATTGTTTTTTCACTTACACAGTAAGCAAGACGGAACCAGCCTTTTTTACCAAATCCGTTTCCAGGTGCACTCAGAATAAAAAACTTTTTCATGTAATCACAGAATGCACTGTCATCGTCCTTCCATCTGGCAGGAACCTTAACAAAAAGATAGAATGCCCCCTGCGGTTTACAGTACTCAAAACCTGCCTTATCAAGGATTGCAGTAAGAAGATCACGGCGCTTTTTGTAAGATGAATAATCAACCTTAGCATTCCAGCATTTTGCTACAACCTTCTGGAAGAATGCCGGTGAATTGACACAGCCTAAAGTCCTTAAACAGAAAGTACATGCAGAAATAAACTCAGCTGCTTCTTCACATTCAGGATTTACTCCGATGTAACCAATACGCTCACCTGGGAGTGACAGATCCTTTGCAAAACTTGAAACTACTACTGCATTTTTGTATTCAGGGAATACCGGAGGAACAAGGGCCCCGTCATAAACAATTGCCCTGTAAGGCTCATCGCAGATAAGATACGGATACCGTCCTGTTTTTTTACCGTGAGCATTTAAGGCAGCTGTCAGGGCTTTTATATCAGCACTCGAATAAATCTTACCTGTCGGATTATTAGGTGTATTGATTAATACTGCAGCTGTCTTTTCAGTAAGTGCACCTGCAATTTTTTCTACATCAAGTGAAAAATCAGCCTTAGAAGGAACTTCAATCAGTTTTCCAGAATAATTTTTTACATAGTGACGGTATTCTGCAAAAAAAGGAGACGGAACAATTACTTCATCCCCTTCATTTAAAAGTGACTTGAACACACAGTTTAGTGCACTGGCAGCGCCTACTGTCATAACAATATTACCCGCCTCAAGCTTAACGCCCTGTTCTGCACTGATTTTATCTGCCATTGCCTGTCTCGTTTCAAGATAACCTGCATTAGGCATATATCCGTGACAACCGTGCGATACGTCCTGTGCTGTTTCCTTTATTGCAGAAAGAACTTCTTCCGGCGGATCTAAATCAGGATTTCCGAGAGAAAAATCAAAAACCTTATCTTCACCGTACTGTTTTTTTAACTGAATGCCTTCTTCAAACATTTTTCTGATTACAGAGGCACCTTTAGAATTTATTGTTTCTTTAATGTGTTTTGCTATCATAATAAAAAAATTATACCACAAACATGAGATTTTTGACAGATAGTGCAGAAATGTAACTTATTGAGGCAAAGACAGTTTTTCTGTATAGTAAAAATTATAAAAAAACATCACTGCCCGCAAAACTGTGATGCAAAACACCCTGCATTATCTTATACGCAGTGTTAATACGGAGCATTAAATGAAAAAAAACATAATTATTCTGGCAGCACTTTTTCTCCCCCTCGTCGCCTTTGCAGATCCTTTTAATTCAAAACTTACTTCTTCCCAGAGGGCAAAACTTGAAAATGGCGAAGTATTAATAAAAAACATCAGTTCAATGAAGCAGGTTTCTGTCAATAAATCTAAAGCAACTGAAAAAATATTAAAAACAATGAATAATCTCGACCCGTCTTTTGTGGCAGAGGTGATTCAGGTACGCCCGTACGAAGGGAACGAAGACCTCATAAATAAAATCAATGAAACACTCCTCAAAATTGAAGATTATGTTGGAATTCCATATTTTTCAGAAAGACAGCAGAAATGGTATGAACTTTATTCATCAGCCCAGATTAACAAAATAACTGAAGACGGCGCTAAAAAAACTGTAGACTGCATGCTTGAAATGTCACTTTTTGGAAAATTCAAATCACAGATTAATGTTGAAGATACTGAAGATTACTACTACTACGAATTAAAAAATATCGACAAACTTGTATATCATGAAAAATTCACCGCCGTAAAACCGAAAAAAATGGTTTCCTGCATCACCGTATTCAGGGACGGAGACAACTGGGTTTTATATGCCATCGGCGGAGTTGACGTGCCAAAAATCTGGTTCCTGAAAGACAGAGTTGAAACTTCTTTTATGAACAGAATAAAAACTTTCTGTAACTTTATTTTTGAAAAGATTTAACTCAGCACAAATGGAAAGATACACTGTAATACCTGAAAAAATAGTCTTCGGCGGAAGCTGTCTTGCACGCATAAACGGAAAGAATGTTTTTATTCCCTACGCAATTCCGGATGAAAAAATTGAAATTGAAATAAAAAAAACTTTCCGCGATTACGATCTTGCTGAAATAACACAGGTACTTGAACCTTCACCCCACAGAGTCCATGCTTTCTGTCCCCTTTACGGAAAATGCGGCGGCTGTAACATGCAGCATATTGATATCAGCTTCCAGCGGGAATTAAGAAAAAACATGCTTAAAGAATGTTTTGAGCGTGAAGGAATTGACTGCCCTGAAATTGAAATAATCTCAGGCGAAGAAAAAGGATACCGCAGCAGGATTCAGCTTACGGACGGCGGCTTTAATGAAAAGCAGTCGAATAAAATAATTAAAATTGATTTCTGTCCGGTAGCAACACAGGAGATTAACAGTTACCTTTCCTCAAATCCTTTTGAAACAAGACCTCAGGGACGAGTTCACTTTTTTGGAGACAAAAGAATAATAAGTAACAGTGCCTCACCTTCCGGCCGGCTCGTAATTGCCGATGAAACAAAAAAAGAATTATGGAACAAAAATCAGATTGGAAAATCAAAGAACAAAACAAAAAATAAAGTAAAACAGAGATTTGCGGGCTCCTTTGAAAACTCTTCAAACAACTGCACAGTCCAGATAAACAATAAAAATATTGAATTTGACGTACAGGGCTTTTTTCAGTCAAATATGGAAGTCCTTGAAAAAACAATAAATGCCGTAACCTTTAATATGGGCGGACAGAATGTACTTGATATGTACAGCGGAGCAGGAACTTTTTCTGTTTTTCTTGCTGACCTTTTTAAAAAAACAACACTGGTTGAACATAACAGGGACGCACTTGTACACGCAGAAAAAAATCTCCTTGGAAAAAACCATGAAACCTACGGTTTAAGCGGTGCAAAATGGGTTACACAGAATGCTTCTTCAATTCTGAAAAAAGACGGCCAGTATGACGCAGTTGTAATAGATCCTCCCCGCTCCGGAATGGAAAAAGAAGTGTGCAGATGGCTCTGTCAGAATAAAACACCACAGATAAGAAGCATTTCCTGCGATCCTTCAACTCACGCAAGGGATGCTTCATACCTTGTTAAAGCAGGCTATAAACTTACAAAACTCTACCTGCTTGATTTCTATCCTCAGACTTCACACATCGAAAGTCTGGCATACTTTGAATATATTTAAGGCTAAACAAAGGAGAGAGGCAGCAGCATGACAAAAAAAATCAGCTCAGTATTTATATGTGCACTGCTGTGTCTTAATGTATATTCATATGAAAGCCTGAAAACCGTTGACCTTTCAAAAGAAAAGCCTTCCTGGAAAGCAGTTATTGGGGGCGAAGCCGTCGCTCCTGTCGCTGAAACTACCTATGGATTCGGCGCTGTCAGTGACGGACGCATGGTAAGCACCTGTACATACAGCGGAAACGTTATGTGGCAGAAAGGCGTAAAGGGAAAGCCTTCAAGATTCTTTTCTTCATGGGGAGATTTTCTTTACACGGTTTCTAATAAATCGACCCTTAATTTTATAAATCCAAGCGGAGTTACTGTCTGGTCGGAAGACACGGGATTTGAAGTTACTCAGCCGCCGGTTACTGGCTGGGACGGGAGAATCTTTGTACAGGGAGATAAAAATATTTCCTGTTACGGAATAAAAGGTACCAGAAAATGGACCTTAAAGATTCCTCACATAGGCAGCCTGCCATTACGTGAATTAACCGACGGAAGTTTTTTGATATTTCTGTCAAAAGCAGAGGATGGAAAAACAACTGCTTTAAGAATAAGTCCTTTCGGAGAGGTAATTGAAGAAATCACCTTTGCAGGACAGATTCTAAATACAGCACAATGTCCTGACGGAGTTTTAATGACTTTTACAGACGGCTCGTCAGGACTCTGCAGTGTTGAAAATGAAACAGCTGTTTCAAAATGGGTTTATAAAAACTCTTACCGCATTCCTGTTGATGTAATTATTGCAGGAAATAAAGAAACAGCACTTTTAATTAATACTTCCTCAAAAACAATAATTGAAATTATAAGTAACAGTGCAGGAGAACTTCTTAACTCATTTGACATTCCATACTTAGACTCAAAAGACATAAAATATTTCCGCCCGACATCCAGGGGTTTTTTTGCATGCGATTCAAATACTGCAGTTGAGTTTGACAGTTCAGGAACAGTATTTTTTGAAGCACTTCTTCCTCAGAAGAATAAATGGAATTATGTTAAATATACTGATAAAAACCAGATTCTTATCTGCATGAAAGACTGGGTTTTAAACTCGTTTCTGATGAGCCAGACCACAGAAAAGTCTGAGTCAAAAGTAACTAAAGAAAAATTTTACACAAAAGCCTCTTCCCTGAATAAAAAAATAGACGGTATCACCTGGACATCAACTTCTTTTTCAAGACTTGAAGAAATAAGGGACACGTTAAAAAAAGGCAATTACGGCCTTCAGGAAAAACAGATTCTAAGTGAACTCCAGGAGATGACCCTTTCCTATATTGAAGAGCTCTCAAGCAGAACAAGAAGCAGTCATGAAAAAATATCTTTTTATGAAGATAACCCTGTTTACACCCAGACACTTCTAGAAGCATTAACTTATGTCCAGACTGATACTTTCTCCCCCCTGCTGGCTCAGATTCTGATTCTTGAAAATGACCCTCTTCTCTTAAATATGCTTATTCTTTCAGCAGGAAAAAGCGGATATGATAAAAACGGAGAACTTCTCAAAGCCTTTGAGACTATAATCTTAAAAAAAATAAGAGCAAAAGATAAAAAAGCAGCCTTTCTTTTGTGTGACAGCGTCTATAACATAGTTGCTTTTATGGGACGGCCGGCGCTCTACCGTCAGGGAAAGCAGATTCTTTCAAACTTTATGTATCCTCAGTACGACAAAAACGTCAAAGACTACGCAAGAAAAACTTTAACTAAAATCATCAGCCTCGAATTATAAAAAAAACTTTTAAACAGATAAAAATAGTGATATAATCAAAATAAGATTCAGTTAAAAACTGTGTCTTAAAGAGCCGGAGGAATTAATGAAAATTAAAAAATTGTTTACAGCATTTTTTATGCTGTCTCTTTTCGCTTCTTCAGTTAATGCTGTAGAAGTAGCAGAAAACGAACTTGAAACAGTTTCCGAAGATGCAGTAGTTTTCGAAAACTATACAGGTCCACATTCAGTAATAAACACTGCAGAAGAAATTGCAGCAATCGGTACTGGACTTGGAAAAACCGTATCAAATTCAATTGACGAATATACAACTGCCGGAAATGCTGCAAGATACCAGATTATTCATGCAGTAGATCCAAAAGAAAAAGGAAAACTCGATGCCGATATTTTTGTAATCGGTTCCTCTTCAAAAATCGACCATATTAAAAATATCCGCAGGGTAATTGCTGCATATCTTGAAACCGCTTACGGCTATACAAAACAGGATGCAAATACAGTTGCAACATTCGTAACAGTTTACAATGCCGTTTACCGCGGAAAACTCGAATACTATCAGTCTAAATATAAAAAAGCAGTAACAGACAACCTCACTTCTGATAAGGCTGGTATTGCGTTAAGTTACAAAGACTGGCCTGGAAAAACACAGATTGTAATTCCTCTTGCAGACATCAACGGAGGCTTAAGCACAGTTGATACTTCAGTTATTTCTGACAAAAAAGTAGTCGAATCCATGCAGGAAGATGAAGATAAAGGCGTAAACACACGCAAAGAAATGGTAAACATCAAGGAACGCGAAGCTGACAAGGCACAGGAAAAAGCCAATGCAGCCCAGAAAAAAGCAACTGATGAATCAAACAAATTAAAAGAAGAACAGAAAAAGACTGAAGCTGCTAAAAAAGATGCTGAAAAAGCAAAAAAAGATGCTGAAACTGCACAGAAAAAAGCAGATGAAAATCCATCTGACAAAGAAGCTAAAAAAGACGCCCAGCAGAAACAGGAAACAGCCCAGCAGAAACAGGAAGAAGCTGCTGCCCAGGAAAAGAAAACTGAAGAACAGGCTAAAAAAACTGAAGCAGCAAGGGAAGAAGCCGCTTCTGCTCAGTCAACAGCTGATACAAAACGCACTGAAGCGCAGAACGAACGTACTGCCATTGCAGAAGACCAGCAGAAAATCATCCGTGACCAGGCAGCAAATGAAAATGCCTCTGCAGTTTACGGACTCCGTTCAGTTGATGAACTTGGCGTAATGAGTGCACTTGTAAAAGTAAATGCTGATAACGGTAAAGTAATCAAGGAATCACCGGTTACAGTAATCCGCAGCCGCACAATTTATGAAAGTGCAGACGGCTATGTTGCAATAGCAGGAACAAACATCGGAAACGGTACTGTAAAACTTGTTACCCTGGACAAGGAAAACATGGAAATCACAAAAGAAAGCAGCGAAACAGTTGCTGAAACTTCAGTTCTCATTGAAGACGGCGGTAACTATTACTGTATTATTAAAGACGGAGATAAAAACGTTTTAGGAAAATTCAATTCAAAACTTGAATGCCTTCTTAAATCTCCGGTTGCAGTAAAAGGAGCAACTCCGGTAACAGTTACCTCAAAAGGAATTCTTGTTACATCAGCATCAAACAGACCAGTTCTGCTCAATGCAAAAGATTTAACACAGATTTCAAATACAGATAATTCAAACGCTAAATAACAGCTGCTGAAAAAAATTAAGCCGGTTTTCAGAGATTTTTCTGATAAACCGGCTTTTTTTTGCACGAAAACTTTGCTCTTGCAGAAGTTCCTCCTCTACTCTTCACGTGCTTTATTTTCAAATCTGGTAAATGCATTTAAGAAAATCAGAGGTACATCACCGATTGGACCGTTACGCTGCTTTGCAATGATAAGTTTTGCATCCTGAACAGGCATCTGATTTCCGTCTTCCTGCTTTTCTCTCTTACGGTCAATAAACATTACTACGTCCGCATCCTGTTCAATGGCACCAGAACCTCGGATCTGATTGAGTTTAGGTTCATTTCCTTCAGCGTCACGGGAAACCTGAGAAAGTGCTACAATCGGAATATTCAGCTCGCGGGCAAGACTTTTTAATGATTTTGAAATTTCTGCAACCTGTTCAAATGTCTGCTGGTTTGGATTTTGTGTTGAAATTAGACCAATATAATCAATAAAAATAATCTGAACACCCTTTGTCTGTACCATACGTCTTGCAATAGCACGGAGATCAAGGAGCTGCATGTTAGGTGTATCACAGATATAAAGCGGTGCGTCATAAACACGTCCTGCCGCATCATTTATCTTCTGAAGGTCAGCCATGGTCATTATACCTGAACGGATTTTAGTTCCCTGAATACGGGCTACCTGAGAAAGCAGACGCTGCCCAATCTGTTCATATGACATTTCAAGAGAGAAAAAGCCGCAGGGAATCCCCTGATTTACAGCAATATTTTCCATCATACAAAGTGCAAGGGCTGTTTTACCCATTGAAGGACGGGCACCAATAATAATCATTTCTGACTTCTGGAATCCGCTTGTCATGCTGTCAAGCAGAGAAAAACCAGACGGAATTCCAGAGAACTCTCCATGATTATGATAATGCTTCATAATTATATCGGAAGTTTTCTGGATTACAGAATGCATATCATAAATCTGAATTGTCTGCCCCATATCAGTAAGGGCAAAGATTTTCTTTTCTGCTTCTTCCAGAATTGCACGGCTTTCTCTTGATTCATCATAGGCCGTTGACTTGATTTCAGTTGAAATTTTTATGAGAGAGCGTCGTGTTGCACGGTCAAGTACAATATGCGCGTAATAATCAATATTGGCTGAAGACGGTACTTCATCTGTAAGGGAAGCGATATATCCTGCACCGCCTGCTTTTTCAAGCTCTCCATTTTTATTAAGCTCTGTTGTCAGAGTAAGAACATCACCTGTAATACCCTGACCGAATAAAGAAATAAGTGTATTAAATATTATCTGATTCTGCTGGGAATAAAAATGATACGGATGAAGAAAAGTAACTATATCCCCCATTGCAGACCAGTCTAGCAGAAGCGCCCCGAGGGTTGCACTTTCAGCTTCAAGGTTGTGCGGAGGAATTGTATCCCTAAGCCTGTCTTCCATTTAATTACTCCTTAAAAAACTCCGGATTAGCGGCAAAATCTGCCATTTTTAAAAATTACAGGAAAGTAATTTTTATTATACCGCTCTTTTCATCATCGTTCAAAAAAAGCGACAAAAAAAGCCGGAAATACTTCCGGCCTTTCTGCTATAAGCCTAAAAAAGGGCTTTTTGAAAAAAAACTATTCAGCTTTTTCTTCTGCAGGAGCTTCTGCTGCTTCTGAAGCTGGTGCTTCTTCTTTCTTAGCAGTTACTTCTACAGCTTTATTGTCAGTTGTCTGACCTTTTACAGAAATCTTAACTTCTGCATTTGTTGATTCATAAAGGTGAATTGATGCTGTGTAGTTACCAACACTCTTAATTGTAACACCCTGAATTTCAATGCGTTTGCGTTCAATTTCAAAACCTTTTGAAGCAAGGAAGTCAGATACAGTCTGGCTTGTAACGGCACCATAAAGTTTTCCGTTAGAAGCTGCTGGTACTGTAAGTTCAACGATTGTTGATTCAAGCTTATCTTTTGTGCTTGCAGCATCCTTACGTTTAGCTTCTTTGCGTGCTTCAATTTCAGCCTTGCGGCCTTCAAAATATGCTACTGTTTCTGGTGTATAAGGAACAGCAAACATGTGAGGGAAAAGGAAGTTGCGTGCATAACCGTTTGCAACATTCTTTACATCACCCATTTCACCAAGGTGTTTTACATCTTCATTAAGAATTACTTTCATTTTTCAAGCTCCTCTTGATATTAAAAAGGCGGCGTCACCAGGAGTCGGATCGTCACCTTAAATTAAAATTTTAATTATTCTGCAACGAACGGAAGCAGACAGATTGCGCGTGCGCGTTTGATTGCAAGAGCAACTTCACGCTGGTGTTTAGCACAAGTACCTGTGATGCGGCGTGGAAGAATCTTACCGCGTTCAGTTGTAAAGCGCTTAAGACCATCTGCATCTTTGTAATCGATTTTTGCTTTGTTAGCACAGAAACGGCAAACCTTCTTGCGGAAGAATTTCTTGCCTCTGCGTCCAGTTTTATCTTCGCCTTCACGGCCGTCTGAAGCGCCCTGTGTATCTGTTACATTTACTTTCTGTTCAACTTCGTTTGTTGTTACTTCGTCTGACATATTAAGTCTCCTAAAAATTGGTTTTTAACGGATAAACGGTTTCTTTTGAAAACCACCATCATTAAAACGGGATATCCTCATCATAACCGGAATTATTTCCGCCGAATGAGTTTTCCTCTGCAGGAGCCTGGTATGACTGCTGAGATGGTGCAAAGCCGTTATTCTGCGGGAATTTCGGAGTATAACCCCCGGACGGCTGTGAACCGCCATTGTCCGATTTTCCGCCTAAAAGCATTACACTGTCTGCAACAATTCCTACCTTACTGAATTTCTGACCGTCTTTTTCCCAGCGGTCCTGTTTCAGGTAACCTTCAACGGCAATCTGCTTGCCTTTTGTAAGGTACGGCTTAAGGTTTTCTGCAGTTTTACCCCAGATTGTTACATCGAAATAATTTGCTTCATCAACCCACTGTTCACCCTGTTTGCGGCTGCGATTTACTGCAATACTTACGTTAGCGCGGGCCTGGCCGTTTGGTGTATAAGCAAAATCTCGCTGATCATTACCAAGGTCACGGGTAAGTCTGCCGACAATTACTACACGATTAATGTCTGTCATAAATCTACTCCAAAAACTTTTAAAACTTTAAGGGATGATGAACCATCAATTAGTTCTTTTTTTCTTCTTCAAGCTTAACAAAAAGCCACTTTAAGAGGTTTTTAGTCAATTTGAACTGATTTTCAATTTCTGTGATTTTAGCAGGATTTGCTTCTACAGTGAAAAGAACGAAACGGCCGCGCTTGTTTTTTTCGATTACGTAAGTTAAGTCACGGTCTCCGTAAGATTCTTCTTTGGCGATTGTGCTGCCAAAGTTTGCAAGCACTGAGCGAACTGCATCAGATGCTGCCTTGAATTTGTCTTCATCTGTCGGGAAGACAGTCATAAGTTCATACTTTCTCATTTTGTGTATGTTCTCCTTATGGTCAAATGGAAGCTTCATACGAAGCCTCAAGGGGTTATGCAATCATAAAACAAAGTTTATAAAACTTAATTTTATGAATAAATTAATATATCTTTTTTAAGAGGCAAGGTCAATAGAATCCAGCTTCCTTCAGGGACTTAATTTGACTTGCCCGCCGCCCCTTCAAACTGTATAATTAACCATTATGCATAGAATTAATAAAAAAATATTTTCCTTCTTTTTTGTATCACTTTTTGCCCTTACCTGTGTCTGTGCAGGAGGAAGGAAAGACAAACTTTTTGACACAATAGAAAACGGAAGCGTAAAAGAAGTAAAAGAATTAATACGAAACAATCAAGAATATATAAACGTAACTCGTTCACCTGAAAAAGAAAATCTTCTTATGGCAACACTGAAAGAAGACCGGGAACTTGATGTAATCAACATCCTCTTAAAATACGGTGCAAACCAGGATAAAAAAGACAGACAGAAACGAACAGGCGTAATGTATGCTGCAAAATACAGTTCAAAACCGGAAGTAATCGAAAGAGTCATAAAGGCAGGAAAATTATTTAATTTTTCACGAAAAAACCGCATCTTAAAAAAAGACAAAAACGGAAAGAACTCTTTTGACTACGCCCGCGAAAACTCAAATCCGGACATGGTTCTTGATGTGCTTAATAAATTCTGTGCTGAGCCCCAAATCACACAGGAAACTGATAACCAGGTAGAAAACACAGGTTCTACAGATGAAAACCAGGACTCAGTTTTACAGACAGCTCCAGAAAAAACAGAAGAAAGTCAGGTACAGACAAATTCAGCCGTAGCGCCGTCTACCCTTCCAAAAGTTTCACCGCCTGTTACACCTCCAGACCCTGCTTCTCAAATCCCTTTAGCATCTAAGGACTCTGTAACAGGAGAATCAGACACTGCTTCAGACAAAAACACGGTTCCAGAATCATCAGCCGTTTCTAAAACCGCCGTTTCTCTTCCCCCTGCCTCCCCTTCTTCTCCAGACAGTGACGCACAAAAGGAAGATAAAAAAGTCTCAACAGAAGTAAATGCTTCACAGGATGCAGACAGAATTGAACTTGAATCTACAAAAGAACCTGTTCCTGAAGTAAGTCCATACAAAAAAACATATCTTTTTGATTTTGCAGAAATGGACAATGATGAGACAGAAATTCCTCCGGAAAGTAAACTCGATTCATATCATACATTTATAGAAAACGCAGACAGAAGAGACCTTAACGGCAGAACAAAACTTATGACCGCTGCAAAAAACGGAGACCTTCTGACTGTTGAAAACCTTATTTTCTCGGATGCAGATGTAAATCTTTCAGACAATGACGGCTGGACAGCACTTATGTTCGCCTGCCGCTTTACAGACAACCTGAATGTTGTAAAAGTTCTTCTTAAAAACGGAGCAAAAGCTGAAATCAAAAATAATTACGGGATCAGCGCCTTAAAACTTGCTTCAGGCTTTAACAGGAATCCTGCAATAGTCTCTGAACTGCTTTCAACTCACGATGCAGCAGAAAACGACGTTCGCTCATCTTTTATCTATGCAGTAACTTCTGGTGCTGACATTTCTGTTCTTGAAGTATTTTACAAAAAGGGACTTCCCCTCAACGCTTCATACGACGGAAAAACACCTTTAATGTATGCTGCTGAAACAGGAAGGGATACAAAAATTATCAGCTGGCTTTTAAGCAACGGTGCAAAAACAACTTACAGAACATCTTCTGGACTTACAGCCTTTGATTTTGCCAAAATGAATAAAAATCTCCCACATGATTCTAATTACTGGGCATTAAATACTTCCGGAGAAAACAGATGAGAATCACCGGAGGAAAATTAAAAGGCAGAAATACAAAATGTCCTGACGGAATAATCCGTCCTGCAATGGACAGAATGCGCGAATCAGTTTTTGCAATAATCGGCGATCTCACAGGCAAAAGCTGGCTTGATTTGTTTTCGGGTTCCGGGACAATTGCAATTGAAGCAGTAAGCCGCGGTTCTACAAATGTTGAACTGTGTGAAAAAGATAAAATTAAAAGCAAAACTCTTCTTGAAAACGTTTCAATGACAGAAAAAGAATGCGGAGTAAAAATCCGCTGCCACTTTATGGCGGTAGAACTTTACTTAAAACGCTGCAAGAATAAATATGACTATATTTTTTTTGATCCGCCCTTCCCTTATAAATTCCGCCAGCAGCTTCTTGAAGCAGTAGATAAAAACGAACTTTTAACAGACGACGGCACTGTAATGATTCACTATCCTGAAGAAGATGCACTTCCAGAGCAGATCGGAAACCTTTACCTTTCAGATAAAAGGATTTACGGACGTTCTATCGTAAATTTCTATAAAAGAAAAAAAGAATAAATTGACTTTACGCTTCAATGTGTTAAAATTTTATTTAAAGTTAATTTAAGGTAAAAAAGTGGTTTCATCTGATAAGTCTTTTATTTCAGAAATTCAGTCTCATTCCATTCCGGACGGATTTATAAAAGTTACGGATTCCCCCCTTACATCACTTTCATCAGAGCAGAAAGTAGCCCTCAACCGCAAAGGAAACGAACTTTTTAATAATGGAAAAATCTCCGAGGCTTCAAGAATTTTTATGACCACAGGCTATTCTGACGGCCTTACAAGGGTCGGCGACAGTTTCATGAAGAAAAATCAGACCCTTACGGCATTAAAATTTTACTGTCTTGCAAAAAATAAAAATAAATGCGAACCGATATATGAAAAAATAGCAGGGACAATTGGACTTCTGTTTAAGGAAGGGTGACAAGTTTACATGGATGTAATTCTTACCACAAATCCGTACACGCCGGTTAATAAAGCCGGTTTATAAGGAGAGTTAAAAATGTTTGATGAATTAAAAAATGATGAAATGCCGGATGCAGAAAAAGATTCTTCATCTCAGGAAATTGCAGAACTTTCAAAGAAAGGCTATCAGCTCCTTAAAGAAAACAGGATAAAAGACGCTGTTTCCTGCTTTAATCAGATTCTCGATATAGAAGACAACAATAATTATGCACTTGTAGGACTTGGTGACTGCGAAAGAAAGCAGAATCACTTTAAGGATGCAGTAGATTTTTATTCAAAATGTCTTTCATGTCATCCAGGAAACAACTATGCCCTATTCGGACTTGCTGACTGCTATAAAGCATTAAATAAATATCACAAGGCAATTGAAATCTGGGAACAGTACCTTGTTCACGATGACAGAAACATTACAGTCCTTACCCGTGTTGCAGATGCTTACAGAAAAATCCGTGACTTCAAAAAGTCTAAAGAACTTTATTTAAAAGTATTAGACATGGAAGAAAATAACGCCTATGCCTTAATCGGAATCGGACATCTTCACTATGATTTTAAAGAATACAAAGACGCACTCTACTACTGGACAAAAATGCTTGATATTAACGAAAAAGCAGTTGATATCAGGGTTTTAACTTCAATCGGAAACTGTCACAGAAAACTCAAGACTTTCGATAAAGGCGTAAAATATTTTGAACGTGCCCTCGAAATGGATCCGGAAAACTTTTACGTACTGTTCGGGCTTGCTGACTGCTACCGCGGAATGAACCAGCAGTACCGTTCAATTGAATACTGGAACCGCATCCTCAAAAATGACCCTAAAAACAAAGTAATTCTCACTCGTGCAGGAGATGCCTACCGCAATACAGGTGACTACAAGACTGCAGCAGACTATTACAACAAGGCCATGGATATTGATTTTGACATTTATGCGGCCCTTGGTCTTGCCTTAATCTGCAAGGGAGAAGGAAATTACGAAGAAGCAGTTTCAAGACTCTCTGCTTTAATCAAAGATGACCTTACAAATTACCGTCTTTACATTGATCTTGCTGACTGTTACCTCAAGCAGAACAATACGGAAAAAGCCGTAGAATGCTTAAAGAGTTTCCAGAAAACAGGCGTAAAGAGTACGGCAATCTCTGAAATGCTAGACAAAATCTTAAAGGAAAAGCCTTTAAATTAGTTCTAAAAAACATTAAATTACACTCATAATGTGTGAAAAAATTTCCATTTCAGGGCTCCTGCCTGAAGAAATCTCTGAACAGCTCAATATTACACCGTCTTTCCGCGGAAAACAGATATTCGAATGGATCGGAAAAGGTGCTGAAAATTTTGAGCAGATGACAAACTTAAGCACAGATTTAAGAAAAGAACTTTCCGAAAAGGCAGAACTAAGATGCTGCCAGGTTTCAAAAGTATTAAAAGATCCCGACGGAACAATAAAACTCCAGATAAGCCTTAAAGACAACATGGCGGTAGAGACAGTCCTGCTTACTGACCGTGAAGGAAGAAAAACAGCCTGTGTAAGCTGTCAGGTAGGCTGTGCAATGAACTGTGCTTTCTGCCAGACAGGACACCTTGGCTTTGCCCGTAACCTTACCCCTTCAGAAATCGTAGAACAGTTTTTATATCTTGAAAAACATGCAGGCCCCCTGGACAACATAGTCTTCATGGGAATGGGTGAACCCATGATGAATCTTGATTCTGTCAGAAAAGCAGTAGCGGTCCTTACAGATAAACGTGGCAGAAACCTTTCTTCAAGAAGAATAACCCTTTCAACTTCCGGCGTAATAAAAGGAATCTACGACCTTGCAGACAACGGTCCGTTAATCCGCCTTGCCGTTTCTTTAACAACAGCAGACCCGCTCCTTCGCGAACAGCTCATGCCTATCGGTAAAACAAACCCCTTAAGCGAATTAAGAAAAGCAATCGACTATTATGCCAGAAAGACTGGAAAAAGAGTAACTCTTGAAGCGGCCCTTCTTCACGAAACAAATACAAGCAGAGAATCCGCACAGAATATGATTGACTTTGCAAAAGGAATTGACGTAAACATAAACCTCATTCCATGGAATCCTGTTGAAACACTTCCTTTTTCAGAACCATCAAATAATGAATGCAGAAGATTTGTAGAACAGCTTGAAAAAGCAGGTCTTAACGTAACACTCCGTACAAGACGCGGCAGGGAAATCGGCGGTGCCTGCGGCCAGCTTGGAAAAACCCTTTCTGATAAAATCACGGAAGGAAAAAAACTTTCCGGAAGTAAAAAATTCGGAAACGGAAGTGAATAAAAAATTCATTATTTTTTAATATCATTCAGAAAGTAAAAAAAAATATTATTCCATTTATTACTCATTACTGATATAATCAAAGTTACAGGCATTGATTTGAGTTTATCTTGCTGAAAAAAAATGCCTTTAATTAAAAATATTCAGGAGCGTTCTACGTATGCAGAAAAAAATATATGTTGCTGGTATGTTTGATGCAGATACATGCTCGAAAGTTGAAGCAGCTGTAAAAGCTGTTGCAGGAGTCAATAACTGCATGGCAAGTGCAGAAAAATCACAGGTACTTGTTGATTTTGACGGTGCAGATGAGAGTGCAATTAATTCCGCAATTTCCTCTGCCGGAGTAGACGTTCTTAATTAATTCAGTCATATAATAATGATTAAACTGACTGTTTTAGACGGACATGCCGCAAATCCCGGAGATTTAAGCTGGGACATTTTTAAAAAGATATCTCAGCTTACTGTATATGAAAGAACCCCGCCTTCCTTAGTTGTTGAAAGAATAGCTGACAGCGATGCGGTCATATTAAATAAAATTTCCATTACAGATAAAATCCTTGAACAGTGTCCAAACCTGAAATATATAGGTGTAGCCGCTACAGGTTACAACGTTGTAGACATAAAAGCCGCAGTAAAACACGGAGTTACAGTAACAAATATTCCAGCCTACTCAACTGATTCGGTTGCACAGCATGTTTTTGCCTTTATTTTAAACTTTACAAACCGTGTATCAGAACATTCAAAATCCGTAAACGAAGGTGACTGGATAAAATGTCCAGATTTCTGCTACTGGCTGGATTCCCTCAGTGAACTTACAGGAAAAACAATCGGAATTTTCGGCTTCGGTTCAATCGGCAGGAAGGTTGCAGAAATTGCTCATGCTTTTGGAATGAAAGTATTAATTCACACCCACTCGCCTTCATCCTTTACAGGCAAAGAAAAATCTGTCAGTACAGAGGAACTATTCAGTAAAAGTGATTTTATCTCACTTCACGCCCCATTAACAGACGAAACAAAAGAAGTAATAAACTCAAAAACTCTTTCACTCATGAAAAAAACAGCTTACATCATCAATACGGCCAGAGGCGGACTTGTTAATGAAGAAGCAGTAAAAAAAGCCCTTGAGACAGAACAGATTGCAGGTTATGCGGCAGACGTACTTGTTTCAGAACCCATGGACAAAAACTGCCCTCTTTACGGCGTAAAAAACTGTGTCTTAACCCCGCATATCGCCTGGGCTCCTAAAGAAACAAGACAGCGTCTTTTAAATACAGTCTTTGAAAACCTTAAGGAATTTCTGGAAGGTCATCCTCAGAATGTCGTCTCTGTCTTGTAAAATACACAATATTGGAGTAAATTATAATAATAAAGTATCTAATTATTCACTTATGTGTTTTTTTTTAGAGTATTACTTTAAAAATACTAAAATTCTTAAGAGGTACTAAAGATGGGAAAAACCATAGCCCAGAAAATTTTTGATTCACACCTGGTAGAAAGCCCGTTTCCGGGAACTTACGTATTAAAGCTCGACCGTGTTTTCTGTCACGAAATTACAACTCCTGTTGCAATTCAGGACCTTGTTGAACGCGGCAAGGACCGTGTTTTTGACCCGACAAAAATCAAGGCAGTAATTGACCACGTAACACCTGCAAAGGACAGCAAAACAGCAACACAGGGAAAGATTTTAAGGGACTGGGCTAAACGCAATAACGTTAAAGACTTTTTCGATATCGGTGCAAATGGCGTATGCCATGCAATCTTCCCTGAAAAAGGATTTGTACGCCCTGGTTACACTGTAATCATGGGTGACTCACACACCTGTACACACGGAGCCTTCGGAGCATTTGCCGCAGGCGTTGGAACTACTGACCTTGAAGTAGGAATTTTAAAAGGTGTATGTTCATTCCGTGAACCAAAAACAATCAAATTTGTTCTCAACGGAAAATTAAAGCCTGGAGTTTATGCAAAAGACGTAATCCTCCACCTTATCGGTAAAATCGGTGTAAACGGTGCTACTAACTGTGTAATTGAATTTACAGGTCCGGTTGTTGATGCAATGGGCATGGAAGAAAGAATGACTCTTTCAAACATGGCAATCGAAGCCGGCGGTACAAGCGGTATCTGTTTCCCTGATGAAAAAACAGTTGAATACCTGTGGGAATTCATTAAAGACGAATATCCTTCAAAAGAAGCAGCTGTAGAAGACTATAAAAAATGGCGCGACGATGATGACGCTGTTTACGAAAAAGTAATTACAGAAGATCTTTCTAACCTTGAACCGGTTTGTACAATCAACTACAAACCAGATCAGATTAAAAAGATTTCTGAAATGAAAGGAACAAAAGTAAATCAGATTTACATTGGTTCATGTACAAACGGCCGCATTTCTGACCTTAGAATTGCAGCCCAGGTACTTAAAGGACATCATCTGGCAGACGGCGTAAGGGGAATCGTAAGCCCTGCAACACCAAAAATCTACAAAATGGCTGTTGAAGAAGGCCTTATTTCAATCTTCCTTGAAGCAGGTTTCTGTGTAACAAATCCTACATGCGGAGCATGTCTTGGAATGTCAAACGGTGTACTTGCTGAAGGCGAAGTATGCGCTTCGACTACAAACCGCAACTTTAACGGACGCATGGGAAAAGGCGGCATGGTTCATTTAATGAGCCCTGCCTCAGCAGCGGCAACAGCAATTGCCGGAACAATTACTAACTCAGAGCTTTACAAAGGCTAAAAATAATAGAAGGGGAAAAATTATGAAAGCATTCGGTGGACCAGTCCTTTTTCTGGATCGTTCAGACATCAACACTGACGAAATAATTCCTGCAAAATACCTGACAGAAATCTCAAAACAGGCACTCAAACCTTACTGTCTTGAAGATTTAAAACTTGATGGTTTTGATGCTAAAAGAGATGTTCCGGGAAAAAGAGTAATCATCACCCGCGAAAATTTCGGCTGCGGATCAAGCCGCGAACACGCTCCATGGGCCCTGGAAGTTAATGACATTTATGTAGTTATTGCACAGAACTTTGCCCGCATCTTCCGTCAGAACATGTACAACTGCGGACTTCTTGCACTGGATATGCCTAAAAAAGACATTGAAGATATGTTCCGTACATTCGGCAACAAAGAAACTGAATGTAAAATCGAACAGAAAGAAGACGGAACCTGGAAAGTAAAGCTTATTGCAGGCTCACTTTCAAAAAGCTACCCGTTCAAACTCGAAGGCTTTGAAAAGGCCCTCATCGAAAACGAAGGCTGGGTCGGCTACGCAGAAAGCAAGTACTAGTTTTTAAAAACACACAGTACAAAAGCAGATAATACCCCCTTAAGATGTATGAAAAACTATACTCTTAAGGGGTGTTTTTTAGAGAATTAAGTTTTTGAGTAAGAGCCTTTCTGAATTCTGAAGCCGTTGAAAGTTATCTCTCGATCAATCCCCGTTTTGCCAGTTCTGTTAAAATAAGCTCGACAATCTGGTCCGGATTATAGTCAGCGGTATCAATGATAAGATCTGCAAAATCGTATTTATTATTGTCAATGCTGTATAATTTTAAGTAACGGCGGCTGTCTTCGCTGTCACGCATGGCGGTAAAACGCTTTATTTCTTCTAAATTTCCGCCTTCACGGTTAAAGACGCGGCCTGCGCGGGTCTCGTCGCTGGCATAAAGGTATACTTTAAAATCTGCTTCTTTTAACATCCATATTGCAAGACGGCTGCCTAATACACAGTTTTCTCTACGGGCAAGCTCAACCTGATGAGAATCAACATATTCATCGTAACTGTCGTCTGTCTTTGCATTTTCAATTACCTGTGCAAGTGTAAGGCCTTTTTCAGCAGCAAGCTGACGGAAAGTATAATTTATCATCGTAACGCCAAGCTTTTCGCTTAAGAGCGTAGAAACAGTAGTATTACCGCATCCAGACTTTCCAGAAATCGCAACCCTTAACTGATTTTTTATTTTAATCATATACAAATCTCCTGCCACAAAATAAACAATGAGAAAGACGCCATGGACGGCGCCTGTCAGGACAGAAAACATAGTTTTCTGTCGAATAAAAAAATCCGCGATTAAATAAAATTAATCGCAAAAAAAATTCAACAGGGCGCCATGGATGGCGCCTTTCAAAATTCAAAATTCTGTTTGCCGTAAGGTGAACAGAATTTT
>DGGY01000016.1 GCA_002392405.1 Treponema sp. UBA3862 | reverse complement strand
GTCTAACTTTTTGGGGTCAGTTCAGGTTGCAGCGAGGGGGAGTCTTTCCCCCTTTGTGACAAAATCACATACAAAAACTTTTTCCTCCGCTAAAGTAAAGGCGTGAGGTTATATGAAATCTAAAAAATACGCATCTGTTGATGAAAAGCGCTGCGTTGCCTGCGGTGCCTGTACAAATGTATGTCCGACCGGAGCGATCACTGTTATAAACGGGTGTTATGCCAGAGTTGATCCTGAAATCTGTATCGGCTGCTCCATGTGCGGAAAAACCTGTCCCGCAGGATGCATCAGTCCGGTTTTAAGGGAGGCTCAATAATGAAAAAGAAAGCTTCCTGGTATGATTTTTTATGGATATGGGCAATTGTTTATTTTTCCCTCGGCTTTTTTAATATTCTTTTTGCATGGCTCGGGCTGATTGATTTTATTGTTCCGCTGATTTTTGCCACAGCAGGCGGAAACAAAAACTTCTGCAATAAGTACTGCGGCCGCGGACAGCTTTTTGTTGTCTTAGGTAATTCACTCAAATTAAGCCGCAACCGCCCCACCCCGCGCTTTATTGTTTCACAGTGGTTCAGGGCAGGCTTCCTGGTATTTTTCATGACAATGTTCACCAGTATGATTTTCCAGACAGTACTAGTTGCCAGGGGAGTCTCATCCCTAAGGCAGGCAGTAAAACTTTTCTGGACATTCCGAGTTCCATGGAAATGGGCGTACACGCCGGGCTTTCTTCCGTCAGGCTGGGAATGGGTGGCACAGTTTTCCTACGGTTTTTATTCACTCATGCTCACTTCCACTTTAATCGGCCTTATCGTAATGATTTTATTCCGCCCGAGAAGCTGGTGCACATTCTGCCCGATGGGAACAATGACACAGGGAATCTGTAAGCTTAAAAACAGGGGATAGATAAAGAAACTTCTTCCTTTATGACAAACGAGGAAATCTATAAATTAAACATGTCAACTTGACAAGTTGTACAAAGACATTATAAAATAAAAGTATGAATAAAATGACTGTAGCGGATTTTAAATCCAGTTTTTCCACTGTTCTCGCAAAAGTGCAGTCAGGGGAACAGTTTCAGATTCTCTATGGAAGGACAAAAAAACCTGTAGCTACGTTAATTCCTTATAAACTAAAAACTAATAAAAAAAGAGTTTTAGGGACCTATGAAGGAATTATGACCTTCACAGAAGAAGGCGATGGAAAAATCACCCTCGAAGAATTTTTAGGCGTATAAGGCGGTCGTTTTGTATATTTCACCAGAGTCAGAAAAAACAGGTTATCTTCTTGATACACATACCTTTTTGTGGTCAATTTCAGATCCA
This sequence comes from Treponema sp. UBA3862, assembly GCA_002392405.1. Lineage (GTDB taxonomy): Bacteria > Spirochaetota > Spirochaetia > Treponematales > Treponemataceae > Treponema_D. The sequence goes on along the minus strand of DGGY01000016.1, from coordinate 24,314 downwards.
TCAAAATTATCTGTTAAAGTCAGAAACATTATCGAAGACGAAAATAATCCTGTTTTTATCAGCTCAATTACTTTCTGGGAAATTGCAATTAAAGAGAAGATTGGAAAAATTTCAATAAGCGGAATTAATTCTCTTCTTCTCCCTAATATTGCAAAAGAATATAACTATTCAATTTTAAATCCTGACGCATACGATTTTATAACTTCAAAAGAGCTGCCACTCAAAAAAGATCACAAAGATCCTTTCGATAGAATGCTCATACATCTTGCTGTAAGAAAAAACCTGATTATACTCAGTAAAGATCAGTTCTTTCCGCTTTACAAAGATGAAGGACTGCAGCTGCTCTGGTAAGAATCTCTATTTTTTAGTAATAATAAGATTTCAATTGTTCAACATTCCTGTCTTCTTTTCACTCTTCTTCCAACTCCACCGCTTTTCTGTTAAACTGACTCTTGTAATAAAAACGCTGCCATAGTCATCTCACGGCAGCATATTTTTCTGGAGACTATAAATGAACTTTGAAAATACAAAAGTCTGGGGCTTTGAACACGCCATCCGCGGAATGCGAAATCCTAAAAACAGCTGGGACAAGTCTGACTCTTCTTACAGCGGAATCAATGCAAAAATTGGAGACGCTGACCTTAAACTCATGCAGGCACTCATCAAAGCCGGCTCCGAGCACCGCAAATTCATGCGTCAGATTTTTGTATCCGTTGACATCACTGCCCCCATGTACTGGTGGAGTGAATTTGACACATACAAGGTAAGCACCGTTGCCAATTCAACCAGCAAAATGCACAAGCTCGCTTCCACTCCGATCACTTTTGACTGCTTTGAACACGACGACTTTGAAAACACAGATACAGGAAACTCCGATTTTTCTGATGCAAAAAAAATCTGGGACAGCCTTATAAAAACAATGGAAAGCCTGCGCTGCCGCTTCAACGAAACAAAAGAAAAAAAATACTGGAAAGAACTTATCCGCATCTTACCTGAAAGCTGGCTTCAGAAAAGAACGGTTACAATGAACTACGAAAACCTGCTTGGCATGTGCTCTAACGGACAGCGCCGCCACCACAAATTAAACGAATGGTCAGGCGAAGATAACCCTTCCCTCAAAAACTTTATTGCCTGGGCTCGCACACTTCCTTATGCAGAAGAACTGATTTTCCAGAAAACACGCATGGAAGAACTTGCAGAAGAGAACGCAGAATTAAAAAAACGCCTTTCTGAACTTTCAAAATAATAACTGACGGCGGCACACTAAAGCAGACAGTGTGTCGTTTTTTTTCTTGCGAAAACTGTATTTTAATAGGAAAATAATAATATTATGAAAAAAGCATTTATCTCTTCAATTCTTCTGGCCGCTGCAGTTTCCTGCTTTGCCCAGAAAGCAAGCAATTCCTCATTTTCAAGAGACACCTTCCTCTCTGAATATGTAAGCAGAACCTGGACTGCCGCAAACGGTCTTCCAGGCAACACAATCACCGACATGATTCAGGATTCAACCGGCTACATGTACATAGGAACCTATGACGGTCTTGTTCGCTTCGACGGTGTTGAATTTGTTACTTACAACAAAAATTATGATGATAAATACGGCTTTATTTCAGCCAGAAATGTTTTTGAAGATTCACTCGGAAACATCTGGACTGGTTCTAACGACGAAGGACTTTTCTGCATCAAAAAAGACGGCTCTGTTACAGCCTACAGCACAGAAAACGGACTTCCAAACAACTCTATCCGTGCAATTGTAGAAGATAAAGACGGTAAAATCTGGGTCGGAACTGCCTCAGGTCTTGCCTATATTGACCTCAACGGCGACGTACAGCGTCCTATTGGTCTTGAAAAATTCAACGAAACTAATATTCTTGTTACCTCGCTTTACTGCGACACCGCTGGACGAATCTGGGTTTTAACACGAAAAGAAAACTGCGTCTATGTTTATGTGAACAGGGACTTTGAAAAATTCGAAGGCCTGAAAAACTTTAAAAATTCAATCATCACCTGTATCACACAGGACAAAAAATCAAACTTCTGGTACGGCGTTGCTCCATATTATGCAGTAAAGGTAAGCGAAGATGAAGAAACTGTTTTTAATGTAGGTCACGGACTTCAGGCAGGAACTGCTGTAAGTTCAATTTATGAAGACCGCAAAGGCAACATGTGGTTCTCCCTCGACACCGGCGTTACAATCATTCACGACGGCACCTACTCTTATTTTAACTCAAAGAACGGGCTCAGTGACGAAAAAGTTTCAAAAATCTCTGAAGACCGGGAAGGCAACATCTGGTTTGCGACTGACCGCGGAGGAATTGAACGCTTAAGTCAGAGCAAATTCAAAACCACAACCATGGCAACCACAATCAATGCAATTGCAGAAGACACTGCAAGAAAAGTTGTCTGGCTTGCAGGAGACGACGGAGTTTACTGTCTTCAGAAAAATACTTTTATTGAAAACGAAATAACCCGCCTCTGTAAAAATGTCCGTGTACGCGACATAACCGTTGCCGGCGACGGAACTCTTTTGATTTCAACCTATGAAAAACTCGGACAGCTGATTATCAGCCCGGACGGTACCATAAAAAGCCTTACAAAAAAAGAAGGGCTTACCGGCAACAAAGTCCGCGTGGGAATTAAATCAAAATCAGGCTTAATTTACATTGGAACAACAACAGGTCTGTGCATTTACAATCCTGCTACAGGAAGGCTCAAAACCATAACAAAAGCTGACGGAATCTCAAATGAGTACATCATGGCAGTTTATGAAGATTCAAACGGCCTTATCTGGTGCGGTACTGACGGCGGCGGAATTTTCACTTTACGCGACGGCAGCATAGAAAAGACTTACACTACAGGTGAAGGCTTAATTGGAAACGTAATTTTTAAAATTGATGAACCTTCCCCGGGCGACTACTGGATTACAACAGGAACAGGTTTAAGCAGAATCAGGATTTCAACAGATAAAGAAACCATCACGAATTATAATTCAAAAGACGGACTTGGCGCTGACGGCGTTTTCCAGGCCGTAACTGATTATACACGCACAGTATGGATGACTTCCAACAAAGGTATATTCTCGGCAACCATGGACGAAATCGATGCCATCACCCATGACCATTCCCAGAAAATCAATTCAAAATTCTTCGGTCAGTCAGACGGTCTTATTTCAGGCGGGGTAACTTCTACCTCAAAATCAATGAAAGACTCTCTGGGCCGCATCTGGTTTACCCTCATAGACGGCTTTGCAATCTACGATCCGCTGAATGTCAGTGCCAACAAAACCGCTCCGCTCATTAAAATTCAGGAATACACAATTGATAATGAAAAATTTGACTGGAAGGGAGAAAAAATTATTCTCAATCCGGACACAAAACGTATCGAATTTAAATATACCGGTTTAAGTTTTGTTTCGTCAGAACAGACTCAGTTTAAATCAAGGCTCCAGGGCTTTGAAGACGATTATACCTTATGGTCAACAAAGCGCTCAGTTTCTTATACAAACCTTCGTCCGGGGCACTACACTTTCAGCGTAATTGCAGCAAACCGCGACGGAGTTGAAAGTGAAAATCTTCAGGCAATAGAAATCGTAAAAAAACCGCATTTTTATGAAACCTTCATTTTCTGGATACTTCTCTTATGCTTAACCGGCGGAATTATTTACTATATCATCAACCTCCGTTTCCGCCGCATGAAGCGCTACCAGAGAGAACTGGAACAGGCAGTTCAGGACAGGACAAAAGACCTTGTTGCAGAGGAAGAGAAGACTAAGAGCCTTCTCCTAAATATTCTTCCGGAAGACATTGCCGCAGAATTAAAAGACAATCCTGGAAAAACCATTGCTAAAAAATACAACCGCGCTTCAGTTCTTTTCTCAGACATCGTTGGGTTTACAAAAATGTCTGATTCTCTTGAAGCAGAAGAAGTCGTAAAACTTTTAAACGACCTTACAAGCCGCTTTGATGAAAGGGCAAAAAAAGAAGGCGTAGAAAAAATCAAGACAATCGGCGACAGCTACATGGCAGCAACAGGTCTTGATGAAAATGCAGATGATGAAAGCGTTATCCGTCTTGTCCGCTTTGCCCGCGGTATTCTCGACGATGTTTATGACTTTAACCGCACTTCAAAACTCCAGCTGCAGGTGCGAATCGGCATTAACACAGGAAACCTGGTAGCCGGTATCATCGGAAAATCAAAGTTCATCTACGACGTATGGGGCGACACAGTAAACGTAGCCTGCCGCATGCAGGAAACAGGCTTCTCAGGCAAAATCCACGTTACTGAAAGTACATATAAAATTGTCAAAGACCTTTTCACCTTTACAGAACAGAAGGAAACAGAAATCAAGGGTAAGGGTCTGATGAAGACCTGGACAACGGAATAAACTTGCGCCGGATGCGCAGGGCTTTAGTTCAATAAAAAAGGTGCGTTCAAAATGAAACGCACCTTTTTTATTGAATGAGGGGTACCCTGCATTCTCAAAAAATTGTTTTCTACAACTTTTCGAGAATGCTGCGAGTTCTAAATCGCTTAAATAGCGCGAATTAGAACATCGCTTTTTCAAAGTAACCTCGAAAAACTACAGTTTTTCGAGCTATGTTATCAAAACCCGGAGCAGCCGGAATCACGCCCTAAAAATTATCATTTCCTTCAAAGCGCGGAATCAGGTCAACTGCTTTTCTGATATCTTCATCTGTCGGAATATAATCACTCATCGTGCCGTTATTGAAAGCTTCGTATGCCTTCATGTCAAAGTAACCTGTACCTGTAAGACCAAAGAGAATTGTCTTTTCTTCTCCTGTTTCTTTACATTTAAGGGCTTCATCAATTGCAGCCTTGATTGCGTGACTGCTTTCAGGGGCAGGGAGTGTACCTTCTGTACGGCAGAAAAACTCTGCAGCCTTAAATACTTCTGTCTGTTCAACTGAGCGGGCTTCCATGTATCCGTCATGATAGAGCTGGCTTAAAATTGAACTCATGCCGTGATAGCGCAGTCCTCCTGCATGGTTAGGGCTCGGCATGAACTGTGAGCCTAAAGTATACATCTTCTGCATTGGACAGACTTTACCTGTATCACAGTAATCATAGGCATAAACACCTCTTGTAAGGCTCGGACAGCTTGCAGGTTCAACAGCAATAATCCTGTAGTCTTTTTCACCGCGGAGTTTTTCTCCCATGAACGGACTGATTAAACCGCCTAAATTTGAACCACCGCCAGCACAGCCTATGATGATATCCGGTTCAATTCCGAATTTTTTCATTGCGGCCTGAGCCTCAAGACCGATTATAGACTGATGCAGAAGTACCTGGTTTAATACTGAACCTAAAACATAACGGTAGCCTTCATGAGTTACTGCGTATTCAACTGCTTCAGAAATTGCACAGCCGAGAGAGCCGGAACAGCCCGGAAACTCTGCATTGATTTTACGGCCAACTTCTGTTTCCATACTCGGAGAAGGAATTGCAGTTCCACCGTAAGTTCTGATTACTTCGCGGCGCTGCGGCTTCTGCTCATAGGAACAGCGCACCTGATAAACGCGGCATTCAAGGTCAAGATAAGCACAGGCCATGGACATTGCTGTCCCCCACTGTCCTGCTCCAGTTTCTGTCGTTACGCCTTTAAGCCCCTGCTTTTTTGCATAATAAGCCTGGGCAATGGCTGAGTTTAATTTATGCGAACCGGAAGTATTCTGTCCTTCAAACTTATAGTAAATTTTAGCAGGTGTACCGAGTTTTTTTTCAAGACAGTAAGCCCGTGTAAGAGGAGCCGGACGGTACATCTTATAAAAATCAAGGATTTCCTTTGGAATCGGAATCTTGCGGTCAGTCTCGTTTAATTCCTGGGCAACAAGTTCCTTACAGAAAACCTGTTCAAGTTCCTCTGCAGTACAGGGTTTATGTGTCTGCGGATTGATTAAAGGAGCCGGCTTATTTTTCATGTCAGCGCGGACATTGTACCAGTATTCAGGCATTTCTTCTTCACTTAAATAGATTTTATAAGGGATGTTTGACATCTTTTTCTCCATATTCCAGGCTCTTAACGCCTGTTGTTTTATTGTTACTATAAACAGTAACAAATATGCTTAAATTGCTCAACCATTAAACCATTAAAACAATAAATATTTTCCTTAACTGCAGACTTTTCCAGACAAAACCTCTTCCATAGCTTTAATTATCTCATCAATTCTCTCCCGCTTTATTCCTGAATAATTGATAATAAAAAAATTATCAGAAGTTTCAGGCGCAGCTGTGTAATAATAATCACTTAAAGAAGAAATCTTTATATTACGCTTTAACATGGCTTTTTTTATGCTGTCCTGTGACAGGGAAGTTTTCATTTTTAAAAGAAAATGAAGCCCCGCATCTTCTTCTAAAACAGTGCAGTAATTTTTAAGAATGCTTGAATTAATTTTCTGAATAAAAAAGTTTCTGAGATTACGGTAATAGTTTTTCATTCTGATTATGTGTTTGGAAAAATCCCCGTCACGTATAAAAGAAGCGAGGGTATACTGTTCAAACGTGTTCACAGGACAGCTCAAAAAATTCAGTCTTTCAAAAAACACCTTGAGCAGCTTTTCGGGAAGAATCATATAGCTTATACGGAGCGATGGGGTCAGGGTTTTAGAAAAAGTATTTATGTAAATTACTTTATCATTTACATCCTGACTATACAGCGCAGGAAGAGGATGACCTGTAAATCTGAATTCACTGTCATAATCATCTTCAATTATATAATTATCAGGAGACTGTGAGGCCCATTCAAGTATTTCATGCCGCCTTTTGACCGGCATTACAATTCCTGTCGGAAAATTATGATCAGGCGAAATATGTACTGCACTCACCCCGGCTTTTTTAAGAAGCTCAGCCCTCATCCCGTCAGTGTCCAGTTCAACAGGAACAGTCTGTGCCCCGTTCAGCTCAAATATCTTAGATGCCTTTGAATAACCGGGGTTTTCTACAGCAATTCTGATATTTTTCCCGAGAAGATTCAAAATGACAGGGTACAAACTTTCTGTCCCTGAACCGATTACAATCCGGGAAGAATTTACATTCATTTCCCTGAACTGCTTAAGATAATCAGCAATTGCCTCCCTCAATTCAAGTACTCCGCTCTGAGGACAGACTGACAGAAGTTTTTCATCGCCTGAATTCAAAACTCTGCGCATTGTATGTGCCCATTTTGAAAAAGGAAATTTTTCGAAGCTTGTGATGTTGCTTGTAAAATCTGCAAGAAAACAAGGTGCGTCCGTGCATTTCTGAGCAGATTTCTGCGGTAACTCATCAAAAAACTGTTTTTCTTTAAGGAGTGGAATTTCAGTTACAAAAAAGCCTTTCTTTTCTGCAGAATAAATATAGCCTTCAGAGATAAGCCTTGCATAAGCATTCTGTACCGTAATAACACTTACTCCAAGATGTTCAGCTAAAGAACGCTTTGACGGAATTTTTTCATCTGCTTTCAGCTCTCCACAGGTAATCTGTTTTTTTATATTCCTGTAAATCCAGTCTGCAAGCCCTGTTTTTCCCCTGTTTTCAAAAGAAACTGTAATCATATCTGGTATTATACATTATATTCAAAATTGAATATATGAATAATATCAGATTTTATGTATTTTAAATCAGCGCGCAAGTAAAACAAAACTACACGCTGTCCGCTGCTCACATCAGCACAGATGGCACAGGTTTTATATTTAAAAAGGAGATACAAAAATGGATAAAAGACTTTTAACGATTCAGGATATTTCCTGTGTTGGTCAGTGCTCTTTAACAGTAGCCCTGCCTGTAATTTCTGCCTGCGGAATAGAAACTTCAGTTCTTCCAAGTTCTGTTCTTTCTAATCACACAGCCTTTCCGTCCTGGACATTCAATGATTTGACAGCTGATATGAATGTAATTTTAGAAAAATGGCTTGAGTTAAAAATTGATTTTGACGCTTTCTACACAGGCTATGTCTCTAAAGCACAGATACCGGTTATCCTCGACATAATGAAAAAAACAGCCCGCCCCGGAGCACTTCGTATTGTAGACCCTGTAATGGCAGATAACGGAAAACTCTATGCTGGCTTTGACAGTGATTTCCCAAAAGAAATAAGAAAACTCTGTAACGGAGCTGATGTAATTATGCCGAATCTTACAGAAGCAGGTCTTCTTCTGGATATACCTTATGATCCTGTTCAGACACAGGGAAAAATTGAAAAAATTTTAAAAGGGCTTTATAAACTCGGAGCAAAAAATGTAATTCTTACAGGCTGCTCTTTTGAAGAAGATAAACTCGGAACCGCCACCTACAATGGGACAGAAACAGTTTATTACTTTGCAGAAAAACAGTCCGTTTCCTGCCATGGTACCGGCGATGTTTTTGCATCTGCTGTTGCAGGCGCCCTTTTACGGGGTAAGAGTGTTACACAGGCAGCTGCAATCGGGGCTGACTATGTCGTTGAATCAATTAAAAAAACAGAAGCTGATAAAAATGATCACTGGTATGGGGTAAAGTTCGAAAAAGCAATACCATACCTGCTCTCAAAACTGTAAAAAAAATCCGGCGAATATCTGATCTGAAGTACACCTTCAAATCAATACTCTGCCGGTTGTATTCTGCTACAGTATATCTGCCAGATCGTAAATCAGCTTTTCAGTCTTTTCCCAGCCAAGACACGGATCTGTAATTGATTTACCGTAAACACCGTCTCCGATTGACTGAGCTCCGTCTTCAAGGTAGCTTTCTATCATAAGTCCCTTTACGATATGCCTGATGTCATCGTTTACATGACATGAATGAACTACGTCTTTTGCAATACGGATCTGCTCAAGATATTTTTTTCCTGAGTTTGCGTGATTACAGTCTACAATAAGAGCAGGATTCTGTAATTTTGCTTCTGCATAGCTGTCTACAAGGGAGCGGATGTCTTCATAATGATAGTTAGGATGACTTCTTCCGTAAGCATCTACATAACCGCGGAGAATTGCGTGTGCAAGAGGATTTCCTTCTGTAGTTACTTCCCAGCCGCGGTAAAGGAATTTCTGTTTAGCCTGGGCCGCAACAATGGAATTCATCATTACAGAAATATCACCTGCAGTAGGGTTTTTCATTCCAACAGGGATTCCAACCCCGCTTGCAACCATACGGTGCATCTGATCTTCAACAGAGCGGGCACCAATAGCAACATAAGCAAGAAGGTCAGAAAGATATCTGTGGTTTGCAGGATAAAGCATTTCTTCTGCACAGGTAAATCCTGTTTCCTTTACAACTCTTGTATGCATCTCGCGGATTGCAATGATTCCTGCAAGCATGTCTTCTTCTTTTGTTGGGTCAGGCTGGTGAAGCATTCCCTTATAGCCTGTTCCCTTAGTACGAGGCTTGTTTGTATAAACGCGGGGAATAATAAAAATCTTATCCTTAACTTTTTCCTGAACTTTTACAAGGCGGTTCATATAATCAAGAACAGCGTCTTCATTATCAGCCGAACACGGTCCAATTATAAGGAGAAAGTGACTGTCTTTTCCTTCAAAAATATTCTTAATGATTACATCACGTTCTTCTTTAATTTTTGTTACTTCTTCTCCAAGAGGGAACTGTTCTTTAAGTTCCTTTGGTACGGGTAACTTCCGTACAAAATTCATCTGCATATCCATAATAAGGCTCCTGTGGGATAAAAAATATCCACGACTGACTATAACAAAAAATAATGATAAAAAAAAGTAGATAGAACTTTTTAAAAACTTTTTTATACCTTACACTACTTTATTTTTCACAAAAGACGCTGTTAAACCTATTCATAAACCGCTCCCATTTGTTAATATCTATGTATGAGAAAAATTACAGTCATTACCGGAGCAAGTTCAGGACTCGGTGCAGAATTTACAAGACAGCTTTTTTGCCGTTATAAAAAAGAAAACATTTCCCGCGAAATCTGGATTATTGCCCGCTCAGAAGAAAAACTTGAAGAATTAAAAAACGAACTTACATCAAAAAATGAAGCCGCCAGCACAAACCCGGTTGCTTCAGACAACCATAATTCACCTGAAAGCACAATCGAAATAAAACCTTTTTCAATTGATTTAGGAGGAAAGGCAGGGGCTGAAAACTTCAACGATTTACTAAAAAGAGAGGCCGCTTCTTCTGCTTTTGAAATTGAATACTTAATAAATAACGCAGGCTTCGGCACCTACGGTCCTTTTGAAAAAATGGAAGTGAGCCGGGAAATGGAAATGATTGAATTAAACTGCACCTCCCTTACAGGAATTACCGGCTATGCCCTGCCTTATATGAACAAAGGCTCAAAAATACTCAACGTTGCCTCCCTGGCATCCTTTATGCCCCTGGGAAATTTTGCAGTATACGCTGCAACAAAGGCCTATGTACTTTCTTTCTCAATTGCCCTGCGGGCAGAACTTAAAGACAGGGGAATAAAAGTCTGTGCCCTCTGCCCCGGCAGCGTAAGCACAAACTTTGCAAACATCGCCTCAAACGGCAAAAGAAAACTGGTCTGGCACGGAAAAGATCCTGTAAAAGTCGTACGCCACTGCCTGAAGCAGACTGAAAAAAATAAAAAAATCATACAGTGCTTTTTAAAGTGGAGGCTCACAGCCCTCTTAAGCCGCTTTGTGGGACGCTACATTGTTGCACGCTACACCTATATTTTTGCAGAACGCCCCTACTAAAAAATCACTCTGCAATAAACCTGGTCTCACTTTTATAGACAAAGACAAAATAAATGATCTCAAAAACAGCCGTAAGGGCCCAGCTGAAAGGATAGAGTAAAAAGAGGCTCTCCACCGTCCTGTAATGAGCAAAAACGGTAAATACCCACATAACGCGGAATAGACAGGAAAGGGTAAAAACGATGATGGAAGGAACAAGAGTTTTCCTTAAACCGCGGCTGGCGGCAATGGTACAGTCCATAAAGGCAGAAATTCCAAAACTGAAGGTCATAATCTTAAATTTCAGCATTGCACAGTCAATTACCCCGGCATCTGATGAAAAAAGCGAAAGAAACTGCCGCCCGAAAATAAAAAGCAGGCTTCCCAGCGCAAAGCCGCAGGCTGCAGAATAGAAAAGACTTATGAGATATGAATTCAGTATCCGCTTTTTTTTCTGAGCCCCCAGATTTTGTCCGATAAAAACCGCACAGGCAGAATAAAAGGCCGCCATAATGTTATAAATAAGGTTATCCCCGTTCATTGAAGCCGCATTTCCTGCAACCATAACTGCATCAAAAGTATTGATTGCTGCCGCAATAAAAATATTTGCAGCGGCAAAAATTGAATTCTGTAATCCTGAAGGAAGCCCTATCTTTAAAACCTGTCCGATTTTATATAAGGACACTTTTCTTATGGTAAAATCAAAGCCGTCAGCCTGCAGCACCTTAAAAATCTTGAAGAGCGTTAAAAAACAGGAAACATACTGGGCGGCTACAGTTGCAATACCTACCCCGGCCACATCAAGGTGAAGAAAAACAACAAGGACAATATCAAGAATAACGTTAATGATTCCTGCAAGAATTAAAAAAAGAAGGGGAGATTTTGTATCACCCCGGGCGCCTAAAAGTGCATTTCCGAAAAAATAAAGGGCCATGGCAGGCATTGAAAGCATATAGATTCTGAAATACAGGACTGCGTCATCAAAGAGCTCAGGTTTTGTATTCATCATCCTTAAAAGAGGGGGACAGAAGACAAAACCTGCCGTCAAAAGCACAAGGCCGGCGGCAAGGCAGGAAACAAAGGAGGCCCGGACAGTAATTTCCAGCTCCTTAAAATTTTTCTGGCCTGTACAGATGGCCGCTAAAACATTAACGCCGCCCCCCAGACCTGCCAGCATACCTGAGCAGAAAAAAATCATCTGGCCGGTGGAACCTACGGAACCAAGAGCCAGATAACCGGCAAAACGTCCTGCAATCGCAGTGTCTGCCATATTGAAAAAAATCTGTAATACATTGGTAAAAACAAGAGGCAGGCTGAAAAAAAGAATCTTTTTTACCAGCGGGCCTTCAGTCATATCCAGGACTGAAGATGAATCAGTTTTCTGAGTTTCCATCACCGTAATCATCGTCTTCTACGATGTCATCCTCTTCCTCATCATCCTCATCCATTCCGGATTTTTCTGCAAGATATTTTTTAAGGACCCTTACGGCTTCTTCTGCTTCAATATCAAATTCATCCATAAGTTCATGAACAATGTCACTTCTGCTTACCTGTTCCTCTTCCAGCGCACGGATATAAGAAACATAGTAATCAAAATCATCAGTATCATCATCGTTTGTTGTGTAAATATCTTCATCGAACATAAGTTCTTTTTCCTCGGCTTTTTAAGCTCTGCTAAAGTTTAAGGCTTACAACAAGACCTGCATCATTTGTAAAGGGATTGAAAACAGGAGCAAAAGAAACATCTACTTTCTCTTTATCCCTGGCCCCTAAAGAATTTTTAAGTTTTCTGTTATATGAGGCAGTATTTGCACTTGCGACACCGGCACCGATAAAACGGCTTCCGATAATGCAGGCTCCGCCCCCGACTAAAAGGACTGCTCCGAAAAGCGCTCCGAATGCAGCTCCAAGATCATCAGAAGGATTTCCCCATATAAGCCATGCACCAAGGCAGGTATAATACCAGCAGACACCTTCCCCGGCAAGAAGAAGAGATCCTGAAATATATCCCTGGGTAGCAAAAGAACCGCTTCCAAAGCCAACAAGTCCATTTAAAAGGGCTGCCTTTTTTGTATTCTTGCGATATTCATCATAAAGGGCAGAACGCTCTTCATCAGTAAGTTTCAGCGCCGGAACTGCAATTTCTTCACTCTTAAAGAAACGTCCCGCTTTTTTAATTGCCTGCTCGGTTTCAATATAGGCATCAGACATCCCCAGCTCAGAGCCTGCAGCTTCCACAGGCTCCCCGGCCTGAGTTTCCGTAATCTGATTATCAGAAGTCTGTCCTTCCTCCGCAAATAAACTCTGACCACAAAATAAAACCATGGCTGAACATAAAAGGAAAAATATTTTTTTCATAATTTCTCATCTCCCCATAAAAGTCTATATTTAAAGTATGTAATGTTTCTTTATTTTCTGCAATAAAATGATTTTTTTATAACAGAATTATAAAAGAGCCGGCCTTTCCTTCTGCCTTCCTCAGGCACCCGCCGCCAGCCGGCCTAAGCGTCATCTGCCTTCTCAGCGTCCCCTTCCTTTTCTTCATCATAATCATCTTCATCATAGTCATCTTCATCATCATAAAACTGTTCCAGAAAGGCTGAAAGTTCCTCATAGTCTTCCAGGTCTTTCCGTAATTTTTCTTCCTGCCTGCCGTCAACAATAAAGGACTCGCTGTACATCTCAAGGCGGTCCAGAATGAATAAAAAATCTTCTTCATCAAGTTCATAAAGGTCTGTTACGCCCTTTATCTCCCTCATCAGCCTGTTTAAGCGCTCAATTGCTTCATCATATTCTGAGGCAAGAATGGCATTCTGACCGTCCATCCTTGTTATGTCAGTCCTCTCGTCCAGAATCTGGTCATAAACCTTTTTTAGTGTTTCTGTTAAAAAAACGTCTTCCTTATCCATAGGAAAATTATAGCAGATTGCATAAAAAAAAGCCCTGCCTTCATAAAAAAGAACAGAGCTTTTCCTTAATTTTTACGGGCGTCTCCGCCTGCAAGGCGGCCGGGCCTTCCGCGGTTTTATTGTCTTTCAGACAACGCTTCGCGCCGCTGCACCCCCTGACGCGGCTATTTAGCCTTTCCAGTTACCAGATAATTCTGTGTAAAGTATGAAGAAGGCACTTCCTTGTCAAACTTGTAATTTACTACAGTACAGGTTGTCTTACGCTTAGTAAGCTTGTTTTCAATTGTATTAAGACGACGGAGAGGATATTCAATTCCAGTCTCGCCCTTTACCATTTCAAGTTTATTGCAGGTGTGAGTTTTTAAGAGCCTGTCTTTTATATCGTAAAATTCTACATAAACCGGAACATAAGTCTTTTTGTCAAAATATGAAATGCGGTAAGAGTAGTTAACTTCACCCTTTTTGATTGGTGTTGATTTAATTACCCAGCAGTCAAAAGTCTGAAGTCCGTTTGACCATTTCTGATTTTCTGAAACAAAAACACTTACATCTTCATTTGGTTCACGGAGATTAAGATCGTCATAAATAAATTCTGTTCCAACAAAGGCCTTCTTTTTTTCGCTTGAAGGAATACGTCTTGTTGAACGGAGTTCAGGCATATAAATCCAGCGGTCATCATCCTTTCCTTTCTTCTGTGCCTGAAGTACTCTTGTGCCTTTCATTGTGGCAGGAGCACGGAAATCAAACATTACATTTTTAAGGTCGTTATCACCGCCGCCGTACTGAAGACATTCAAGTTTTTCAACTTTACCGTTTGCATCAATGTTCTCAAGGGAAAGAAGTGTGTAGTTGTGATCCGGAACCCTGTCATTATCAGTAAAAGTTTTTAAGATTTCTTCTACAGTCTGGGCATACACAAAAGTGCCGGCCATTAACAGTGCAGCAAAAAGTACTTTTTTCATTAGCTTTTCTCCTGATTTTATTAAAAATATCTTAATAATATTATAAATCAGTTTTTTGGATTATTCAGAATATTTTAAAAAATTTAAGAAAATATTATATTTTTCCGCAGACTGCATTCAGATTTCCAGACGCCGCTTCTACATCCCGTTATACTAAACACGACTGCTTTCTTCCGCCGGACTGTTGATTTTGGGCCCCTGCTGTATTAGACTTTTTTATAAATAAACCTTAAGGACAGAACCATGAACACTTCTAATTCAAAAATTCCCCGCATGATCTTTGCAATCCTTATTTTCTTCGCAGTGGTTCTTTTCTTTACGCTTTTAAAAATCATGGATTCAGTCTTTAAACCTTTAACGCTTGCTGTTCTTCTGTCCTTTGTTTTCTATCCGCCGATTAAAAAGCTCAACACTTTTACAAAACTGCCGTGGTGGCTTTCAACTTTAATAATCTATCTTTCATTCTTTGTAATAATCTTTGTTGCAGTAACAATTCTGTCTGCAAGTTTTAAGTCCATAGCTTATTCAGTTCCTAAATATCAGGAAAAATTTCAGACCATTCTTGATTCAATTAACAGTTCTTCTGCAGTCCAGCCTGACTCAAAACTTTATCTCCTGTTAAACTTCAATGAACAGAAATCAATATTCTTCAACCTGCTCCAGCAGTTTAACCTTCCTGACTTTCTTAAAACAACAGCCCTTGATTTTACCGGCTTAATCGTTAATTTTTTTGAAAGCCTTTTCCTTGTCATTCTCATGTCAGTTTTTCTCCTTGCGGAATTTAAAAAAACAAAACAGAAAGTAAGCATAGCCTTCAATTCAACTGACAACGAGAAAATCATTCATGTAATTCAGAAAATAATCACGCAGACTACCCGTTACGCATCACTTAAATTTGTCATTTCTCTTATTACAGGACTTCTTGTCTGGGCAGGCTGCTTTGCTGCAGGACTTGAATTTCCTCTTATCTGGGGTTTTACAGCCTTCTGTTTTAATTTCATTCCGACCTTCGGCTCTATTATCTCATCTGCAGTAATCATCCTCTTTTCAATAATACAGTTCTATCCGTCCTGTCTTACTGTAATTCTGCTGGGACTGTGGGTTACTGCTGTAAATTTCATCCTCGGAAACATAATTGAACCAAAAATTGAAGGCGATAATCTCGGGCTTTCCCCTTTTATCATTCTTGTCGCCCTTACTTTTGCAAGCTGGCTCTGGGGAGTTTTAGGATTGTTCCTGGCAGTACCGCTTATGGTTGTTATAAAAATCATCTGCGAAAACATCAGCTTTCTAAAACCTGCAGCAGTCTTTCTGGGAAACTAGGCACGATTCCCGCTTTCTAAAAAATGACTCAGTTCCCCCTGTAAAAATACTCACCTTTCCAGTTTTTAGTGCTGTCTGTGCCGTTAAAGTCTTTTCAAAATAATAAATCATTTAATTTTCCTTTCTAAAATCCATTATTCTTTTTTCCATGCTATAATGAGATTCAGGAGGAAGCTATGATCAGACTTGGAATTGTAGGCGTAGGCGACATGGGCTCAAAATACGCTGAAAAGATTTTTACACACGACGAACTCGGATTTAAGATCACTGCCTGTACCAGAGTAAAAGGTAAAAACCTGGAACGAATAAAACAATACATGACAGACGACATAAAAATCTATGATACAGACGATTCTTTTTTTGAAGGTTTTGATAATAAAGAATTTGAAATTGATGCCGTTCTGATTGTAACTCCACACTATTCACACAAAAAAGTTGCAAAAGCCGCATTCAGGCGCGGACTTCATGTTCTCTGCGACAAACCTGCCGGAGTTTACCTGCGCCAGGGTCGCGAAATGATAGAGGCGAAACCTCTCAACAAGCAGTACGGACTTATATTCCACAAGAGGCTGTATCCTATTAACCTTGAACTAAAAAAAATGATAGATTCAGGTGTTTACGGAAAAGTCCGCAGGGTTTCCTACATTGTTACTGACAACTTCCGCACCCAGTCGTACTACAAAAGCGCACCGTGGCGTTCAACCTGGGCAACTGACGGAGGCGGAACACTTTTAAATCAGTGTTCTCACAACCTCGACCTTATATGCTGGCTTTTCGGACAGCCTGAAAAGGTAACAGGCTTCTGCAGCGAAGGTAAATACCACAAAATAGAAGTAGAAGACGAAGCAACAGTCTACATGGAATGGAAAGACGGTCTGACAGGCGTATTTGTAGCTTCTACAGGCGAAAATCCTGGAATCAACAGACTTGAAATATCTTTTGACCGTGCAATTGTAACCTGCTGCCCTTCATGCATCCGCATAGAAGAAAATCCTGAAAGTGCAGAAACCTACAGAAAAATGGCACAGGATGAATACAAGGCTCCGCTTGCGACAATCAAGGAAATTCCTTTCCAGGTGCCGCCTCCAGATACCTATCTTGAAGTATTCAAAGCCTTTGCACAGTCAATCACAAAACTTACACCGCAGACTGCAAACGGAAAAGAAGCTTTAATGAGTCTTTATGTCTCTAATGCGGCCTATCTTTCAAGCGCAAAAAAAGAAACAATTACTCTTCACGAAATAGGCTCAGACAGCGAGCTTAAATTCGAAGAAGAGTTTGAAGAGTGGCTGGCAAAGAAGAGTAAATAAAACACTCATCTCTCAATGCCATCTGATACAACAGTCCGGAAAAACTCCGTTTTTCCGGACTGTTTTTTATGCTTCCGCAAAATCTCCGCTTATGCCGGCGCCCCTAAGAATGCTCCGTCCGCCTGCTTTTTTAAGCGCTTCAATTTTAAGGTCAAATTCTTTTATTACCGCATCAATATGAGTAATTATTCCAAGCATTTTTCCTTTTGTCTGAAGTGATTTTAACGCATTGATTGCCTGTGTAAGAGGTTCGCCGCTTAAAGTACCAAAACCTTCATCAAGGAAGAGCGAATCAACCTGAACATTGCGGCTTGCAATTTCTGCAATTGCAAGTGCAAACGAAAGGCTTATGATAAACTTTTCACCGCCGCTCATATTCGAAACAGGCCTGTCATCCTTTGAATCAGGAAAATTATCGTCATGAACCAGGAAATCAACTCTTTCCGGAATCTGCACAAGAGAATATCTTCCTGTAATATCCGAAATATATCTGTTGGCAAACTCAAGGACATTTCTGAATACAAGTGCCTGAACGAAAACTTCAAAATCTTCACCGCTTTTTTTACCGATGACTTTCTGAACGAACTCCCACTTTTCTTTTTCTGCAAGAGAGTGTTCTATTTCTTTTCTTTTTGCCTCACGCCTTTTAAGGTCATCTTTATTACGGTTAAGCAAAGCATTTATGTCAGCGTATTTATTTTTAGAGTCGTCAATCAAAAGGTCAGTCTCTTCTTTTTCCTCAAGAAGAGCTTCCTTTTTCCTGTTGTCAGGTTTTACTGATTCAATCTCACCAAGCTCTTTTTTTATACGCTCAAGGTCAGCACTTGTTGTGTCTTCCAGAGTTTTAAGTTCCGCCTTTACCTTCTTTAAGACTTCCAGTTCTCCCCTGCGCTCAAAGATTTTTGCAAACTCATCAATGCTTTCAAAAAATTTTTCTGCAAGAAGTGAATTAAGGCTTTCTGAAGCAGAATTAAACTTCTTCTTTGCTTCTGCAAGGCTTTTTTCGATTTCTTTGCAGCGAGTTTTATTTTCTGTCAGTTCGTTTTTAAATTTCTGTTCGCGTGTAACGGCAAGTTCAAGATCAGCTTCAATTATGCTTTCTTTTTCCTTTTCGATTTTCTGCTCAGCTTCGAGATTTTTTTCACCAAAAAGAGCCGCCCTTTCTTCAAAGCTTTTCTTAAAATCTGCTTCCTTACGCTCAAAATCCTTCCGTGAGTCAGCTGCTTTTTTCTCAAGAAGACTTATATCAATTCCTGAAAGTTTTGCAGAATCTTTTTCAAACTCTGCCCTGTACTCTTCAAGATTATGAGAAACCTTTCTGAACTCTTCTTTTTTTGCCTCAAGAATATCAAGCACAGCTTCAAGATTTGAAAGGTCTTCCCTGACTGAAAGATTCCATTTACCTGCCTCTAAATTAAATCCGTCATAAGCGTTTTTATATTCTTCCCCTAAAGATTTTTTTGTCTCCTGAAGCATTTCAACAGTACGGAAAACTTTCTGATATTCCTCATTGAGAATATCAAGAGTGTCATTTAATTTTTCAATTTTTGAAGAATATTCAAGAACTGCTGCCCTGACATCTGAGTTTTCAGACACGCCCTTATCATGTTTATGAAATACACCGCCGCAGACTGGACAGGTTCCACCATCTTTAATTTTATCCCTGATTAATTCAACGATGTTTTTATATTCAGCTGAAACAAAATCATGAAGTTTCTCTTCAAGCTCTTTTATTTCTCTCAGAACCCCGTCCCTGTCTTCTTCAGTCTTTTTCAGAAGTTCATTCTCAGTTTTAAGGTTAAGCTCACAGTCAAAAAGTTTTTTCTTTAAGGACAGAATACTGTCCTTAGAAACCCTTAAAACCGGCAATACCTGTTCGAGAGCTTCATCCTGTTTGTTTTCAAGAACATATTTTTCCGCAGTTTCTTTTAATTTAGTATTGTTTTCAAGAGCTGCCCTGATTTTTTCAGCTTCACCATTTTTCTGATCATACTCAGCACAAATCTCTTCTAAGCGTCTGCGCTCTTCTTCAAGATTTTTCTTTTTGGGCTCAAGCACCGCATCAAGTCGTGAAACTTTTTCCCAGAGAATCAATTTTTCTTCATGATTTTTCTTAAACTCATCAGATTTTTTCTTTAATAAATCTTTATTTTCTAAAGCCTGTGTATAACTGTCCTGTACTGACTGAAGCTTTACCCCCTGCTCTTTTGATTCACTTTCAAGTTCATCAAGAACTTTTTTTGAATCACAAAAACGGGCATAGTGTGTTCCGCATTCACCAGCCACTTCCAGCCTTTCCATCAGCTTTTCATCTTCCTCAAATTCTTTCTGTCTTAAAAGACACTCCTCCCGTCTTTTCCGGGATAAAGCAAGTTCTTTTTCACAGCTTTCTTTTTTTTCATACCAGGCAAGGGCTTTTTCAATTAAATCTAATTTCTTTACAGCTTCTTTTTCAGTCTTTTCAAGTTCAGTCTTTTCTTCTTCGTATTCTTTTACTTTTTCTTCAGGAAGCACCTCAATCAAATCCAGTTCCTTTTTTAAATCTTCAGTTTTTTTGATTTCAGTATTGGCATTTTCCCAAAGATAGGCTGCAAACTTTTTATAATTCTGAGTCCCATTTAATTTTGCAAGAATTTCTGCACGTTTTCTTTCATCACCTGTAATAAAACGGTCAAACTCTCCCTGCGCAAGCATGATTGAACGGCAGAACTCATCATAACTGAGCTGAATCACAGAGGCCGTGGCTTCAGGGAATTTTGAATAAGCGGTGGTGTTAAATTCTATTCTGCCCGTATCAAGATTTTTTATGGTACACTCAGGATTCTGTAAACTGCCTGCAGCATTTCCGCGGGCCTTTCTGACCTGGAAAGTTGATTCATATCTGCCTTTTTTACAGATATACGTAACCCGTGCCATGAGATTTGCCGTATGGCGTGTCATAAGTTCCCCGTAGTTTTTTTCCTGGCGGGGAGTGCGTGCGTAAAGTGCAAGGGTAATTGCATCAAGAATGGAAGTCTTTCCAGCTCCCGTCTGTCCGCTGATTACAAAAAGGTCATGATTTTTTTTATAATCAGGATGAGTAAAATCTATGCACCAGTAACCTTTTAATGAATTAAGGTTTTCAAACTCAATTTTAACAATTCTCATTTACACCCTCCCCTGCACAAAAAGCACCGTAAGCATCAACAAAAATCCCCAGGTACTTATCAAGGATTCTTTTTTCATACTCTTCAGCAGTCTCATTTTCAAGAAGCCCTTCTGAAACGCCTGCTTTACTTAAAATCAATTCTTTAAATATTTTTTCACTTTCAATATTTTTTACTTCTTCCATATCGTAAGAACTGTTCACAAGTTTTTTCATCTGGTTTTCTTCAACAAAACGCCAGCTCACCGCATATACTTTTTTGTGTTCAAGTTCAGTCAAAAGTTCATCCAGTCTGTCCTGAATATTCATGCCTTCTTCCCTTGTATAACAGATCTCAAGATAAACAGGTGACTGGTCAATGCGGTTTTTATATTCTTCGAGTTTGTCACAAATCTGAGTAAAATTTCCTGCAATACGACGGTATTCACAGCAAGAAGGAACCTGAGTCTTTTTAACTTCTGTTTTTTCTTTCTGCACATCAACACTCAGAACAACACGCGGAATTGAAACCTCGTCAAAGCCCATTACAAACGGAGAGCCTGAATAACGGATCCGCGGATTTTTTGCCACCATTGTCGTGTAATGAATATGACCGAGAGCCACATAATCAAATTTGTCTCCAAAAACGCCTGCATGAACCCGTCCGAGTTTTCCTGTAATATCAGTGTTTCTGACTCCGTCATCAGCCTTTCCTTCAGCATCATTTACACAGTTTTCCCTGCCTTCAAGGTCTGCAGCATACAGGTGGCCTGTTGCAATCAGGGGGATGTCTCTTCCTGCCCTTACTTTTTCTGCTTCTTCAGTTACTTTTGAATAAAGGGCTCCCCATGCAAGGTCACTGAAACATCCGTCTTCAGCTTTTTCATCAAAATACTGTCTGAGTTCAGCTTCACGCGCAAAAGGAACGGCACAAAGGACTCCCTGAACATTTCCTTTTTTATCCTTTATTTCAAAAACCATGTCCTCACATTTAAGATTAGAAATACTTCCGACAATATTTATGTTAAGATACGAAAGAATTTCTTTGTCGGCATCGAGCATTGCAGCAGAATCATGGTTTCCGCCCGTAATAAAAATATTCGTACAGGAAGTCCCTAAAAGCCCCGAAAGAAAATTTTTAAACTGAGTGCGGGCTTCCGTCGGAGGATTAATCGTGTCAAAAATATCCCCGGAAATTACAAGGGCCTCTGAGCCTTCTTTTACAATTTCTTCTTTGAGCCAGTCTAAAAAGAACTGAACTTCCTGAGTCCTGTCAATGTCGTGCATTCTGTTTCCAAGATGCCAGTCGGCAGTATGAATAATTTTCATCACGTCTCCTAATAAAACTCCGCCGGCCCGGCTGAACATATTTTCCGGACCTAAGATTTTTCATATTACACTTATTATAACAGAAGGACAGGGACATATATCGTCCCTCTTATATTTTTCTTTTGAATTTTCACGAAAAATTTAAGCAGAAAGGCCTCTTCTCAGCCGCGCATCAGAAATGCTCACCCGTACAGAAAGAGAATAAAATATAAAAACAAAGTTAAAGGAGTGTTTTTACGACAGTTTCAGTCAGGTCTTTTGAAGCCTTAATATCACGGGTTACTGTCTGTCCTGCCTTTTTTGCACCGCCCAGAAAATCATTCTTAAAATCTTCAAGATGAACAATATCTGACATCTGAAGCAGCAGGGAAATGAACATAAAGATAATATAAAGAGCCCCGTAAAGGCCCATAGCATTATTTATTTCAGTCAGATGGGAAATATCGATTATAATAAGGGCAACCCATAAAAATCCTGCAATTGACCTTGCGCCAATCCACGAAAGCAGGACAACAAGCAGAAGAAAAGTTGAGCTTGAAATATTAATCAAAGGAATTGACCACACTTCATTTCCCGCAAGAATCGAACAGAGCCCTGCAAGCGCCCAGATATTAACAACGGACTGAATAATTGAAAAGAAAACCTGCTCGGCTGTTTCTTTCTTAAAAAAGTTGTAACGCACAATATATGAACCGTACAAAAATACCGCAGCCACCGCCGTTACAAAAGTCGCCTGTATAGAGATCGTCTTTTCGATTTTATGGGTAAAGAACCAGAAATAAGTTTTTTCAATATGAGTCTGATACTGCATAAAAGAAAGAACTACAGGAATCATCATCACAAATACACCTGCAATCTCAGCCCAGCGCTTTCCTGCGGGATAAGTACCGATAAGATTTCCGAAGAAATCCTTACCGCCGTTTTTCTTCTGCTTTTTCCAGTCAATAATTATAAAGGCAAGAAATGCACCAAGCAGAACAAGACCGGACACAGCCGCAGCATATACAGGCTTTTTAAGGTCTTTTATTTCCTGGCTTTTGCGCGCTTCTTCCTGATGCTTTTTTGTATAATCAGTAATCCAGTTTCTGTCTGTTTTGCTGCTCTTTTTAAACTCAATTACAAGATTTTCAGCTTCTTCCACAACACGGATATTATCCCTTAAATAAAGATTTCCCTCTTCACTTTCAAAAAGAATTTTATAGGGAACATTTACCCTGAGCATCCAGAGTTTTTCTGACTTACCGAGGGAAGAAGAATCAAATCCCTCTGCATTGATTTCAGATTTTTTAAAATTCTTTTTAATGAGTTTTTCAAGCAGGGAAGACGGAATAAGGTTTACAGTCTGATTCACAGGAAGACTGTCTTCTTCTATAACATACATCGAAATAAAAGTTTCCCTGGTATTATTCCTGAGTATTACATTCGTTACCCCTGAAGCACAAAGGCAGAACTGCGCAGCTAAAACAATAGAGAGAACTGCAGAAATTTTTTTAAACATATTTCCTCCGCTACAGGGCACACATTCCTGTCAAATCCCTGATTACTTCACCTGCAATTATAAGGCCTGCCGCTGACGGCGTAAAGGCATTACTTCCCGGAGGAGTTTTCTTTCCCTTTACAGGAAACTCTGCTGAGACCTCGTCATACTTTGGAGGAATAATTTTTTCAGTTGAATAAAGGCACTTAAGCTTTTTTATTCCGCGTTTTTTAAGTTCACTCCGCATAACGCGTGCAAGCGGACAGACTGAAGTTTTATAGATATCAGCAATCTTAAACTGAGACGGATCTATTTTATTCCCCGCTCCCATAGAACTTATCACCGGACAGCCTGCCTTAAGTGCATTTTCAATTATGGCAAGTTTTCCTGACACAGTGTCTATGCAGTCTACGGCATAATCATATTTACTAAAATCAAACTGACCGATATTTTCAGGCAGAACAAAAGTCCTGCACTTCACCACTTTACACTCAGGATTAATGTCTAAAATCCGCTTTTCGGCCGCATCAACTTTATACATTCCAAGCGTTGAATGAAGCGCATAAAGCTGTCTGTTCAGATTCGAAAGAACAACCTTATCATCATCAACAATCGTAACAGAACCGGCTCCGCTCCTTACCAGGGCTTCCACAACATAGCTTCCTACGCCGCCGATTCCAAAAACTATTATACTTGATGAAGCAAGTTTTTTAATTCCGTCTTTTCCAAAAGTAAGTTCTGTCCTTTCAAACTGATTTTCCATTATTAAACCTTAAACTGATTGATTTCACCGTTAATCTGTTCAATGGAATCAGTCATTTTTCTTGAAATTTCAGTAAGGGCCGCACCAGTTTCATTGATTTTTGCAGCTCCTATGCTCATTTCTTCCATACTGGTTTTCATAACGCCTGTCGCATCCTGAAGATTACGGACTTCATTAAGAATCTGTTTGTTTCCTTCAGCCATCTCTTTAGAAGCTGTGCGTACTTCAATAGTACTGTCATTCATGCTGTGAAGGGCTTCACTGATCTGCTTTGAACCTTCTGACTGTTCTTCCATTGCTGCACGAACCTGCCTTACAAGTTCATCCGTCTCATGGATTTTTGCCGCAACATTCATGAACGCTTCGCTGGACATAAGGCTTGCATTTACTACAGTTTCAATTGACTCCTGAATATTCTGCAGCTGTTCACCGATTGTTTTTGACTGCTGTGTTGAAGTTTCAGAAAGCTTACGGATTTC